>NZ_JAMYQI010000052.1:0-559 GCF_040320805.1 Mesorhizobium sp. M0615 | reverse complement strand
GCTCATAGGGGGTTGATCGGCCCGACCAGGCCGGGATGGTCGTTGGGCAACTTGTTGACGGCGCTCGTGTTCACCTCACGCCCAACGCGGTTGAACTGCAGCTGACCATCGATGTCGTGGCTTAGAATGTCCTTGAGGCTGTCCTTGGGCGTCGCCGGGTCCAGCCAGGCGTCATAGTATGTCTGGTCGAGAATGAGAGGCTGTCGATCATGCAATTGCTTCATCGGTTCTGCGGCAGGCTCCGTGATGATGGTGCAACTGGTTATGTCGAGATTGGAATTGTAAGCCCAAAGGCCGGCGAACAGAAAGGCGCGTGGTCTGGCTGGTAGATGTGCCAAGGATCCTTCTTGCCGTCGGCTGGCGATATCGTCCACTCATAGAAGCCATCGGCAGGGATCAGGCAGCGCTTTGACCTGAAGGCATCGCGGAAGGCGGGCGCCGTATCGATGCCCTCAATCCTCGCATTGAAGCGCTGCCTTGGGCATCTCCTTCGCCCAGAAAGGAACCAGCCACCAGCGCCCTTCACGGAGCCGGTGGTTGCCATCCTCACCGGCAGTGA
>NZ_JAMYQI010000051.1:0-585 GCF_040320805.1 Mesorhizobium sp. M0615 | reverse complement strand
CCATGACCAAGACTGAAGTTAAGACCGCCAGCGCTGCCGTCAAAGACATTTTGCTTTCGAACCCGGATGGATTGCACGAAGTGCTCCGTGCGGTGATGCAGGAGGTGCTTGAGGCCGAGATGGACGAGGCGCTGGGTGCCTCGAAGAGCGAGCGCACGCCCGAACGGCTTGGCTATCGCTCGGGCTATTACGGCCGTACCCTTGTGACGCGGGTCGGCAAGCTCGAGCTGCGGGTTCCGCAGGACCGGGCCGGGCGCTTCTCCACCGAGCTGTTCGAGCGCTACCAGCGTTCCGAGCGGGCCTTGGTGGCGACACTGGCGGAGATGTATGTGCAGGGCGTGTCGACCCGCAAGGTGAAGGCGATCACGGAAGAACTGTGCGGCCATGCCTTCTCGGCCTCGTCGATCTCGGCCATCAACAAGCGGCTGGACGAGAGCCTCGCTGCCTTTGCCAGGCGCCCCCTTCAAGAGCCGTTTCCTTACCTCATCCTCGATGCGCGCTACGAGAAGGTGCGTGAAGCCGGTGTTGTCATGAGCCAGGCGGTGCTGATCGCGGTCGGTATCGACTGGGACGGAAGGCGCCAGA
>NZ_JAMYQI010000050.1:0-599 GCF_040320805.1 Mesorhizobium sp. M0615 | reverse complement strand
ATGGCGCAGGAAATCGGCGGAGACCGCTGTCGTTGCCTTCTCGTGCAGCTCGACGAAAGCGAACTTCGAGGTCCGATCTATGGCCACGAACATATGCAGCTTGCCCTGCTCGGTTCGGACCTCGGCGACGTCGATATGGAAGTAGCCGATTGGATAGGCCTTGAACTTCTTCCTTGCCGGCTTGTCGCCCTCGACATCCGGCAACCTGCCTATCCCGTGACGCTGCAGGCAGCGATGCAAGGATGACCGCGACAGATGCGGGATCGTCGGTTGGAGAGCATAGAGGCAATCGTCCAGTGGCAGCAGCGTATAACGCCGAAAGGCGACGATGACCGCCTCTTCCTCAGTCGATAGCACTGTCGACTTCGGATCTCTGGGGCCAGTCGGAAGATCGGCGGCCGACGTCCGGTTCCTCCACTTCCTAACCGTCTTCTGATTGATGCCGTAGCGCTTCGCCAGCGCCCTCAGGCTCTCTTGACTATGCTGTATCGCTCGACGGATCGCCTCTGTCGTCGTGGCGCTCCCATGAAGAACCTGGCCCATAGCGCATCCTTTGATTCGGACGAAAAGTATGCGCCATCAAAGCCTGGGATCAAACA
>NZ_JAMYQI010000049.1:0-684 GCF_040320805.1 Mesorhizobium sp. M0615 | reverse complement strand
AGAGGGGCTGATGCGATCTCCGGACCGGTAGCTCTCGCCGTAATTGATCAGGCTGGTACTGTTGGAAGGCTTGATCAGCCTCGTCACCCCAATCTCCAGCATAGCTCACTGTCACGCGGCCAACGTGCCTCCGTAGCTAACATCTACGTCAGCGTTGAAGAAGTACCCTGCGCCACGGGATGTTTTGACCAGGCGAGGGTTGGCCGCATCAGCCTCCAGCTTTCGGCGCAAGCGCATGATTAGGACATCGATACTTCGATCGTACACCTCTTCTCCACGCACTCGGCTCGCGAGCAAAAGCCGTTCTCTGGATAGCACGTTGCGGGGGTTCTCCAGAAATGCGATCAACAGATTGAACTCACATGCGGTAAGCTTGACCTCGCCACGCTCCGCACAGATCAGTCGCCGCTGCTTCACGCTGAGCTTCCAGGCCCCAAAGCGAAATGAGCGCTGCTCTCTGGTTCGCGGACTAGAAATGCGCTGGCGTAGCGCTACTCGAATGCGGGCCAAGAATTCGCGCATCCCGAAAGGCTTGGGAATGAAATCGGTTGCGCCGAGCTCCAGTGCAACCACTTTTTCCGCCTCATCAAGCCGGTCGCCGCTGATCACTATGATAGGAACATCCGATTTTGTCGCCAGATTGCGGACGATCGCAAGTCCATCCTCCCGGCCTAGGTTAAGGTC
>NZ_JAMYQI010000048.1:0-909 GCF_040320805.1 Mesorhizobium sp. M0615 | reverse complement strand
AGAGACCGTTTTGAAAATCGGCTTGCCGGGGGTTTCGTCTGAGGCTGGGTTATGATTCAAGCTTTAGATGTGGACAAAGCAGAGCCGTGGCCGGATGGCCCAGATCGCCAAGAAGACCAAGCGCTACCCGTCTGATTTGACGGACGAGGAGTGGGAGCAGTTCGCACCGCTGATGCCCAAACCTGGGCGTCGCGGCCGTCCGCGCGAGGTTGATTTCCGGGAGGTGGTCAACGCCGTGCGCTACCTGGTCCGCTCGGGTTGCGGTTGGCGGATGCTGCCGATCCATTTCGGACCCTGGCAAACGGTCTACGGCTGGTTCCGCGAGTTGGCTCGGCGCTTTCTGTTCCAGACCATCCACGACGTGGCGCTGATGCTGGATCGCGAACGAGCCGGGCGCGAGGCCAGTCCCACGGCTGGTGTGATCGACAGCCAGTCGGTCAAGGCTCCGCAAGCTGAAACAAGGGGTTATGACGCCGGCAAGAAGATTGTCGGCCGCAAGCGACACATTGCCGTGGATACGGATGGGCGGCTGTTGATGGTCAATCTCACCACCGCCGACATCTCCGACAGTGCCGGCGCTCAGGCGATCCTGGATGGTATCCGCAGGCGCTGGCCCTGGGTGAAGCATCTGTTCGCCGACGGCGCCTATGACCGGCTGAAGCTCATGGACAAAGCCACCTATCTCGACTTCGTGGTCGAGATCATCCGTCGATCCGACGACCAGAAGGGCTTCCAGATCCTGCCCCGCCGCTGGGTCGTCGAGCGGACCTTCGGCTGGATAACAAGATGGCGCCGCCTCGTGCGCGACTACGAGCAGCGCATCGACGTCTCGCAAGCCATGATCCTTGTCGCTATGGGCGGCAATCTCATCCGCCGAAACGCTCATCCGTGAATTTCAAAACGGACTCT
>NZ_JAMYQI010000047.1:0-1092 GCF_040320805.1 Mesorhizobium sp. M0615 | reverse complement strand
GGTTTGCACGACCTGCCGCGAGCCCCGCTCAATCATGGCCGGGCGACAGCTCAGGATCTGGTTGAGCGGATTGTGGCGGCCAAGGAGCTGCATCCGCTCTGGGGTCCAAAGAAGATCGTGGCACGGCTCAGGCGCACGGCTGCCGAGTTCATGTGGCCTTCAGCCTCGACGGTCGGCGCGATCCTTGCGCGGCATGGGCTTGTGCGCGCCCGCAAGCGACCCCGCCTGCGGGCCTGCGGCAATGGACCCTGGCCACAGCCGCAAGAACCGAACGCGGTGTGGACTGGCGATCACAAGGGCTGGTTCCGGACCCGTGACGGGTGGCGTTGCGAACCCTTGACGGTGATGGATGCGTCGAGCCGCTATCTTCTGGCGCTCGAAGCGACGGGGTCGACGGCCGATAGCGAAGCCTGGCCGGTGTTCGAACGGCTGTTTGAAGAGCATGGCCTGCCGGATCGCTTCAGAAGCGACAATGGCCCGCCCTTCGCATCGGCCGGCGTCACCGGGCTGACGCCGCTTGTCGTGCGCTTCATCAAGCTCGGCATCACCTTGGAGCGGATCGCACCCGGCAGGCCACAGCAGAACGGACGTCACGAGCGCTTTCACCTGACCATGCTGCCGATGGCCGAGGCACCGGAAGCCGACCGAACGGCACAGGGCCAGGCCTTCGAGACCTTCCGCCACAGCTACAATGAGGAACGTCCCCATGAGGCGCTGGGCATGGATACGCCCGCCCAGCACTACCGGTCCTCACAGCGCGCCATGCCCAGGACACCACCCGAGCCCGTCTATCCGGCCGAGGCCTCGGTCCGCCGCGTGCGCCACAATGGCGAGATCCGATGGAATGGCGGCTTCATATATGTCTCGCAAGCGCTGGCGGGCGAACCGGTCGCTGCGTTGGAGACCGAAGACGGACAATGGACACTCTCATTCCATGCCCACCCGCTCGGCATCATCGACACACGGCACATGAAGCTTGTCCGCCGCAGCGCCGCGCCAACCAATCCGCTTGGCGCTGCGGCGGACGCATAGGGGGAGAGAAGTGTCACCTATGTATCCGGTTCAAAGTGTTACCCATCTATCGGCTGGACA
>NZ_JAMYQI010000046.1:0-1147 GCF_040320805.1 Mesorhizobium sp. M0615 | reverse complement strand
GTGCCGCTCAACCGGCGCACAAGGTTCATCGACATCTTCGCTGAATGGCGGCTGCCCGTTATTCTGTGCGCCCGCACCACACTCGGCACCATCAACCACACCTTGCTATCGGTCGAGGCGCTCCGCGCCCGCTCCATCCCGTTGGCGGGCATCGCTTTCATCGGCGATGAGATGGCCGATACGCAACGGACCATAGTGGAATTCAGCGGTGCGCCGCAGCTCGGCAGGCTGCCGCACCTCGATGTGCTGACGGGCAAAACACTGAGGGACGCAATGGTTGCCGGCTTCGCCTTCGCCTCGATTACTGGAGGTGACTGATGTCGCAGTCTCATGTGTGGCATCCCTTCACCCAGCACGCGCTCGAGCCTGCGACCCCAGAAATCGTCCTGACTGAGGGCGCCTATCTCCACAGGGCCGACGGCGCCCGCATCCTGGACGCCATCTCCTCCTGGTGGGTCGTCACACATGGCCACCGCCATCCCCGCATCATGAAGGCAATCGAGACAACCGCGTCGAGCCTCGACCAGATTATCTTTGCGGGCTTCACGCACGAGCCGGCAGAGCGCTTGGCCAAGGCGCTTGTCGGCCTCGCTCCCGCTGGACTCGACTGGGTGTTCTATTCCGACAGTGGCTCGACCTCAGTCGAAGTCGCGCTGAAGATGGCGCTCGGTTATTTCCGCAACATCGGCGCGCCGCGCTCGCGCATCGTCGTCATGGAGCACAGCTATCATGGTGACACGATCGGAACGATGAGCGTCGGTGCGCGTGGCGTGTTCAACGCCGCCTACGAACCCTTGCTGTTCGAGGTCGACATAATCCCCTTTCCGGCCGCGGGGCACGAGCAGGAGACGCTGGATCGTTTCCAGGCTGTGACCCGCGATCGACGAGCCGCAGCCTTGATCGTCGAGCCGCTGGTGCTGGGCGCCGGCGGCATGCTGATGTATCCAGCATCGGTTCTGGCCGAATTGAAGAAGATCACTGAGGCCTCCGGCACGCTGCTGATCGCCGACGAGGTGATGACCGGCTGGGGACGCACCGGAACCATGTTCGCCTGCGAGCAGGCATCGATTTCTCCAGATATCCTGTGCACCTCCAAAGGCTTGACCGGCGGCACCATCCCGCTGGCCGTAACGCTTGTCACCGATGC
>NZ_JAMYQI010000045.1:0-1229 GCF_040320805.1 Mesorhizobium sp. M0615 | reverse complement strand
CCTGAAGGTGTGGAGGCGGAAGCCTGTTCGGGCCCTTGCGGCCGACCACGATGAATCCCTTCCAAACCTTCAGCCGGACGGTGTTGTTGACCCGCTCCATTAAACGCCGGGACCAAACATATTCGGCGGGAGCACTGATCCTGAACCAGCGAGCGGATGCAGTCGGTTGCCGGTCGGGGAGCAATATAGGGAGCTGGGTCGCCAGCCTCCGGAGACTTACGTGACAACCATTCCTTAAAGGATTCAGCTTTGAGACCCTTCCCTCTGACTTCCGCGATTTGGGGCATTGTGTTGATCAGCGGCGTGGTCAACGTGCTTGCGCTCATCTCGCCGCTGTTCATGCTTCAGGTCTATGACCGCGTTCTGGCAAGTGGCAGCGTATCCACGCTGGTGGGGCTCGTCGTGCTTGCTGCGGGGCTTTATGCGTTCCAATGCCTGCTTGACATTTTGCGCGCCCGCGTGCTGCTGCGGATTGGCGAGCGTTTCGATGGACAGTTTTCCGGACGCGTTCACGATGCGATCGTTCGCCTTCCGCTTTCAACGCGCATGCCGGGCGACGGCTTGCAGCCGCTTCGCGATCTCGACAATGTTCGCGGCTTCTTAGGTGGAAACGGTCCGACAGCGTTCTTCGATCTGCCATGGATGCTGTTTTATCTTGGCATTTGCTTCCTCCTTCATTTCTGGATCGGCATGACGGCACTTATCGGGGCGGTCGGTCTCACATCTCTGACACTCCTTGCCAACACTCTCTCGCAAGGGCCGATAAGCGATACCGTTGCCCACAACATGGCACGCAATGGTCTGCTGCAAGCAGCGCGTTGCAATGCCGAGGTCGTGCAAGCTCTCGGTCTTGGAAAGCGGATCGCTGCCCGATGGCAAAAGGCCAATGCCAAGTGTCTGGCCGCCAACCGGAAAGCTGGGGACGTGGCAGGTGGGCTGGGTGCCATTTCAAAGTCGCTGCGCGTGCTGCTGCAATCGGCCATTCTTGCCGTCGGTGCGTACCTTGTCGTCAGGGAAGAGGCTACGGCCGGGGTCATGATTGCCAGTTCGATCATGATGGGGCGTGCGCTGGCTCCGGTCGACCTCGCCATTTCAAGCTGGAAACCCTTCCTCATGGCGCGCCAGGGTTGGGCGCGGCTGGAGGACCTCTTGGAAAAGGTTCCTGAAACCGCTCCTGTTATGCTAATGCCTGCACCTGAACGCGAACTGCGCCTCGAAAGCGTGACAAT
>NZ_JAMYQI010000044.1:0-2048 GCF_040320805.1 Mesorhizobium sp. M0615 | reverse complement strand
GCTATTGTCGCCGCGGCGAAAGCAGCGGGCACGCACGAACTGATCCTCCGATTTGAGCACGGATACGAAACTCCGATTGGTGAGGCCGGATCGGCACTTTCCGCCGGGCAGCGTCAGCTTATCGGTCTTGCCCGGGCCCTTTATCGAGACCCTTTCCTTGTCGTGCTGGATGAACCCAATGCCCATCTCGACGCGGAAGGCGAAGCTGCAGTCGTTAATGCGATCGCCTCCGTGCGCGAGCGCAAGGGCATTGCGGTTGTCGTCGCCCATCGGCCGAGCGCCATCCGCGCCGTCGATTTGGTGTTGGTGATGGAAGGTGGACGGCAGCGATCATTCGGTGCGCGTTCCAAAGTCCTGAAGGCCATCGAGTCTACACAGGATAACGTGGCAGAGCGCGCTGACATGGAGGATCCCGGTGTCCGGCATTCATCAGAACAATGACGTTTCGAGTCCATTCGCCGGCACCTGGTTGCGGGCCTTCTGGCGAGCGTGATCTTTGTGGGAGGAGCCGGAGCCTGGGCGACCTTCACGAATCTCTCCGGTGCGGTTGTAGCGTCCGGACACTTTGTCGTCGTTTCCTAGTGAGAAGATACAGCACCCGACTAGCGGGGTGGTCGGAGAAATCCTGGTGAACCCGGCATTTCGTACTACCTGGTGCGCCTGTCGGTTCCGATCTCGGCTCGCGCGAACGCGCTCCCTAACGTTCCATTGCTCGCAATGGGCAGTGCCGGCGCGACTCGGCAACACAGCCCCATGCCCGTTCTTCCGAGGGCGGCCCAACCAGGACGACCGGTTGCCAAGTTTTCCTGGACCGTTCTTTGAGTGTGAATGTTCGGGCCGATTGCCTGGGGCGTGTCCCCGCCGCCTGCGAGCCCGCAACTGCTCAGCAGAAGGGCGAAGTGAACGAGAATGCATCCATTTCGTAAATGTATGCCTATCCAAGCAATCGATTTCTCCAATTGTCCGATGACGAATATGAACGACTCAGGCAGGGGCATCATTAGGAGTATTTTCAATGGCAAAGATTATCGAAGGTGGCCCGGGTTCCGAAACACTCCTCGGCACCGAGGGTGTTGACTGGATCGAGGGTTACCAGGGCGGTGACTGGCTTGACGGTCGTGGCGGCAACGACGAGATCTCGGGTGGCGCGGCCAGTGACCGAGCCATCGGCGGCGAGGGTAACGACCGCATCTTCGGCGGAGATGGCTGGGACGATCTCTCCGGCGACAACGGCCGCTTCAACGCGCGCGTCTCCGGTGAGGACAATGACAGGCTCAGCGGCGGACCCGGCCAGGATGTCCTCTACGTGGGTGACGGCCAGGACACGTTGACCGGGGGCAGCGACAGTGACACGTTCGTGTTCCAGTTCCACAATCCGGTGCCTGGGGTTGTCGGGTCGACGTCGGACATTACCACTATCACCGATTTCAACCCGGCGGAGGACAAGTTCGCCTTCGATGCGGTAGGCCTCTACAACGACGGTTTTGGCGCGAACTTCGTCAACAACGCCAGCATACAGTCCGGCTACCCGGTGAGCAGCTTCTACAGCGGTGCGGCGTCGGGTGCGAACGGCGAACACGTCGTGGTGATCACTGGTGAATCTTTCAACTCTGCTAATGAGGCGGCGAGTGCGATCTCCGGCGAGCACGCCGGCGACATCATTGTCTACCAAAGCAGCTACACTGACAGAGTTGCAACTCTGGCCTATGTCACCGCCGACGGCAGCGCGCACGAGTTCGCCCACCTGGGCGGTGTAGTCACCGTGGCCGACCTAGGCCTGACCGCGTCGGACTTCACCTTCGTTTGATCCAGAAAACCCATGCGAAACCGCGCCCGCCCCGCCCCCCCGGGCGGGCGCTTTCCCGTCCGTTTCCGCTACTTGCCATGGGCCGGGGCGCCTGGGAGCAGTCAGCGTGTACAGTGACGAAGCCCTGCGCGTCGCGCTGGTCGTGGACCGAAATCTCCTGAAGGTGTGGAGGCGGAAGCCTGTTCGGGCCCTTGCGGCCGACCACGATGAATCCCTTCCAAACCTTCAGCCGGACGGTGTT
>NZ_JAMYQI010000043.1:0-3467 GCF_040320805.1 Mesorhizobium sp. M0615 | reverse complement strand
GGACTGCGGTTACCTTCAGGGCATGCATCGTGAGATACTCGGCGATGAGGCGCCGCATTGCGGCATCATCGTCAATGACAAGAACGTGTTTCAACGGCACACCTCGCTTTGGGGGTTGCGCCCCGATCAGGGTTGCATTACCTGAATCTGCAAGCAAAAGGCATGTATTAGTGATGACATTAAATTGAACAACTGGTTCTCAAAACCCTCAACGCTCTAGTTGCCGAAAAAGTAGAGGTGTCGATGACAACCCGAATGCGGGATCTCGGCCTCGACAGCCTCGACTATAACGAGCTTGCTACGGCGATCGAGAGCCGACTTGGCTGGTTTGTCGACGATTACAAGCTCTGGCAATACGAGTCCGTAAGGCATGTCGCCGACGCCGTCGCCAGTCAGGAGTTGCGCACCCCTGGCCTGGTCAGGACATGTTAAGCGGAACCACCAGCAGTGCGGCAAGTGCTGGAGTAGTGCTGTAGGCACAGGTTACGGTGAGGCCAGCTTGGGCCGTTGCTCCGCTGTGGTTTTTATTCGTGACTGGTGCGTTTGAGAACTGTTGGGTCAGCCCGGTCCATGTCGCAGTGCCGATGCCCCCATTGGTGGCGTTGCCCGCAATTGCGATGGCTGCGCCCAGGGCACCAATGCTGACGGTCGTTGTCAGGCCACCCGTTGAATTGTTGTCAGAGGCAACAGTGCCCACCACACCATCCCAATTGGTGGTCGTATAGACCGACATGTAGTCACGGAACACGCTCTCACTATACGTGGTCACGATCGTTGCCGTCGTACCGGTTGGCACGAGGGCTGACCACATTGACAGATAGACCACACCAGAATTGAAGATGCTTTCCACCTGAGCGAGAAGGGTGGCAGCCACACCCCCAATCGTCATACTGTTGACGGTCACTGCACTTTCGGTGTCAGTGGTCTCAGTTGTCACGATGACACGACGATTAGCGTGTGGCGCGACAACAAGCGGAATGCTGGTGTGGGTGTAAACGGTCGTGGCAGTCGAGTCTTCGTGAGTGCCATTGAAGACCAGATCTATCGGGAACATTTTCTCCCAGACGCCCGAGCTGCGCACATAGACCTGTCGAGCCTTGGTCCAGAGGCTTGAGATTTTCACCCAGACGGCGCTGGCCGCCCCCCAGACCCCGGAGGCTTTGACGTAAAGGGCCATTACGGCTGCACCCAGAAATCACCGTCCACGCCGCCAGAAGGGGCAGCGGCCGAGATCGTGACGCTGCGATTTGCCATCGTGCCGACGCCGAGAAGCGCCTTGGTCTGGGCAATGGACTGCGGTGGACATAATTGTCCCCGGTGCCGTCACTCGACGCGCGACCGACGAAGCTCGTCACAGCGTCGGCTCCTGTGGCGTAGGTCGAGCGGTACAAACGCGTCGTGATATCACCAGCGCCATCGCGCTGAGTGACCGTGCCGGCCGTTCCAGTCTGATCCATCGAAGCGCCGCCGAGCTTTGCGCTGTCAACGGCCTGAGCGGTTGCACCAAGCTTGCCCCTAACCGTCGTCGTCAGATCGGTGATCTGCTTCTGCAGCTTGCCCAGTGCCGACAGCACCGTGTCGGCCGCGGTGATCACGCCTCCCGTGGCGGTCGACAGACCCGTCAGGGCCGCGGTGATGACCGTGGCGGCAAAGTTCGAGATCGTGGCGGCCAGCTGGGTGCCGGTATGGGTCGAACGATCGCGCAAACTCGCGTCGGTAGCATTGGCGGTCGCGGCCGACGCAATACCGGCGAGCTTCGTTTTCTCCGTCGCCGTTTAGGCTTTGTTGGTCGTGCCGTCACTGATATCGTCGGCGGTCAGAATGACAGCACCAGTGCGGCCTGCGATCGACAGCACGGCGTCGGTGTAGTCTTCCTTGAACCAGTTGGCTGCGAAGGTCGTGGCCGAGGCGTTGGCGGCGTTGGCGACGATACGATCGCCGTTGGCAACGTCTGACCATTGACGGTGCCACCGGTCGAGACGATGTAGGTGAAGCCGGCCTGGGCCACGCCAGCGCCGGGGAAGCTGCCAACAGAGGCGTCCCAGGTGCCCTTGAGGATAATCGCCTGATCGAGCCCGAGCACCTTCGCGCGCAGATCGTCCAGGTCCACGTTGCCGGTAACCGTGATGAAGCCAAGCTTGACACTCATGGCGGTCGTAAAGGTGCCGGTCGTGCCAATCAGAGCTGCGTTGTAAGCTTGGACCGAGGCACCAACAGCAGCGCTGATGCGCGCGTCGGCTGCTGTTGAGACGTTCGAGATCGTGGTGGCCACTGGGTGCGGGTGTGGATTGAGCGATCGCGCAGCGCTGCATCATTCGCATTGGTGGTGGCACCTGATGCGACACCATCGAGTTTGGCCTTGTCCGCGCCCGACATGAAGCCGGAAGCTCCAGTGGTTGCGTCAGCGTGCGAGTGGGCCGCTGGTGGGAACGTCACCGGCTTGTCCGTGATGCCGGCCCACGGCGCGCTGTCAGCAATATCGGCGGCGGTGACCTTACCATCAGCGTTGGTGTCGTAGTCCACCTTCTCCATGTCACCGGTGCCGGTGCCAGCGGCGCCGCGCACGTCAACCGCGTCAGCCATGATAGCCGTGAGGCCCGTCGCGCCGATGTAGTCGCCGGTAGCGGGCTTGGTCCCGGTGCCGCCTACCCAGTCAGCAACCTGGAAAACACGTCTGGCCCCGTCCAGGACGAGGCTGGGCACGATTGACCAGCCCTTATCTCCCTGGTCGCCCTTGAGGCCCTTGGTGTTGAAGCGGAGGGTCCAGGCGGTAGCCCCCCGTCTTTTTTAGACATTCGCGGCGTCGGAGAAAGCGAAATCACCAACGCGGCCATCGGCGTTGGCCGGGGCGCCGATCGTATGGATGATCTCCCTCCGCACCCTTGGGACCGACGCGTCTCCCGGGGTCGGGCTGTCCGCTCTCGCGGCACCGGTGCCGTCCTCGCTGCGCCGGGCAGTCCCCGATGCGCAAACCGTTGAAGATGCTGGGATCGCATGCGGCGCCGCGATCGCCACGCTCGATGCGGTCGTGCGCCGGGATGAAAAATGGGCCGGCGCCTGGCGGCAGCGCCTCGCACTCGGCGCGGCCGCGGCGACGGTGCGGCAGGCGGGCCGCACCGAGGACGAGGCCGCGCTGCGCGACGCCGTGCTGCTGCTCACACGACCGGGCGACAATGCCGGGCCCGCCGGCCTTTGCTCCTCGCCTGGCGCCGGCTAGCAGCCCGGTCCGCGGCGGAGCTTCTGACGGAGCAAAACCTCGCCGCGGCATTGGAGGAATTCGGCTTTTTTGCCCGCGCGTCGGTTTTGGCGATTTGACGACATAGGCTTGTTGGCCGGGCTTGTCACGTTGTCTGAAATTGGCCGGCCGAGGGCTGCTGCTGCAGAATTCATGCGGGCGTTCCAGTCACGGCCTTCGATTCGGCGATGGCTTGCAGGCGATGAACATGTATGGCGAGAGCAGAACGTTT
>NZ_JAMYQI010000042.1:0-4063 GCF_040320805.1 Mesorhizobium sp. M0615 | reverse complement strand
ACCTCTTGGAAAAGGTTCCTGAAACCGCTCCTGTTATGCTAATGCCTGCACCTGAACGCGAACTGCGCCTCGAAAGCGTGACAATTGTTCCGCCCGGCGAAAGCAAGCCGACCGTGACCGGCATTGCGTTTGCCATTCAGGCGGGAAGCGCACTCGGGGTCATCGGTCCATCGGGCTCGGGCAAGTCGACACTCTGGCGCGCCATTGTCGGCGCATGGACGCCGGTCGCCGGGAAGGTTCGCATCGACAGCGCAAGCCTCGATCAATGGGACCGGGAAGCACTAGGCCGCCATATCGGCTATCTGCCGCAAGGTGTTGAACTGTTCGACGGCACCATTGCCGAAAACATTGCTCGTTTTGAACATGATCCTGACCCTGAGGCTATTGTCGCCGCGGCGAAAGCAGCGGGCACGCACGAACTGATCCTCCGATTTGAGCACGGATACGAAACTCCGATTGGTGAGGTCGGATCGGCACTTTCCGCCGGGCAGCGCCAGCTTATCGGTCTTGCCCGTGCCCTTTATCGAGACCCGTTCCTTGTTGTGCTGGATGAACCCAATATCCATCTCGACGCGGAAGGCGAAGCTGCAGTCGCTAAGGCGATCGCCTCCGTGCGCGAGCGCAAGGGCATTGCGGTTGTTGTCTGCCATCAGCCGAGCGTCATCCGCGCCGTGGATTTGGTGTTGGTGATGGAAGGTGGACGGCAGCGATCATTCGGTGCGCCTTCCAAAGTCCTGAAGGCCATCGAGTCTACACAGGATAACGTGGCAGAGCGCGCTGACATGGAGGATACCGGTGTCCGGCATTGATCAGAACAATGACGTTTCAAGCTCCATTCGCCGCCACCTGGTGGCGGGCTTTCTGGCGAGCGTGATCTTTGTGGGAGGAGCCGGAGCCTGGGCGACCTTCACGAATCTCTCCGGTGCGGTTGTAGCGTCCGGACACTTTGTCGTCGTTTCCTATGTCAAGAAGGTGCAGCACCCGACTGGCGGGGTGGTGGGAGAAATCCTGGTGCGCGAAGGCGATAAGGTAAAAGCCGGCGACATCCTCATGCGGCTCGATGCCACCCAGGCGCGCGCTAATCTCGCCATAGTCACCAAGCGGCTCGATGAGCTGGCCGCCTACCTGGCACGACTCGATGCTGAGCGTGACGATCTCGCGGAAATCCCCTTCCCGGACTGGCTACTCGCCCGAAGAGATGTTCCGGACGTAGCTTCGGCAATAGATAGCGAGACGTTGCTGTTCGAATTCCGCAGGCAATCCCGCGACGGGAAGCAGGCGCAATTGGCGGAACGCATTACTCAATATCACCACGAGATCGAAGGACTCAAGGCGCAGGAAATTGCCTGTGAAAAAATGATCGAGGTTCTCCAAAAGGAAATTGCTGTTCTAAGTGGGCTGCGCAACCAAGGCATTGTCTCGGACCAACGGTTGAACAGCCTGAAGATCCAGGTTGCCACTTTCGGTGGCGAACGCGGTGAGAAGATCGCAGATCAGGCACAGACGGCAGCCCGCATAGCCGAAACGCGCCTGCAGATCCCGCAGATCGATCAGGATTTCAAGTCGGAAGTGGGCCAGGAGCTCAGAGAGGTTCAGGCGCAGGTCGGGGAGTATGTTGAGCGCAAGGTGGCGGTTGAACAGGAACTGCGGCGGATCGATATCGTCGCGCCGCAGTCAGGCACCATTCAACAACTCGCAATTCATACGGTCGGCGGAGTGATCACGCCCGCCGATCCGATCATGCTAATCGTGCCGGAAGGCGACGATCTTGCGCTTGAAGTACGAATCACCCCGAAGGACATCGACCAAATCCAGCTTGGTCACAAGGCCGTGCTGCGGATGTCAGCCTTCAATCTGAGAACCACGCCGATATTGAACGGATATGTCAGCCGGATCGCAGCCGATCTGGCGACGGATGAAAAAAACGGCATTTCGTACTACCTGGTGCGCCTGTCGGTTCCGCAGGCGGAACTGACGAAGCTCAAGGGCCTGACGCTCGTGCCCGGTATGCCGGCCGAAGCGATGGTCCAGACGGGTGAGCGTACGGCGCTTTCCTATTTCGTGAAGCCGCTGTCGGACCAAATCAGTCGGACATTCCGGGAGGAATGAAATAACCCACAGGAATCTATTGTTGCCATTTCTGTTGGTTGTCCGCATGCTATGTGCGTGGTAAGATCTGAAAGCACAGACATTTCTACTTGCCTCTGGGCACCGCTTGTTTCTGTAATATTCAGCTCATGTTGCAACTGAGTATCCTTGGTTTCCAACGGTTTTTGCTGGTGCGCGGCTGATGGACGCGACATGAAACGCGACATGAAAACCCGCCACCAGCCGCAGCGGGCTGTTCGTTTCTCTTCTGCGGAATGAAAGTCAGTCAGTGCCGCGTGGCTGACATCGCCTCGAACATATCCCAAGCCGCATCTCGGTTTCGGTGCTTGCCGGATTGACGGCAGCATTTCTACTCGGCTGCACCGCTTCCGCATACGCTGATTGCTTGGGTGAAAGCGACTACAGGGTCTGCACAGATTCCTATTCCGGTAAAAATGGGGATCAACATGTGAGATCGTAGGATACCGAAGGGAATAACTATTCGATTGACACCGAAACTCTTCGCTTTCCGAACGGATGCCAAGAGATCACCAGTAGCGATAGCGAAGGAAACTCCACTCCATTCGCTCCTGGACAGACAGCACCGGAACTCATTCCGTGGACACTGAAGGCAACGAATGCACCATCACGCCATCAGGTACTATGATGGGATGCGGGGAATAGGTGCGATGCGATGAAGAAGTTCGGCGTCTTTGGCTGCACTGGTTGCGTAGCCGCCATTATCATAGGGTGGCTGCTCGGTGTGCGCATATTGGTAGTTCAACCGATCGGAGCCATTCCTGAGGGTGTAACTGCCATAGTATATGGGGTTCCGGATCCTCCCTACGAAAAGCAATGGCGAGTCGACTTAAAACCGTCGTAGCCGGTAGATCAATAACAATTGCTTGTTCGGATCGGACGAACCAACCTGGATGGGCAACACGACCGGGGGCTAATGCCACTTCGGTCAGGCGAACCCTCCGGGGAACCTACCGTGAGATAGCCTCTGCTTCAGGTCGTTGGCATTCAGGATGGCGGCCAGCTCTTCGGCATACTCCATGTCGGGAAGGTCGACAGATGGGTGGCCCGCTACAATAGCCGGGAGCCCGGTGAACACGTCGAATACCGTCCACGTCCCATCCGGTTCCTGCCTTTCGTCGTACCGCAGAGTTGCCATGAGGGGATCATATAGTCACCCTTAGGTGTTGGGAATATTTGGTCCACGGAGGCTCGCGATCCGGAGCGCTGATTTCGCCGCTTTGAAGATTGCCGATCTCGTCGACAGAGATCAGGCCGCTCAATCTGCGATCGAACTTTATGGGATGGAAGCACCGACCGCCGTGGCGCACTGCGCTTTGGAGGCGCATTTCGACGGTCGACCAGATGACTACCGCTTTTGGTGCGATGTCTTTCACCAACTGAGAAAACCAAACTGACGGAACTTTGCCGCAGCATCTTGTTCGGTCGCGCATGGCTAGAATAGCCGACCTTGGACCGCCTATCCCCGACAAGCCACACCAACCGCAGGACTGTGACGATCGATTTCACGCATGCCCGATCTGCGGTCAGCAGGTCGACAAACGCGATTTCCGCCAGGTGATGTGGCACGAGCAACCAGATCACGATCCGCTTGAACTGGATCAGTGAGGCAGGAACAACTTGGCAGCCTTCAGGGGCGCGTCACACTAGGAAGGAAAGCGCGGGCCGGACCCTTTGCCGCCGGCCGGCAGCGGTAAGGCATCCTCACGAGCGCTGCGGTGGACCAACTTTTCCATTTACGCGTTGTTCCTAATGCAAATGAAAGGTCGTGTCCCATCAGGTGGGTGTAGCTCGGCGGTAGCGAAGCCGCTCACGAGCGCGCCGTTAGTAGCGCTGTAGCCAGCGAGCGGGGTGTGGGTGGTCATCGGCGCTTTCCGGTAGGGTTTGGTTGTTGACGCCAACCCATTTCGGAAGGACCACCGATGACCGACGACAT
>NZ_JAMYQI010000041.1:0-5422 GCF_040320805.1 Mesorhizobium sp. M0615 | reverse complement strand
GACGAGGCTGATCAAGCCTTCCAACAGTACCAGCCTGATCAATTACGGCGAGAGCTACCGGTCCGGAGATCGCATCAGCCCCTCTGTCGTCAAGAGAGCTGTTCTGTTGACCCCAGCCATGGAGCTCAACGCCCCGCGTCGGAGCGCTCCCTGCTTCTGAAGGAAGCCATTAGGTCCGCTCGGGCTTGATCGGAGGCTTGGCTGATGGACGTCGTGGTTGCTTCGCTCAGTTGCCGCCCCATGGCGCGGCTTTGCGGATTATCAGTCCTCTGCCTCTTCGCCGGTCTCAACAGCGCTGTGTAATGTTCATTGTTTATGATGACGCCCCCGCTGTTCACGAGGTTGCCCCTGTCAAGTGTACTCGTCAGTCCGTCCTGGGCCTCGCGCTTCTTGCCCAAGTGCCGTTCAAACGGCGCTGGCGCGACTTGTTGAGCTCGAGAGATGGGTCCCTGCTCTCCTGCGTGGCCATGAGCTTGTGCCGCGGTCTGCGCAGCGGCGTCCCCAATGGCACGAGCCTCCATGCCGACTGCGTCTTCCGGACGAGCAGCAAGGGCAATTTCGCGCCCGAGTGCGAACTTCCGGAGATGAGTTAGTGCACTGATGTCAGCGGTTTTCATATAGCGCTTGGCATCTTCATCCAGCGACCGCTCGTGAAGCCGATCCGCAATCCCCGGCTTTTTGTTTTCAACCAGGCATTGACTGAAACGTCTAAGAGCAGACCCATAGACCTCAACGGTACGGGGTTTCGGCCCGGTCGGCGCTGCCTCGTACGCTTTGATGAGAGCCGCTGTGTACTCTCTGATGAGCACGGCGTCGGCAGGGTGGGGATTCAGGGCAGGGCGGCCCACCACTGGCGCTCCGCCCGCCCACGTCTTGAGACGACCCAGTGACCCAGCCACGGCCGAGGGGCCGCCACCCCAGATCTCGTACTCCTTGCGATCCCGATCCAGCGACGAATCGTGAAGCCGATCCGCAATCCCCGGCTTGTTATTTTCAACGAGCCAATGACCAAAGCCGAAAAGAATATCTACATGGCGCTTGACCGTGATCTCCCCGATCTTGCCGGCATAGAGTGCTGACCTCAGCCCTTCGACAAGGGTCGCATCGTTGGAATAAAGAGGACCCTTGTCGGGACCGGAGACCACTTTTGGGCGATCTGGCTGCACCGCCGCCGGCACAGAACGAGCATGGTCACGCAACTCGACCCGTGCGGGGGGATTCAGATCAACCACTGACGAATCCGGCGCATGATGATGGCGCGCCGTTGAGTGACCCGGCTGCAGCACCGAGGCACCCAGCATCGACCCACTGCCTCCGGCGTACGGCGCCGCGGCGTGTTCTTGTCCGCTCCCTTGCATCATGGGCTGCGCTTCCCATGGCAATGCACCCACTTGATGGGTGGGGGCCTGCATCAGCACGCGAGCGCCTGAATTGCCGATCTCGCTCAGCTGCGGCTCAGTGGCAACGTCCTGCAGACGACTGTTCGGGGTCCTTTGCCTCTTCGCTGGTCTCAACTCCGCTGTATCATGCTCACGGTTGATGAGGACCTCCTCGCTTGGTAGCTGGTTGCTCCTGTCCTGTGCAGCGATCCGCTCGTCCGGCGCGCCCTGGTCGCCGTAGATCAGGGGACGAAAAGACTCTGCGGGATCCGAGGCTTGGTGATGGGGCCCAGTTGGCACGAAAGACGATGCCAGAACAGCGTCGTCTTCATTAGCTTTCCCAGGGGGGAGATACTCTGGCCAACTGTATTCCTCCTGCGGCCCGCTGTGCTGCGCAGCGGCGTCCCCCTTGCTCTTAAGACTTTGAAATTTAAATGGGTCCCCGGGAGCAACGTCTGGCGCTGACTGGCCGAGCCGCTTGATCTGCTGGTGAAACGTCCCAACGGGGCTTTCCTTAACCGCGTCTCGGGCCTTTCGGTCCATGAGTTCAAAGTTCGTGAGATTATTTGTCGTTCCGAATGTATCGTCACCCCTGAGGCGGGTTTGTAGTGCCTGCCGATTGACGACGAGGTTGTTGAGGTTCAGGTTATCTGGCTGCGATTGCAATCGCCCAACCAGCGCCCGCGTGCCGTCCACCACGTAGACTCCGCAATCCACCCCGTTGCTCTGCTGGGCGATGCGGGATACGCCCACGCGGGTCTCCAGGCTGGCGCCCAGATTTTCTGCGAGCTCTTTTGCAAGCGTGTCATTGCATCCGTTGTAGGAGTCATAATGATAGGCAACCGGCCGCTCCCGGTCGCTGCGATCAACGAACAGCAGCGACCAATGGGTGCCGCGCTCCTCACGAGTCGTACCGGCATCGCTCACTGGCACGAACAGGAAGTCGGCTGTGTCGTTACCGTTCTTATGGACGATGCGCTGGAATGCGCTTAGCATGACGCTCTTGGAGCCCAAGCGCAGATGATAATTGGCTACGAGGGGATCCACGAACCGCGTCCGGGCGGCGAGATCTGGATTGTTCCCCTGCAACTCCTGCTCCAGGAGCTGGTAATCCCTCTGGATATGTTCGTCGCCTAGCCATTCCAATGCGCCGAGCACCCGCCCGTCTTTAGCTTTCCCAGGGGGCTTCTCTGGCCGACCCAATGCCTCCTGCGGCCCGCTTCGCTGCGCAGCGGCGTCCCCAATGGCACGAGCCTCCATGCCGACTGCGTCTTCCGGACGAGCAGCAAGGGCAATTTCGCGCCCGGGTGCGAACTTCCGGAGATGAGCTAGTGCACTGATCCTCCGGTTACCACCGGAGTTCACATAGCGCTTGGCATCTTCATCCAGCGACCCCTCGTGAAGCCGATCCGCAATCCCCGGCTTTTTGTTTTCATGCAGGTATTCACTGAAACGTATAAGAGTAGATCCATAGACCTGAATGGTACCGCGATTCGGCCCGGTCGCAGGCGCTTCTTTGTACTCTTTGATGAGAGCCGCTGTGTAATCTCTGATGAGCGCGGCGTCGGCAGGGTAGGGATTCCGGACAGGGCGGTCCACCACTGGCGCTCCGCCCGCCAACGTCTTGAGACGACCCAGTGCTCTGACGATCGAGGGGCCACCACCCCAGATCTCGTACTCCTTGCGATCCCGATCCAGCGACGAATCGTCAAGCCGAGCAGCAAATCCCGGCCTGTTATTGTCAAAGAGCCAACGACCAAAGCCGAGAAGAGAATTTACATGGCGCTTGACCGTGATCTCCCCGATCTTACCGGCATAGAGTGCTGACCTCAGCCCTTCGACAACGGTCGCATCGTTGGAATAGAGGGGACCCTTGTCGCGACCGGAGACCCCTATTGGAGGATCTGGCTGCACCGCCGCCGGCACAGAACGAGCATGGTCACGCAACTCGACCCCTGCGGGGGGATTCAGATCAACCACTGACGAATCCGGCGCATGATGATGGCGCGCCGTTGAGTGACCCGGCTGCAGCACCGAGGCACCCAGCATCGACCCACTGCCTCCTGCGTACGGCGCCGCGGCGTGTTCTTGTCCGCTCCCTTGCATCATGGGCTGCGCTTCCCATGGCAATGCACCCACTTGATGGGTGGGGGCCTGCATCAGCACGCGAGCGCCTGAATTGCCGATCTCGCTCAGCTGCGGCTCAGTGGCAACGTCCTGCAGACGACTGTTCAGGGTCCTTTGCCTCTTCGCTGGTCTCAACTCCGCTGTATCATGCTCACGGTTGATGAGGACCTCCTCGCTTGGTAGCTGGTTGCTCCTGTCCTGTGCAGCGATCCGCTCGTCCGGCGCGCGCTGGTCGCCGTCGCTCCAGCTCAGGGGACGAAAGGACCCTGCGGGATCCGAGGCTTGGTGATGGGGCCCAGTAGGCACGAAAAACGATGCCAGAACAGCGTCGTCTTCATTAGCTTTCCCAGGGAGCTCGCGCCCGAGTTCGGACTTCCGGAGATGAGCTAGTGCACTGATCCCACCGGAGTTGTTATAGCGCTTGGCATCTTCATCCAGCGCCCCCTCGTGAAGCCGAGCCGCAATCCCCGGCTTGTGGTTTTCAACCAGGTATTCACTGAAACCTCTAGGAGCAGATCCATAGGTCTGAATGGTACCGGGATTCGGCCCGGTCGGCGCTGCCTTGTACTCTTTGATGGGAGCCGCTGTATAATCTCTGATGAGCGCGGCGTCGGCAGGGTCGGGATTATTCAGGACAGCGGCGCGGTCCAGCACTGGCGCTCCGCCCGCCCACGTCTTGAGATGACCCACTGCTCTAGCCACGTCCGAGGAGCCACTCTTGCTCTCGTACTCCTTGAGATCCGGATCCAGCGACTCCTCGTGAAGCCGAGCAGCAAATCCCGGCCTGTTATTATCAAAGAGCCAACGACCAAAGCCGAGAAGAGAATTTACATGGCGCTTGACCGTGCTCTCCAATGCTGACCTCAGCCCTTCGACAACGGTCGCATCGTTGGAATAAAGAGGACGCTTGTCGGCACCGGAGACCCCTATTGGAGGATCTGGCTGCAGCGCCGCCGGCACAGAACGAGCATGGTCACGCAACTCGGACGGTGCGGGGGGATTCAGATCAACCACTGACGAATCCGGCGCATGATGATGGCGCGCCGTTGAGTGACCCGGCTGCAGCACCGAGGCACCCAGCATCGACCCACGGCCTCCGGCGTACGGCGCCGCGGCGTGTTCTTGTCCGCTGCCATGCATCATGAGTTGCGCCTCCCATGACGATCGTAGAAGGTCCGCGTGCGGAATCGAGTCGAAATATCCCGACAAGTCAGCATCGACCATCTGCTTTTGCAACCGAGCCAGCGTTTCGGCCACCGCGGCCTCGCCAACCGCGGAGGGCGTCTCCTCTGCCCTGGCGAACGCTGGCCCGGCAGGCGCCGCCGGCACATAACGAGCATGGTCACGCAACTCGAACGGTGCGGGGGGATTCAGATCAACCACTGACGAATCCGGCGCATCATGATGGCGCGCCGTTGAGTGACCCGGCTGCAGCACCGAGGCACCCAGCATCGACCCACTGCCTCCGACGTAGGGCGCCGCGGCGTGTTCTTGTCCGCTCCCTTGCGTCATGAGTTGCGCCTCCCATGGCAGTGCACCCACTTGATGGGTGGGGGCCTGCATCAGCACGCGAGCGCCTGAATTGCCGATCTCGCTCAGCTGCGGCTCAGTGGCAACGTCCTGCAGACGACTGTTCAGGGTCCTTTGCCTCTTCGCTGGTCTCAACTCCGCTGTATCATGCTCACGGTTGATGAGGACCTCCTCGCTTGGTAGCTGGTTGCTCCTGTCCTGTGCAGCGATCCGCTCGTCCGGCGCGCCCTGGTCGCCGTCGCTCCAGCTCAGGGGACGAAAGGACCCTGCGGGATCCGAGGCTTGGTGATGGGGCCCAGTAGGCACGAAAGACGATGCCAGAACAGCGTCGTCTTCATTAGCTTTCCCAGGGGGGAGATACTCTGGCCAACTGTATTCCTCCTGCG
>NZ_JAMYQI010000040.1:0-6026 GCF_040320805.1 Mesorhizobium sp. M0615 | reverse complement strand
GTATTTCTTCAGGCCGGTGTCCATGGACCGACACTTAGTACATTCCGCTGATCTGCGACAACCGACGGCTGGGCGGCCACCCGCCCCCAAGTTGGGGGGGGGGGGGGGGGGCGCGGGGGCTGGCGCGCTGGGTGTCCGGGGGGGGGGGGCGCCCCCCGCCCCGACGGTCGGCGAGGACCCCCACCCCGCTCCGCTTCGCGGATCGACCCTCCCCACAAGGGGGAGGGTAAAAACCCCTTCAAACATGCAGCGCGTGGCCCAGCGCCTTCAGCGCCGCTTCCTGGAAGCCTTCGCCTTGCGTCGGATGCGCATGGATGGTGCCGGCGATGTCCTCCAGCCGCGCGCCCATTTCCAGCGCCAGGCCGAATGCCGCCGCCAGTTCCGACACGCCTTGCCCGACCGCCTGGATGCCCAGCACCAGATGGTTGTCCGCGCGCGCCACGACG
Organism: Mesorhizobium sp. M0615; assembly: GCF_040320805.1. Classification (NCBI taxonomy): domain Bacteria; kingdom Pseudomonadati; phylum Pseudomonadota; class Alphaproteobacteria; order Hyphomicrobiales; family Phyllobacteriaceae; genus Mesorhizobium; species Mesorhizobium sp. M0615. The sequence continues at coordinate 5,580 of NZ_JAMYQI010000040.1, read as the reverse complement.
CGGACGAACCCGTCCTCGCCGAGTTTCGTCATCGCCCGGCCGTTGGCGGCGAAGGGGAACTGGCCGATCTTGATTTCGCCCAGCGCCTTCGCCTCCTCCGGCGTTAGCCCTGCCGTCACCAGCTCCGGATCGGTGAAGCAGACGGCCGGAATCGAGCGCTTGTCCCAGCTGCGCTTGTGGCCGGCGACGATCTCGGCCACCATTTCGCCTTGCGCCATCGCCCGGTGCGCCAGCATCGGCTCGCCGGTGACGTCGCCGATGGCATAGATGCCGCGCATCGAGCTGCGGCACTGGTCGTCGATCTTGATGAACTTGCCGGCCATGTCGAGATCGATCTGATCGAGGCCCCAGCCCTCCGTCACCGGCTTGCGGCCGACCGTGACCAGGATCTTGTCTGCCGCGATTTTGGTGCTCTTGCCATCCGCGGTCTCGACCAGCAGCGCGTCGCCCTTGACCCCCTTGGCCTTGGCGCCAAGCATCACCTCGACGCCGAGCTGGGCCAGCCGTTTCACCACCGGCCGGGTCAGTTCCGCATCATACTGCGCCAGCACGCGCGGCAGCGCCTCGACCACGGTCACCGCGGCGCCCATTTTGGCGAACGCCATGCCGAGTTCCAGCCCGATATAGCCGCCGCCGGCCACGGCGAGCTTTTCCGGCACCTCGCCGAGAGCCAGCGCTTCTGTGGATGAAATCACCGAGCCGCCGAACGGCAGGAACGGCAGTTCCACCGTCGCCGAGCCGGTGGCGATCACAACCGTTTCGGCGCGGATGATCTGGGTGCCGGTCTCGGTCTCGACCGCGACGGTCTTGCCGTCGCGGAACGTCGCCCAGCCATAGACGGTCTTGACCTTGGCCTTCTTCAGTAGCCCGGCAACGCCCCCGGTCAGCCGGTTGACAATGCCGTCCTTCCACGCAACCGTCTTGCCGAGATCGAGCACCGGAGCCGCCACAGAAATGCCGAGCGGACTGCTGCCGCTGGCCATATGCGCGACCTTCTCGAACTCTTCCGCCGCATGGATCATCGCCTTGGACGGGATGCAGCCGACATTGAGACAGGTGCCGCCCGGTTTGCCGGCTTCAACGATCACCGTATCGATGCCGAGCTGGCCGGCACGGATAGCGCAGACGTAGCCGCCGGGCCCGGCGCCGATGACCAGCAGCTTGCAGGAGATTTCTTTCATGTTGGCATCCTAACTGTTTGTCGCGCCGGATCGGGGAGAACGCTCTGTTGCGATCCTTCGCGCCCCCGTCTGTCCTGCCGGACATCTCCCCCTCTAGTGGGGAGATTGGACGCCACTTCGGGTTTCGCCAATCCCGGTTGGATGAGCAGGTGAAGCGCCGAAACAGCCAATCTCCCCCCTCGAGGGGGAGATGCCTGGCAAGGCAGAGGGGGGCGCTGTCCCGCCGTCATCTCGGTCGTTCCGCCCCTCAATCCACAAATATCAGCGCTGGCGTCTCAATCAGCGCCTTGATCCGCTGCACAAACACCGCCGCATCCCAGCCGTCGACCACCCGGTGATCGAAGCTCGATGACAGGTTCATCATCTTGCGCGGGATGAACTGGGTGCCGTCCCAGACCGGCCGCACCATCATCTTGTTGACGCCGACGATCGCCACCTCAGGATGATTGATGACCGGCGTCGTCGCCACGCCGCCCATGGCGCCGAGCGAGGTGATGGTGATGGTCGATCCCGACAGCTCGTCGCGGCTGGCCGTGCCTGACTTCGCCGCTTCGGCGAGGCGGTTGAGCTCGGCCGCGCAATCCCAGAGGTCGCGCGCCTCGGCGTGCTTGACCACCGGCACCACCAGGCCCGACGGCGTCTGCGCGGCAATGCCGATATGGACGCCGCCATGCTGATGGATGATGCCGGCCTCGTCGTCGAACAGCGCGTTGATGTTGGGCTGGTCGGCAATCGCCTTGACCATCGCCCGCATCAGGAACGGCAGCAGCGTCAGCTTCGGCCTCTCCACACCCTTGCGCTTTTCCTTGTTGAGCGCCGCGCGCAACTCCTCAAGTGCTGTGACGTCGATCTCCTCGACATAGGTGATGTGCGGGATGCGTGACTTCGCCAGCGACATTTTTTCGGCGATCTTGCGCCTGAGACCAATGACCTTGATATCCTCGAGGCTGTCATTGCGCGCCAGACCCGACGCCTTCGCTACCTGCGGTCCGCGTGCCAGGAATGCCTCGATATCTTCGTGGCTGATGCGGCCAGCAGGGCCGGTACCCGACACCTGGCGCAGATCGATCCCCGCCTCCTTCGCCCTGAGCCGGATGGCGGGCGACGCCAGGGGCTTTTCGCCCTCCGGGCGCGGCGCGCCGGTGGGTGCCGCACCTTTAGATGTCGGCGCAGCACCCCCACCCCTGGCCCCTCCCCACAAGGGGGAGGGGGATTCAGTCTCAGCTGCCCGTGCGCTTTTGGCTGCTGGTGCAGGTGGTGGCGACTTGGCGTCGGATTTCGTGGCCGAAACGCCTCCCTCTTGTGGGGGTCCGGGGGTCGGTGCCGCCGTGACCTCTGACAATTTCGAGCCTTCGGCGACATTGCCCTCCCCCGCCACTTTCAGCCGCACGATCGGCGAGCCGATCGCCACCGTGTCGCCGATCTCCGCGCCCAGCCACAGGATCTCGCCATCGACCGGCGAAGGTATTTCCACCGTCGCCTTGTCGGTCATCACGGCGGCAAGCACCGAGTCCTCGCGCACGAGGTCGCCGACCTTGACGTGCCACTCCACAAGTTCTGCCTCGGCGACGCCTTCGCCGACATCCGGCAGCTTGATGATGTGTTCGCCCATCCCTAGGCTCCCATGGTTTCGAGAAGCGCGCGGCCGACACGGGCCGGCCCCGGGAAATAGTCCCATTCCTGCGCATGCGGGTAGGGCGTGTCCCAACCGGCGACGCGCGCCACCGGCGCTTCCAGATGGTAGAAACAATTTTCCTGCACCAGCGCCGACAGCTCGGCGCCGAAGCCGGAGGTCAGTGTCGCCTCGTGCACGACGACGCAGCGTCCGGTCTTCTTCACCGAAGCGACTATCGCGTCGAGATCGAGCGGCAGCAGGGTCCGCAAATCGATGATCTCGGCATCGATGCCGGTTTCTTCCACAGCCGCCTGCGCGACATAGACCATGGTGCCGTAGGCGAGCACGGTGACGGCCGAGCCCGCCCGGCGGATCGCCGCCTTGCCGAGCGGCACCGTGTAATGGCCGTCGGCGACCTCGCCCAGTTCATGCTTCGACCATGGCGTCACCGGTCGGTCGTGATGGCCATCGAACGGTCCGTTATAGAGCCGCTTCGGCTCCAGAAAAATCACCGGATCGGGATCCTCGATCGCCGCGATCAGCAGCCCCTTGGCATCATGAGGATTGGACGGCACCACCGTCTTCAGCCCCGACACATGGGTGAACAGCGCTTCCGGGCTCTGGCTGTGCGTCTGGCCGCCAAAAATGCCGCCGCCGGTCGGCATGCGGACAACGATCGGGCAGGTGAAATCGCCGTTCGAGCGGTAGCGCAGGCGTGCTGCTTCCTGCGTCAGCTGGTCGTAAGCCGGGTACATGTAGTCGGCAAACTGAATTTCCACGCATGGCTTCAGCCCGTAGGCGGCCATGCCGATGGCCGAGCCGACAATGCCGGATTCGTTGATGGGCGCATCGAAGCAGCGGCTCTTGCCGTACTTCGCTTGCAGGCCTGCCGTGCAGCGGAAGACACCCCCGAAGAAGCCGACATCCTCGCCATAGACGATGACGCGTTCGTCGCGCGCCATCGACACGTCCATGGCGTCGCGGATCGCCTCGATCATGGTCCGTCTCGGCATGGTCAGACTCCCGCCTGCTGGCGCTGGCGCCTGAGATGCGGCGGCATCTCGGCAAACACGCCCTCGAACATCTCGCGCGTCGACGGCTTGCCGCCGGCATGCAGCGTGCCGTTGCTTTCGGCCTCCTTCTGTGCGGCGATCACCGTCTCCAAAATTTCGGCCTCAGCCTGGGCGTGACGCTCGTCCGACCAGACGCCGCGTTGGATCAGATGGTTCTTCAGCCGCATCACCGGATCGCCGAGCGGCCAGGCGTCGGATTCCGTCTTCGGCCGATAGGCCGACGGATCGTCCGAGCTCGAATGCGCGCCGGCACGGTAGGTGACATATTCGATCAGCGTCGGCCCGAGATTCTGCCGCGCCCGCTCCGCCGCCCATTTGGCCACGGCATGCACGGCGAGATAATCATTGCCGTCGACGCGCAGCGCCGGAATGCCGAAGCCGAGGCCGCGCGCGGCAAAGGTGCCGGAGCCGCCGCGCGCAATGCCTTGAAACGTCGAGATCGCCCACTGGTTGTTGACGACATTGAGGATGACCGGCGCCTTGTAGGTTGAGGCGAACACCAGTGCGGAATGGAAATCGGATTCGGCCGTCGAGCCGTCGCCGATCCACGCCGCCGCGATTTTCGAATCGTTGCTGATAGCGGAAGCCATCGCCCAGCCGACCGCCTGGATGTATTGCGTCGCCAGATTGCCGGAGATCGAGAAGAAGCCGTGCTCCTTCGACGAATACATGATCGGCAATTGCCGCCCTTTGAGCGGATCGGCCTCGTTGGAATAGATCTGGTTCATCATCGTGACCATCGGATAGCCGTCGGCTATGAGCAGGCCGGCTTGCCGATAGGTCGGGAAATTCATGTCGCCCGGCATCAGCGCCTTGCGGAAAGCGCAGCTCACCGCCTCTTCGCCCAGATGCTGCATGTAGAACGAGGTCTTGCCCTGGCGCTGCGCCATCTGCATGCGGGCATCGAAGCTGCGCAGCGTCATCATGTGGCGCAACCCCTCGAGCAGCTCCTCGTCGGTGAGCAGCCCGGCCCACGGCCCGACAGCCTCGCCGGTGCGGTTGAGCACACGGATGATCGAAAACGCCATGTCGCGGATGGTGCGCGGATCGACATTGATGTCCGGTCGCGGCACCGAGCCGGCCTTGGGGATAGGCACGTTGGAGAAGTCGGGCGTTCCGCCCGGCCGCACTTCCGGCTCCGGCACATGAAACCGCAACATCCCAGCATCGGTCATGACCATGGTCCTCCCATTTGCCTGGCGTCGATATTTGCACATCCGCGCGCCCGGCACAGCGCCAATTCATGGGGCGCCGCAACCCATCCGGCGTCACGGCCGGCAGGCGACGCCAAGATGCAGATATGTCAGCGAAATTTCTTGTCGATGTTGGGGAGCAGCGCGCAATTAGGCGCAAAGTTTTGCAGGATTTCCGGCAGATAGTCACTTCACGGCCTCCGGGAGAGATGAAGGCACCAAGGTCGGCGAACTCGCGCTTTCCTCTCCCCGTGATCGGGGGAGAGGTGTCGAGCTAAGCTCGACGGAGTGGGGGTCGACCCTTGGGCGCTAGGCAATGCTTGAGATAGTGCCCTTCCTTTGTCCGTTCGCGGCGATTGCCACGTGGCTCCCCCACTCCGTCTCGGCTTCGCCGAGCCACCTCTCCCCCCTCCGGAGGGAGAGGAAGGGCAATTGTCCGAACCGGATAGATAGGTAACAGAATGGACCGATAGCATGGGTGACAGTTTTCTTGTCCGCCGGAGGACCGGCGATGGTTT
>NZ_JAMYQI010000039.1:0-6150 GCF_040320805.1 Mesorhizobium sp. M0615 | reverse complement strand
TTAACTTCAGTCTTGGTCATGGTGGCGTTCCTTCGCGGGAATCAGGTGACGTGAACAATCACCAGCCTGCCATGACCGCCCCCTCCCAGCGAATTTGCAGAACTCTCAGCACACTACCCCGTACGCCTGCTAGCGCCCGAAATTCTTCACGATAGCAGTCCAAGCTTCTGGTGGAGAGGCATAAAAACTGGACATCGGGTTGCGGGCGTGCCGACGGCTCAATTGGGGCCGGAAGCGGAAGGTCGGCTTTTGGCCGCCGATGAATGATAGCAGACGAAAGGGTCGGCAGACGAACGTCTGAAACCGACCATCAGCTGATTGATGAACGCCACCTGGGCATAGCTGAGATTAGATCACGCGACATGGAAAGCTCGATGACGGCCGCGTGGCAAATTTACTCGATCCTAGCGTTACATGGTCTTTGCCTCCGCGCCCAATGCGTCGAACGCGCCCGGCACGACCGCCTACTGTCCGGATCAGCCCCTACCTGCCTGCCAGACATGCGGCTGAAATGGCGTCTCCAGCGGCGGTTGGGTGATGTTGGACGTGTAGTTGGTGATCGTAGACGCCGAAAGAACGGCGACCACCTCCAGCAACCGGCTCTCATCAAAGTCCGCATCGAGGAATTCGCGCTTTTCCACCTCGCTGAGCCCACCGCGCCTCTCGATAAGCGTACGCGTGAGTTTCGCCAGAGCCGCATGCCTGGCGTCCACAGGTAGAGCGCCCTCTCTGATGCTGGTGACAGATTCAGCGCCGACCCCCTCGGCAATCGCCAGATAGGAGTGAAAGGCCACAGCCCACTCTGCCTTGTTGGTGACTGCATTTGTCAAAAGCAGGATCTGGATCTCCGCCTCGCTGAAGCTCCCGCCATGTACCCGCGCGAAGAGGTCGGTCAAGCTGCCGATAAGCACAGGCGAGGTTGCCATCGTGCCGGCAATATTTGGAATGAAGCCGAAGGCTGAATTCAGTGCCTCAAGTGCCGGCCTGGAAGCTCCGGGCGCCGTTTCGATGGAGTGAATGGGAAAGTTCGTCATGTGTCTGTCCTTGATGGCAATTGGGCGCAGTTTGGCGCCGCAAATGGGGTAGAGACCTGAATTCTCAGGTGACGGTGATCGCTCAATGGGCCTGCGCCGCCTCCTCGATCAGCAACATTTGCCGGATGAGAAAGCATGACAACATGCGATGCACCCTGCACGACCACGACTTCGCGCGCGTGCGCACGTTTCGCCATGAAGTCGTGCAGAGCCGGAGGGATGCTTTTGTCGGCCGCGCCGTAGACGAAGTACGACGGAAGGGTTTTCCAGGCGGCCGCGCCTGAAGCTTCCTTCAGCGCGGTCTCGGTAACAGGTCTCTGCGTGATAGCCATCAATGCCACCTGCTCCATAGGCAGGTCGGCGGCAAAGGGTCCAGCAAATTTTGCCGGATCGACGCTCAACTGAAGGCTGCCATCTGGCAGCGTAATTGGCTTGGCCAGAGCCGCGCCAAGCTCGCTACCCGGAAACTTGCTGATCAAAGCGAAGGTGCTCTCGCCCTTGTCAGGCGCGAATGCGGCGACATAGACCAGCGCCCTGACATTCTTGCTGTTAAGCGCGGCGTTTGTAATGACGGACCCGCCATAGGAATGGGCAACCAGCACCACAGGCCCGTCAATGCTCTCCACCACGCTGGCAACGGCTGCGGCATCGCCAGAGACGCTTCGAAGCGGGTCCGCTACTGCCACGACCGTGTAGCCATCGCGAGAGAGAATCGGGATCACTGAATTCCAAGACGAACTGTCTGCCATCGCACCGTGAACCAGAACAATGGTGGGCTTGCTGGACGCGGCTTCGGTCGCCCCAGGGGCGAGCAAAAACGCAGCCACTGCCGTCACCGCCAGCGGCCAGCCGAACAGGACACGTTTGATTTCACACTTCATAGATCTCTCCTTGGAAGGCTCGGCTATCTGTCGTTGTATCGATATAAACGATGATGACTGAGAGATAATGCTTGTATTTGGCATGATATTCATGCCAATTTTGCATGAATGGACGTTGACGACCTCAAGACATTCTGCCGCGTCGCTCAACTTGGCAGCATTGCGGCTGCGGCGCGGGCCGAAGCCAGCGAGGCATCGACATTGTCTCGCAGGATAGCTGGACTGGAAGCACAGCTTGGGACACGACTGTTCCAGCGAACGACCCGGAAACTGTCGTTGACGGAGGCCGGAGCGATTTTCCTGTCTCGCATCCTGCCTATTGTGGACGAGGTTGCGGCGGCCCGCGAAGCAGCGCTTGCCACCGTCGAACAGCCAAGCGGCATGTTGCGCGTTACAGCCTCAAACGCCTACGGCGAAGCGGTCGTCGCGCCACTGCTGGCCGGATTCTGCGCGCAGTACCCGCGCATTGAAATTGATCTGCTGCTCTCGGACGCTTTGGTGGACCTCGTTGCCCAGCAGGTCGACGTCGCCTTGCGTCTCGGGCCGCGTCCGACCGGCGACCTCATCGTCTCCAAGTTAAAGACAATCGAGCGTCGTTTGGTGGCGTCGAAAGAATATCTGTCTTCAGTGCCTCCAGTCGATCGGCCAGAAGACATTGGTGCGCATGTCTGTTTGCCGACCACGAATTTACCTCAAACGCCGCTGTGGCTGTTCAGGCGGGATCTCGAAAATATCGAATTGACCGTGCCGGCGAAGATCAGGACCAGCAACACACTGGCGCTTCGCCAGTTGGTACGCGACGGCGTCGGGATCTCGCTGCTGCCGGAGTGGTCGGTGGATGAGGATATCAAGAGCGGAAGGCTTGTCCAACTCCTCCCTGGTTGGAAGATCAGCGTCGGGGCGCAGGAGAGTGCCGTGTGGGTCGCTTATCCTTCCCGCGCCTACCTGCCGCTGAAGACGCGGAAATTTATTGATTTCTTTAAAAAGCAGATATTGTCGGAGGGTTCGAACTCTTGATCCTCTACCACCTTCGAGGTCCTAACCATTCTCCGATCCCTTCATGGCTTCCCGGAAGCCCGGCGTTTGCGGGATGTGCGGCCGAAAGCTGGGGAGAGCGGACACAACGTTCCCGCCCAAACTGCTCTCCGAATGCCCATCTTTCTCCGAATGCCCATCTTTCTCCGAAGCTGGGGAGTACCTCTCAAAATCCCTAGATTCACAACAGCAATATCAATGCTTTACTGCCAGCCTTGCTCCGGTCAGTTCTGCGGTTCCCTATCTCTGATCAGCGGCGCAGGCCAATACGCAGTCGGGGTAGCCACTCCGGACATTCGCGCGCAGCGGCCAGCGCCCGATCGCTATCTTCTAATCGATGGACAGGTGGCCGCGTTCTGGGCATAGGCCTCGAAAGCGACCCCGGGATTAAAGGGGTGCCGACACTGTTCCGAAAACCGCCGGAACGTCTAATATGCCCAGATGCAGGGGACACGCATCGCTTTTGGTCCGTTCGTACTCGATCCCGACGTCGGGACGCTCCTGAAAGAGCAGATCCCGATCGTTGTTGGGCATCGTGGGCTGACGCTGCTTGCTGCGCTTACCGCCCGGCCCGGCGAGATCCTGACCAAGGCCGAACTGATGGACGCTGCCTGGCCGGGAACCGCCGTTGAGGAAGGCAACCTTACGGTCCAAATAGCGACACTGAGAAAGGCACTCGGTCCGGCTGACAACGGCGGCGAGTGGATCGCCACGGTGCCTCGCGTCGGCTACCGCTTCACCGGGACTGTCGAGCCGGTGGCGAGCGCATCCCGCAGACCGATACCAGGGTCCGGCAAGCCGTCGATTGCGGTCCTGCCTTTTGCCAATTTGAGCGGCGATCAGGACCAGCAGTATCTCAGCGATGGCATAACCGAGGACATAATTACGGAGCTGGCCAGGTTCCGCTCCCTCCTTGTCATCGCGCGGAATTCATCTTTTCAGTTTCGCTATCCGGCATTGGACATTGCCGAAGTCCATCGCAAACTCGGAGTTCGCTACCTCGTCGAAGGCAGCATACGAAAGCTCGGTGATCGCATTCGGATCACCACACAGTTGATTGACGCTTCCACCGGTACCCACCTGTGGGCCCAACGCTACGACAGGGCCCTCGACGACATCTTCGCATTGCAAGACGAGGTTGCGGTTCTCATCGCCTCGATGGTCGAAGGCCAGGCGGAGGCCGATTCGACGAGCAGGACCAGACGCAAGCCTCCGGCCGATTGGGATGCATACGACTGCTACCTGCAGGGGCGCGCACAGTTCTACCGGTATGAACTGGACATGGCCGAGCCCCTATTCGTCCGGTGTGTCGAGCTCGATGCGACGTTCGCTCAGGGCCACGCCTTCCTCGCGCAGGCGCTCGTCGGCAGATTTTGGTACGACAACGATCCGCGGACGCTACAGAACGCCTGGGACTCGGCACGAACGGCGCTCGCTCTCGACAGGAGCGATGGCGTCTGTCACCAGAGCATGGGCCTGGTGCTTACGCACATGCGCCAGCACAGCGACGCGGGAGTGCATTTCGAGCAAGCGCGCTCATTAAACCCGTTGGACGTGAACATAGCGGGGGACTACGCAAGCTGGCTCAACTACGGCGGCCGGGCCGAGAGCGCGCTGAACGTGCTTGAATCTGCGCTGCTGCGCGACCCGTTACCTCCAATATGGTTCTGGGAGGTGAAGGGCAGCTCCCTCTTTCTGCTAAGAAGGTACTCGGAGGCGGTCGGTTCGTATCAGAAGGCCGGCGACCAATTCTTCATTCATGCCTTTCTCGCAGCGGCGTACGCTCATTTGGGCGAGACGCAGAAGGCGCGTGCTGAAGTTCAGGAAGCACTGATAAGGAAACACGACCTGACTATCCGGCTGATTTCACGTCTCCCGTTCGCCCACCAAGTCGACCTCGAGCTTTTCACGTCAGGCTTCAGAAAGGCCGGTTTTCCCGCGTGAACGCACCTTCGGGAGCGCGCCGGTCAGGCCGAACAGCCGAATGCACCCCAACAGGTCATCGAACCCCCTTAACCGAGATCGAAGTCGAGGGGGGCGTCGGCACGCATCGGCTTCGGGGCTAGCATTCCGCGCGTCTCGTCTTCTGGACTCTTCGTTGAAACAGTCGCATCCTCTCTGCGGGGATGAGGGCGTGGACAAATACCGATACGACAATCGATCTGATCGCTGGCGAAAGCGAACCGGTGCCAAGCATAGCCGTGCGCACCGATGGGCGAATGTGCCGCGGCGCCTGATTTTGGTGACTGCGGTAGCGGCTGGCGCTCTGGTCGCGCAAACCGCCATCCAGCACAGCGAAAGTTTGCCAGAGATCAATGCATCGAATTGGTTCGGCTCGAAGCCGGCGCCGATCGCCGGTGTCGCGTCTGTGATCGACGGCGACACGATCGAGATCCACGGACAGCGCATCCGCTTCAACGGCATCGATGCGCCCGAGAGTAAGCAATATTGCGAAGACGCTAAGGGCTTCGAATACGCCTGCGGGCGCCATGCTGCCCAAGCCTTGGACGAGTTCCTGGCTGCATCGCGTCCGTTGCATTGCAGCTTTGTTAACCGAGACCGGTACGGCCGGCTTGTTGGGGATTGCGATCGCGCCGACGGTCGCAACGTCCAGAGCTGGCTTGTCGAGCGGGGCTTGGCACTAGATTGGCCGCGCTACAGCCACGGAGCCTACGCAAGACAGCAGGCGAAGGCCCAGGCGGCGAAGGTCGGTCTGTGGGCTGGAGCGTTTCAGGCGCCATGGGATTGGCGCGCAGAGCATGCGAACGGCACCACCAGGCCGTCAGCAAAACAACCACTCGGTATCATGCGTAATGGGCAGGTGGCGCAGAGCTATTCTTGTCAGCCACGGCGAACCTGTCCCCAGATCAGCTCATGCAACGAGGCGAACTGGTATTTGGCCAACTGCTCTTGGGGCGGCAAGCTCGACCGCGACAAGGACGGCATTCCTTGCGAGAGCCTTTGCTAAGTCCGCAGTGAGAGGGACATGGCATGATCGTCGTCGACTTTGCCCTTTTTGCCTCCACGGCGCACACCAAGGGGAACTCTGTGGTCGCCCAGAGCCTTCCGCAAGGCTACTGGCGAAGGCAATCAATCGGTCACCGCCGCCAAGATACGCGGCGTCTGGCGCCGCAGCGACGAGTATAGGAGAATTCTCGACCTTGGCCCGCTCAGCGTGCCTGAACTCCTGCGCAACTGAG
>NZ_JAMYQI010000038.1:0-7733 GCF_040320805.1 Mesorhizobium sp. M0615 | reverse complement strand
GTGGCGCTCCCATGAAGAACCTGGCCCATAGCGCATCCTTTGATTCGGACGAAAAGTATGCGCCATCAAAGCCTGGGATCAAACAACTAGCAGTCATCGGAATTCTTAGATAGCAAACCTTCGTCCACGTCCCAGCTCCTCGCCCAGACCGCGGAAACGGACGCGGTGGTTGTGGGCTCAACGTAGGTCTTGCCATTGCTGATCAGCGTGATTGCGCGGCAGACGACCGGTTCGATCTTCCGCGCGTGGCGCAAGGACGATGTGGACGCGAGCCGCCTCCAAGTGCGGCTCAAGATTATCGAGATTCTGGACGATGGTGACATCGAGGAGATCGCGCCGCGCATCTCCCAGTCGGCCAACAATCAGAACAAGGTCGACATGGCCGACTTCTCGTCCAATCATCCCTTCCACCGACGGTGCAGGAGCTTTCGGGTCGATCTGGGCGCCCCCGGCGGGCGGTATGCAACGTCAGTCACGCTGGTTCTAGGAACGTGCGCGCGGTAGCGACGAAAGCTTCCTGCGCAGGCGTTTGACTGCGGCGTCGGCGCTGGCGCACCGGAGAAGTCTGCTGTTCGGGCTTCGTGCCGGCCGCTGCTCGCGCCAACTATGGCTAAGTTCGCCGTCCCATCCGCTCGTCACGCCGTTCAGCATCGAACGCCTGGCTACCCTTCTCAGTCCATAATCGTTGTGCTTGCTCGCCTTCTGGGCTCTCGACCTTCGCGGTCATCCAGAGCATCGCGCCGTAGTTGGCAGCGCGATCGTAGTTGGTCAGATTAACGATGCCTGCCTTGACGAGGAGGCCGATCGGTAATGCGATGGATTTTGCACGAACATACACGAACAAACATATTAATTTGTGTTGCAGCCATGTTGCAGGGACAGCAAGGAATGGGCTGAGACATGCCCGGAAAGAAAGGATTTAAGCGACAGAGAGCCGGAAAGTTCGTGCAACATGGTACTACCCCAACCGTAATCGCCAGAAATCGAAATAAGCTCCCGGATGGGTTGGGCCGCCTTGGACATGGCGCAGACCATCGATAAGATGGGTCTCGCCACCTACCTTGGACCGCGTCCGCAAATTGAAAAAACGCGAATATGTTGGGCGCGAAGCTCGTTACTTCTGGCGAAACGCGGAGTGGAACGACACAGCCAGCGGGCCTAAAATGTAGTCCAGTGCGGTGCGTTCCTCGGTGACGATCATGACTGACGCCGGCATGCCCGGATAAAGCGCAATCTGTGGGGCCGCGGCCAATTCCGCGGGATCGACCGCTACGTCGGCAAGATAGTAGGGAAGCCCGGTCTTGCTGTCGGTGACGCGATCCGCCGAAATGCGGGTGACCCGTCCATGAATGACCGGTATCGAACGCTGCTTGTAGGACGTGAAGCGGACCTCGGCCGTCATGTCGGCGCGCAGGCTGGATATGTCCTCGACCTTCACCTGCGCCTGAACGATCAACGAATTCCTAGTCGGCACGATGTCGAGGATGGTCTGGCCGGGGGCGACGATCGCGCCGGTCGAGAAAACGGTGAGATTCATCACCTGGCCGTCATAGGGCGCCCGCACTTCGGCGCGGTCGACCGTGGCCTGCGCGGCGAACATTTTCGGTACCAGGTCGGCGAGGTTGGACTGGGCGTCGATCAGCATGGTTGAGAGTTTTGCGCGGCGCTCGTTGGTGAGCTGCGCAATCTGGCTTTCAAGCTCGGCCTTACTCTGGCGGTTTCCGGCTATATCGCCGAGAGTCTGGTCGATCAGGCCCTGCAGGTCGGAGGCGGAGCGGTCGAGCTCCAGGACACGCGTGCGCGTTGTCAGGCCGGCCTTCAGCAACTTGTTGAGGCCTGCCTTTTCATCAATTGTCGACTTGAGCTGCGCACGAAAAGATTCGACGCGCGCCTGCTTTCCATCGATCTGCTCGTCGAGTTCGGCTATCCGTTTCTGCAGGATCTGCTTGGCACCGGCCATCGAGGCGCGCTGGCTCCCGAGGTCGACAATTTGGTTGGTCATCGCGTCCTGCAGATAGGCCTGGTGCTCAGCGGTGATGTCCTTCGGAAAGGCGACTGCCTCATGGCCGTCGAGCTCTGCACGAATGCGGGCATCGGTAGCGCGCAACAACGCATATTGCTGCGAATAGAGGTTGAATTCGGAACGGGCGTGCGTGTCGTCGAGCACCACCAGCACATCGCCTGCCTTGACGATGTCGCCATCCTTGACGCGGATCTCCTTCACCGTGCCGCCGTCGAAATGCTGTACGCTCTTTCGATTGCCTTCCACCTTGACGATGGCGTCGGCGAGCACGGCGCCGTTCAGCGGGGCAAAAGCCGCCCAGCCGCCGAAGATACCGAAGAAGGCAATGATGATCAGCAGGCCGACAGAGGCCGGCACCCGGATCGAATCCGGGGCCAGGATACCGGTTTCGCCGGACAGGCTCCGGTAGGTGAGGGCGCCGTCGCTCATCGATCTCTCCGGCCACAGCTCATTGGGTTGCCACCGCCATTGGAGCCGCGCGCTGGTTGAGCAGCGCCACGATCTCGTTTCTCATGCCGAAGGCCTCGACGGCGCCATCGCGCAACAGAAGGATCTTGTCGACATTGGCCAAGGTCGAAGGCCGGTGCGAGACGATGATCACTGTGCTGCCGCGGCGCTTGAGCTCGATCGCGCACTCGCTCAGCGCGCGGTCGCCATCGGCGTCGAGATTGGAGCTCGGCTCGTCGAGAATGATCAGGTTCGGCGTCCCGAATACCGCACGAGCAAGAGCAATCCGCTGCCGATATCCTCCCGACAGCACTGCGCCGCCTTCGCCGATCTGGGTCTCGTAGCCCTGCGGCAGCCGAATGATCATCTCGTGAACGCCGGCGAGCCGCGCGGCGGCTATCACCTCCAGGTCGACATTGGTCTTGAAGCGGCCGATGTTGGCGGCGACCGTATCGGCGAAGAGTTCGATATCCTGCGGCAGGTAGCCGATGTGGTCGCCGAGCGCGTCGTGCCCCCACTGCGACAGGTCGGCCCCGTCCAGCCTGACGGTGCCGCGGCTGGGTTGCATGACGCCCGCGAGATGACGCGCCAGCGTCGACTTGCCGGCGCCGGAAGGGCCGACGATTCCCAGCGCCTCGCCTGCGTCCAGCCGGAATGATACGTCGCGGAGAAGCACTTTCTGCTGGCTGGCAATTGCAAAGCTGACCTGCTCGACCGAAATCTTGCCGGTGGGCTTCGGCAGGTTGAAAGATCTTTCGTTCAGCGCGCCCCCGTCGACCAGCTTCTCGACCCTTGCCAACGCCGCCCGGGCCAGGATCAGGCTGCGCCAAAGGCCGACGATCTGCTCGACCGGCTGTAGCCCCCGGCCCAGCAAGAGGCTCGCCGCAAACATGGTGCCGCCGGTGATCTGCCGCTCGATCACCAGATAGGCGCCGAGGCCGAGGATCAGCGACTGCATGGTGAGCCGCAGGAACCGGATCAGGCCGGACATCAGGGCGGCGCGATCGCTTGCCTCCGCTTGGCGCCGCAGCGCCAGGTTACGGTCGCGCCCCCAGCGGCGGATGAGACCGTCGATCATCCCCATGGCGCGAACGACTTCCGAGTTTCTGAGGCTCATTTCGGTAAAGTTGTAGTTGGTCGTCGCCAGGTCGTTGGCCTGCTTCAGCGGCGAACGCACGAGATACTCGTTGAGCACGGCCATGGCGATCAAGAGCAGCGAGCAGCCCAGCGCGAAGAAGCCGAGCCACGGATGCAGCAGGAAGATGATGCCGATGTAGATGGGTGACCATGGCAGGTCGAACAGGGCATGGATGCCGCTGCCGGTGATCACCTGCCTGAACGTGTCGAAATCGCGGATCGGCTGGCTTTGCGAGGAGCCCGGCGATGGGGTCTCCACCGACGCGGCGAGGACTTTTGCCGACAGCAACCGGTCGAGCCGCGCGCTGGCACGCGTCAGGATGGAGGCGCGCACCAGATCGAGGCCGGCCAACGAAAGGAAGGCCGCCAGCAACACCAGGGTGAGCATCACCAGCGTGGTTTCGCTGCCGCTGGTGACGACCCGGTCGTAGATCTGCAGCATGTAAAGCGGGGACGCGAGGTAGAGCAGATTGATCGCCAGGCTGAATGCCGCCGCAACCAGGAAATAGCGGCGGCATGCCCGAAGCGCATCCTTCACGATCTTGGATTTGTTGTCGAGACTCAACGACCCAGCGGAAAACCGCCCCCCTGGCCACGCCCGGAACCGATAGTACTCCTGATCCTTCGATCGGCCACGTGGTTCCCTTCCTATTCCTGCCGTAAACCTTAATTCGTAAGCTGAATCAGGAAACGGTAGCATGAGGAGAGCCAAGGCTGTCCGCGCGGCTCTCCTTTTGGTTCACATCACAAAGTCGCTCATTTGCACCACCGTCCTGCCGGTGCCGTCGTCGGCAAGTGTGAAGCTGTGGGCATCGTAGACGCCGAGCAGGTGGAGCGTGGCGTTGTGCGTGCCGTCCGTGACGGTCAACGTTCCCCCGGCGCCGTCGAGGTCCGCCTGATAGGCAGCGGACGTTCCGGTGCCGAACAGGATGTCTTCGAGGTTCACCTTGTCGTCATTGGTGATGCCGGCGATGCTTCCGCTGAAATCGAAGGAATCGTCCAGCTGCAATGTGCCGGCGGCATTCGCCGCGAACGTGACGTCGGTTGAAGAGGCCGCACCGAACTCCAGCTTCGACAGGTTGCCGATGGTGGCATCGCCGTCACCGGTGACCTGGCCGTTGATGTCAATGTTACCACCATTGGCCCAGATCATGCCGGAATTCGCCAGCCCGCCGGTGATCGTAAGGCCGCCGGAGCCGGTTGCCTCCAGCGTTCCCGAATTGACGACGACGCTGCCTCCGGTGTCGACGACCAGCGCATTCGAGCCGGTGGCGATGATGGTGCCGCTGTTGTCGAGGCTGAGCATCCCGCCGCCCATCTGGCCGGCGCCCGATATCGTGTTGTCGACATTGACCAGAGTGACGTCCGGCCCCGTGCCGGAGATCATGTTGGCGGCGCTGTCGGACAGCAGGATCTGCCCGCCACCCTGCAGGGTCACGCCATGCTGGATAATTTGCAGCAGCGTATTGCTGCCGGTCGAGTCCAGCGAGATAAGGCCGCTATTGTTGATCGTGCCGCTCAGCGGCAGCAAGGCGCCGTCGCCGATCGTCATGGTGCCGGCATTGTTGACCACCGGCGTCTGGTCGAAGACGAAATTGCTTCCGGTCAGTGCGCTCGAGTGCACGCCATCAAGGGTGATCGATTGCCCATCACCAAGCGCGATCACCGCGTTGCCGTTGGCGTCGTCGGTGATGTGCGTCTGGAGATCGGAGAAGCTTGCCAATCCGTTGTAGCCGATGAGGTCGATCTGGTCGGCTGCGGCGTCGAAATAATGCACCGTATCGGCGCCGATCGGCTGCGAGAAGACGAAGAGATCGTTGCCGCTCGAGCCGGTCAGCACGTCGTCGCCGGACCAGGCAAAGATCGGCGAACCCGGAGCGTAAGCCTCGACATTGTCGGCGATGGACGCGCTGCCCAAGGTGCCGTCGGCATTGGTCCAGGTCATCTGGACGTCGAGCACGGCTGCCCCGGTGAAACTGGTCGGTGTGGTAACGGTCAGCCCCTGCAGGTCGTTGGTCTGTGTCGTCCAGGTTCCGTCGGCAATATGGGTTGCGCCGTCGATGGTCCAGCCCGAAGGTACGTCCTTCACAGTGACGGTGATGAGTGCGCCCTCATGCGATGGATCGGTAAGGGCGAGATTGATGGGCTCGCCGGACGTGCCGGCGGGCTTGAGGCCACCTTGGCTGACTGCTGCAGTCGTATGACCGGTTGTATCCGAGAATGCTCCGGCATCGATGCTAAGGGTGTAGGACGATCCGTTGCTGCTTCCTGCGCCTTTGTCCACTTGGAATGTATACTGAGTGTGGGCTGCGTTGAAGCTTCCTGACCCAGCGATCACACTGACATTTGGCAGGCCGGATACATGCATCACGTTTGATAGATTTCCAAAATTCGCATTGACGGCGGTCGTAAACGTTATGGTGACGGTACTTGGGTCAGCGTTATTCCCCTGTTTGCCATCCGCTACCAAGCTAATTAGCCCGGGAGTAACTTCGTCCGTGCCGAAGACCGTCACAGCCAGGTTGGCCGATGTTGTTCCGCCATGCCCGTCCGAGACGGTGTAAGTGAAGCTGTCCGTGACGGTCTGGCCCGCCGCCAGAGCCTGCACACTGGGTTGGGCGTTCGCCAGAGTATAGGTGTAGGCTCCGGTCGCCTTGGTGATTACAAGCGAGCCGTAGGTTCCGGTCCTGGTGAATGTGGTGCCGTTGTCGATGCCGCCGGAGAGCGCGGAGACAGCCAGTGTATCGGCATCAGGATCGCTATCAGCATGGTCCGAGAATGTTCCCGACGGCGCGCCGGCATGTGCCAGCGTCTGCAGCACGTTGCCGGTGGCGTTGGTGTTGGTGTCTTCCTTCGCCCAATTGGTGTCGTCCACCACAATCGGATTGTCGTTAACCGCGGTAACGGTGATCGCGACCGTGTCGCTGTCGGTCAGGGTTCCGCCCGATCCGCTATTGCCGGCATCACTGGTAAGGACGGTCAGCGTGTCGCCGCCGTTGAAGTTCGCAACGCCCTTGTAGACGACGTTGTTGAGCGCAGCCAAACTGGTGTTGATCTGCGCCACCGTGCCGGTCAGCGTCACGGATCCGGTGCCGCTGCCGGAGATCGCGGCGCCGCCTGCCGATGCGACCGTCAGTGTGCCGTGCAGCACCGACAGCGTCGTGGTGATGTTGGTGGCGCTGCCAGCATCTGCGTCGGCAATCGCCAGGCCGGTGACAGAAAGGTTGGTGTCCTCGGCGACCGTCTGCGGTGCCGGCACCGTATTCACTGGTGCGTCGTTCACGGGCGTGACGGTGATCGCGACCGTGTCGCTGTCGGTCAGGGTTCCGCCCGATCCGCTATTGCCGGCATCGCTGGTAAGGACGGTGAGCGTGTCGCCGCCGTTGAAGTCCGCGACGCCCTTGTAGACGACGTTGTTGAGCGCAGCCAAGCTGGTGTTGATCTGCGCCACCGTGCCGGTCAGCGTCACGGATCCGGTGCCGCTGCCGGAGATCGCGGCGCCGCCTGCCGATGCGACCGTCAGTGTGCCGTGCAGCACCGACAGCGTCGTGGTGATGTTGGTGGCGCTGCCAGCATCTGCGTCGGCAATCGCCAGGCCGGTGACAGAAAGGTTGGTGTCCTCGGCGACCGTCTGCGGTGCCGGCACCGTATTCACCGGCGCGTCGTTCACGGGCGTGACGGTGATCGCGACCGTGTCGCTGTCGGTCAGGGTTCCGCCCGATCCGCTATTGCCGGCATCACTGGTAAGGACGGTGAGCGTGTCGCCGCCGTTGAAGTTCGCAACGCCCTTGTAGACGATGTTGTTGAGCGCAGCCAAGCTGGTGTTGATCTGCGCCACCGTGCCGGTCAGCGTCACGGATCCGGTGCCGCTGCCGGAGACCGCGGCGCCGCCTGCCGATGCGACCGTCAGTGTGCCGTGCAGCACCGACAGCGTCGTGGTGATGTTGGTGGCGCTGCCAGCATCTGCGTCGGCAATCGCCAGGCCGGTGACAGAAAGGTTGGTGTCCTCGGCGACCGTCTGCGGTGCCGGCACCGTATTCACCGGCGCGTCGTTCACACTGGTGACGTTGATGGTGAAGGTGTTGGCCGACTGGTCGAGATCGACGCCGCCATTGGCGGTGCCGCC
>NZ_JAMYQI010000037.1:0-10484 GCF_040320805.1 Mesorhizobium sp. M0615 | reverse complement strand
GTCCGGCATCACCTGTCGCTTTGCCGCTCCATACGAGCGCAGCTAGTCGGTGATCATGCGCTTCGGCGCGAGCCCCTGCTTCTTCAACAGCCGCGTCAGCAAGCGCTTGGCGGCCTTGGTGTTGCGGCGGTTTTGCACGATTTCGTCCAGCATATATCCATCCTGGTCGACGGCGCGCCACAACCAAAGCTTTTTGCCGGGCGATGGTGACGACCACTTCGTTCAGGTACCAGACATCATTCCGGCACGGCGGCTTGCGGCGCAAGCAGCGAGCGCAGTCCAACCCGAACTTGATGCCCCACCGGCGACTTGTCTCATACGAAACCACGATGCCGCGTTCCAGCAGCATTTCCTCAACCAGGCGCAAGCTCAGCGGAAACCGGAAATAAAGCCAGACCGCGTGGGCGATAATAGGCGGCGGAAATCGGGGGGCGTGTAGCTGACGGCGGGCGTATTCATGCCCCCCGGCGTCCATGTCGCAAATCTTGACTATTGCTTTGTGTGTCAAGCCCGCCGCAGGTCTCAACGCGTTCATATGCAGACATTGTGAAAATCGCCCTATTCCGCCTTTTTTTACCGCCCCTTAAGTCCCCCGCTCGCATGCTTGTCGATGCCATTGAACTCATAGCCATCGGCCAAGGATTTTGGAAAATATGTTTCCGCTCGCAGCAGAAAACGTGAGAGTCGCTGTAGGCCTAACGCTAAGGGGAGAGAGCGGTTTGATTGGACGAAATGGGTACCGGAGTACCGAGTCATGAAGCCACGAGGTAATCTGGTCCGACTGAAGCAATTTCAGGTGAATGAGAAGCGGCGACAGTTGCACCAGCTAGACATCATGATTGCCGATTTCGAACGCATGGCGCGAGAACTGGACTTCCAGATAAACGCCGAGGAAACGAAGGCCGGCATCTCCGATGTCAATCATTTCGCTTATCCGACGTTCGCCAAGGCCGCTCGCCTACGTCGTGACAACGTCAAGAATTCGCAATCGGACCTTCTGCGGCAGAGAACCGCAGCCGCGCACTGCCTCGCCGAGGCTGAAGCAGAGCTCTCCAAGGCGCAAATGCTAGAATCGCGCAGCGGCAGAGGCCACGACCTCGAACCCGGCAACCGAAGCGCCATGATCGGCTGAGCCGGACGGCTTCAGCGCGCCTCAATTCGCGACACCGACTGGCCATTGGCGCGCGAGAGGCGTGCGGGCATTGTAAAGATATCAGCGTCTTGATGCAGCGATAGCTGGCCGGGACGGCTGTCATGCTGCGGCGACATACGCGATTTTGTTCCAGATTTGCATAGCGGCGTTACGCAGGTATTGGGGGAAAGTGGAACTGGTTGGCAATCGGAGCATCGGTGGAGACGAACCGCTGCCGGCGGATCGGCGCCTGGCGGCAACGCCTGGCGCTTTCGGCGGCGGCGGTAACGGCAAAGCAGGCTGGCCGCGTCGAGGATGAAGCGGCCCCTGCGCGATGCCGTTCTGCTCACGGCCGGGAGACGGGGTCGGCTCCGCCGGCCGGATGCTGCTCGCTTGGCGCGGCACCGTAAAGTCAACCGACAGCTATGAAGATGTGCGTACATTGGGCCATGTCAGAAGTTGCTCGTGGTCCGCTCTATGGTCGCCACCGCTTTCCCCCGAGATCATTGCGCACGCGGTATGGCTCTACTTTCGCTTTCCGCTCAGCCTGCGCATGGTTGAAGGCATGCTGGCGGCCCGCGGCATCATCGTCACGCATCAGAACGTTCGAAGCTGCGCGGAGAAATTCGGACGGAATTTCGCCCGAGAGATCAAGCGACGGTCAGCCGGCTGCCTGGGCGACAAATGGCATCTCGACGAATGTGTCGTGGCTATCAGTGGCAAGAAGCAGTGGCTCTGGCGTGCCGTCGATCAGGACGGCTTCGTCCTCGAAGTGCTGGTACAAAGCCGCCGAAATGCCAAGGCGGCAAAGCGTCTGATGCGCAAGTTGAAGGCTCAAGGGCGGACACCACGGATCATGATCACCGACAAGCTCCGATCCTATGATGCCGCCATGCGCGACCTCATGCCCGGCGTCGAACACCGGTCGCACACAGGCCTGAATTATCGAGCGGAAAATTCGCACCAGCCGGCCCGACGACGCGAAAGGATCATGAAACGCTTCAAGTCGGCACGCCAGCTTCAGCGGTTCGTTTCCATCCATGATCCGATTGCCGACCTGCTCCACTTTCCCTGCAATGCGCTGTCATCGGCTCAACATCGAGACCTGCGTAACGCCGCCATGCATTGTGTCGCCACAGCGTGACAGCCGTCCCGGCCAGCTATCGCTGCATCAAGCCGCTGAAACTTACAGTGCCGGGCGCGCTGCTACCTGAATTTCCTTACCGCTCAATCAATGTGACAGCACCGATTCTTCTCAACCGCGGCATGCCCTAAATCGTCACTTGCGTTCCGATCTCGACGACGCGTCCGGTCGGAATCTGGAAATATTCGGTCGCATCGGCCGCCGAGCGGGCGAGCCCGATGAACAGCTTGTCCTGCCACACCGGCATGCCGGAATTGGGCGATGCCTTGAGCGAGCGCCGCGACAGGAAGAACGACGTCGTCATGATGTCGAACTTCCAGCCTTGCTTGCGGCAGGTCGCCAGGGCGCGCGGAATGTTTGGCTGTTCCATGTAGCCGAAGGTCAGCGTCACCCGCATGAACAACTCGTTGACTGTCTCCATCTTGACCCGCTCGCTGTCGGGCACCAGCGGCTGCGGCGCGGTGACCACCGAAAGAATGACGTTCTGCTCGTGCAGCACCTTGTAGTGCTTCAGGCTGTGCATCAGCGCTGTCGGCGCGCTTTGCGGATCGCTGGTCAGGAACACGGCGGTGCCGGACACCAGCTGCGGCTTCTTCTTCAACAGGTTGCCGGCGAGGAAATCGAGCGGGATCTCGTTGCGCCGGGTCTTGTCGAACAGATAGCGGCTGCCGCGCACCCAGGTCCACATCGCCAGAACGATGGTGAAGGCCACCGCAAGCGACGCCCAGCCGCCCTCGAACACCTTCACGATGTTGGAGGCGAAGAAGCCGATGTCGATGAAGCCGAACAGCGCCGTCATGGCGACCGCCACCCACAGCCGCCATTTCCAGATGCGGGTCATGACGACGAACAGCAGCACCGTCGTCACCAGCATGTTGCCGGTCACCGAGATGCCATAGGCGGAGGCCAGCTTGCTCGATTCGCCGAAACCGACGACCAGCAACATCACCGCCAACGCCAGCAACAGATTGACGCGCGGCATGTAGATCTGGCCCGACTGCCGTTCCGACGTGTGCAGGATTTCGAGGCGCGGCAGCATATTGAGCTGCACCGCCTGCCGGGTCAGCGAGAAGGCGCCGGAGATGACCGCCTGGCTAGCGATAACCGTCGCCGCGGTTGCCAATACCACCATCGGGATCAGCGTCCAGCCTTCGTTCATCTCGAAGAATGGATGGCCGACGACGCCGTTCTTGGCCAGCACGAAGGCGCCTTGCCCGGCATAATTGAGCAGCAGGCAGGGAAACACGATCGCCAGCCAGGCCAGCACGATCGGCTTGCGGCCGAAATGGCCGAGATCGGCATAGAGTGCTTCGGCACCGGTGACGGCGAGGAAGATGGCGCCGATGGTCACGAAAGCGACGTCGGGCGAATTGATCAGGAAGGCGACGATGTAGTGCGGGCTCACCGCCCACAGGATTTCTGGATCGGCGATGATGTGGTTGAGACCGGAAAGGCCAATTGCCAGGAACCATACGGCGGTCACCGGGCCGAACACCAATCCCACCCCGCCGGTGCCAAAGCGCTGCACCGCGAACACCATGGCCAGGATGACCAGTGTCAGCGGCACCACATAGGGCTGGAAGGTCGGGGTAACGACGTTCATACCCTCGACCGCCGACAGCACCGAAATCGCGGGCGTGATGACCGCGTCGCCGAAAAACAGCGAGGCGCCGACGATGCCGATGCCCAGGATCACCGCCGACCGCTTGGGGAAACTGCCGCGCGCTAGCGCCATCAGCGACAGCACGCCGCCCTCGCCGCCGTTATCGGCGCGCAGCACGAACATGATGTACTTGATGGTGACGATGATAGTCAGCGACCAGATGATCAGCGACAGCACGCCGAGGATATCGCCGCGCTCGGCGACATTGCCGCCCGACGACGCCACCAGCGCCTCACGGAACGCGTAGATCGGGCTGGTGCCAATAT
This sequence comes from Mesorhizobium sp. M0615, assembly GCF_040320805.1. Classification (NCBI taxonomy): domain Bacteria; kingdom Pseudomonadati; phylum Pseudomonadota; class Alphaproteobacteria; order Hyphomicrobiales; family Phyllobacteriaceae; genus Mesorhizobium; species Mesorhizobium sp. M0615. The sequence continues at coordinate 6,279 of NZ_JAMYQI010000037.1, read as the reverse complement.
CGCCATAGACAACGCCGAGCGCGCCTAGCATCAGCACCTTGGTGCTGTGCTGTTCGATTTCGGGATGGCTCGATTGTTCGACGGGTTCTGCCTCGCTACCAGCATTGGTAAGGGCCATGGACGACACTCCGATAAGGGGCGGCCCTCTACCTTTGCTGCACTGCAATATCAAGTGCCGCGACGTAATGGCTCCGTATGCGGACCGCATTTGTTGCCGCAACCGGCGGATTGTCTCATACGAAACCACGATCCCGCTCCCGGGCCATTTCCTCGACGAGACACAGGCTCAAGGGGACCTGAAGGAGGGCCAGACCGGATGGGCGATGATCTGCGGCAGGAAACGATGGCGCTGCTTGTAGCTGACGGCATATCTTTCTACTTTGTGTGTCTGCCAGACGAGCGGGCGGGCACGGAAGTGGTCGCGCTCTGGCTGCCAGACATACTCGTCCAACCTGATGAAAACCTGACTTGTACACCCAGCCCAAACAGGTGCGAGGGGTCGGTCTATTACCAAAGGCTCTGAGGGCTGATTCTCTAGGGTTCCCGCCCAGATTGATCCGTGACCCTTGTTGTGAACCGCGCCGGGTTGATCGGAGGCTCCAACTCCTGAGAAGGTGGAACCATGACAAGCAAGACGACCAACAAGTTCTCTCCCGAGGTCCGGGCCCGCGCGGTGCGGCTGGTTCTGGATCACGAACGCGAGCATACGTCGCGGTGGGCGGCGGTTTCATCGATCGCCGCCAAGATCGGCTGCACGGCGCAGACGCTGCATGAGGGGGTGGAGAAGGCCGAGCGCGACAGTGGCGTGCAAGTCGGTGTGCCTACGGATGTGGCGACGAAACTCAAGGAGAGCCGCGAGCTTCGCCAGGCCAACGAGATCCTTCGCAAGGCTTCCGCGTATTTTGCCCAGGCGAAGCTCGACCGCCGGTTCAGGCCACGATCGCGTTCATCGACGCTCACCGCGAGGCGCATGGGGTCGAGCCGATCTGCAAGGTGCTGCCGATCGCCCGGTCGACCTACCACGACCATGTCGCCAAGCGCGTCGACCCCTGCCGGCTGTCGGCTCGGGCAAGATGGGATACAGCCTCGAAGGATGAGGTCCGACGGTTTGAGGCGAACTTCCGCGTCTACGGCGTTCGCAAGGTCTGGCGGCGGTTGCGTCGCGAGGGCTTCGACGTCGCCCGCTGCACGGTTGCCCGCTTGATGAAGGCCATGGGCCTCGAAGGCATCGTCCGCCGATCCGCACTACGGTGAGCAACAAGGCCGCACCTTGCCCTCTCGACCACGTCAACCGCCAGTTCCACTGCTCCGCGCCGAACATGCTGCGGGTCTCCGACTTCACCTGCGTCGCGACCTGGACGGGCTTCGTCTATGTCGCCTTTGTCATCGACACCTATGCCCGTCGGATCGTCGGCTGGCGGGTGAGCCGGACGGCGCATGCAGCCTTCGTTCTCGATGCCCTGGAACAGGCTCTCCATGATCGGCGGCCCGTGCAGGGAGGCGGGCTCATCCATCACAGCGATAGAGGCAGCCAAGGCGGATTCAACCGGATCGTCGCAACACCGGCATCATACTGTCCCCCAAGGAGTTGGTCGAGGAGTTCGGCAGGTGTTTTCCAGCCGAGCGTTTTGCGCGGTCTTGTGTTGATAGCATGGGCGACTGCGTCCAGTTCCCGGGCTGTGTGCCGACTGAGATCCGTGCCCTTTGGAAAGTACTGTCTCAGCAAGCCGTTTGGTGTTTTCGTTGGAGTCTCGCTGCCACGGGCTTGGGGATCGCAGAAGAAAATCTCGAGCCCGGTGTCGATGCGCAGGTCGGCTGCTGCGCCATTTCCGCTCCATGGTCCCAAGTCAGCGACTGACGCAGTTGCTCGGGAAGTTTGCCCATGGATCGGGCTATGGCTCTGCGGACTGCTTCAGCGCCGTGGCCGGCAAGTGGTGGACCGTTCTTGATGCGCATGCTCTGCTGATAGCCATGCATGCGCGGCAGGTGAAGCACGCATTGTGAAGCGTGAACTTCGTTCCACGAGCGTACCGATCGCCTAGCTTCCGAGGCCAAGGATGAGGTCGCCTTCCCAATGTCCGGGGACAGCCCGATCGGCAATTTCGGCCGGACGGTCGCTTATTATAAGGGCGTCTCCAACGAAGGACTTGTTGCGAACTCGGGCCCGTTCGCGCGGTACGCGCAACGCTCGGCCTGAACGCAGACATGCGGTAAGTCCTCGGCGCAATGCTCCGCGTCCTTGAATGTACAAGGACTGATAGATCGTCTCTTGGCTGATCCGCATGGTTTGATCCTGTGGGTAATCGATCTGAAGCCGATTTAGCGATCTGCTCGGGGCTCCAGGCTGCCGACCACCTCCGGCTCTGTCGTTTTTTCCATACCCACCTTGGGGCCCTCGAATGAGGCGCCATTGGGATTGGTGACTTTGCCGGCCAAGCGCTCCTCAACATATTCACGCAGAGCCGGATTGACCGCCAGCTTGCCAGGAGGCCGGCGGGACTCACGATCGGCGTGCCATTGGGCGGCACTGGCCGGTAATCCAGATTGCCGCTGCGCGTCGCGGCATTGCGCCTGACCTCCCGCGAGATTGTGCTCGGCGGCCGACCTAGCTTACGAGCAATGGCCCGGATGCCGATTCCCTTGGCAAGCTCAAGCGCAATATCCTCGCGCTCCCGAAAGAAAGATATCGCCCCGAAGGCGGCTTCGCCCACGGCGCCAAATGCGTTGGCGGCATCCCTCCTGCACTCCGAAACCAGCGCGGACCAAGAGGCGTTGATGTACCGGCATCCAGTGCGGCCTCCTCGCTCGAATGTCCCAAGGCAATAGCTTGCCAGAACCGGAAGCGATTCTCACGCTGCCAGGCAGGCGGACGCCCGGGCGAATCCAGCTTCTTTCGAGTGCACCGATCTAAGCGCGTTGGTGAACCGTCATTGCAACCTCCAATCCCTTGGTGTTGCGACGACCGGTTGAATCCGCCCAACACGTCAGATTCAATACACCGAGCGCTTGGCGGAGGCCGGCGTCGAACCCGCAGTGGGCAGTGTCGGCGACTCTTTCGATAATGCTCTCGCCGAAACGATCAACGGTCTTTACAAGGCCGAGGTGATCCATCGACGCGGACCCTGGCGCTCATTCGAGGCCGTCGAGTTCGCCACGCTCGAATGGGTCGACTGCTTCAACAATCGCTGGCTGCTGGAGCCCATCGGCAACATCCCGCCGGCCGAAGCCGAGGAACGCTACTACGCCATGTTGGATGAATCAGCCATAGCCGCGTGACTCAAACGAAACGGCCTCCGGAATGCCCAGGGCAGTTCACATCGCATTTGATGCCAGCTTCATCGTATTTTCTTCGGCTTGGACGGGCACTTGGCAGACCCACAGAGCTGGGAACCCTTTGCCATACTACAACTGTAACATCATATCGGTTTAGCAGGTCAAGCTTCGGTGGTAACCTCATTTGGTAGAATAACTACTTTGGAGGCGAGCAATGGATCGCGATAACAAACGGGCACGTGCAGCTGCAAGATCATCTCAAGGCGTGGGGAGCAGTAGCCTCCGTGACGTTCCAGAGGGGCCATTGAGCGATGTTGCAGAACGGCTGGTAACCGCTAACCCGCGCGATACAGCGCGAAATCTTGGGGGCTTCAAAGGCCTCGGGACGCACGAGCGAACAGCCGTTCGGGGCACTCAACCCGGGCCAGAAACCGACCTCGCGAGATTTGAAAGGCGGACCAATCGGCTTGGACGATCAGCCATCAATCTGGCCGCGACATTAACAGCCGAATTGGGGTACAGCACGGATGACATAGCATTGCAGAAAGTCGGAGCGGCCAGTAATCTAGGCGATTACCTAACGCCAGGGCTGCAAGATGCTATTGTTAATCGCATTGGCAACATGGATCCGCCGTCGCAAGCTCTCGGAGCTTATTACGTTGCGCCACACTTCAGTAAGTTTACTGACGAAAATAAATCTCGCATTCTTGATCAGGCCATTGGACTGGCTTCTTCTGATCCGGATGGCAATGTCAGAAACATGGCATCCAATGCTATTCTCAACATGTATCCCCAGTTAGACGCAAATCAACAGGCCCAAGCTCACTCAGTTTTTCCCGGCATGCAAGACATCTTGCCGCACATGCCGCCACCGCAGCATGCAGCAGAGGAACGGAGTGCGAATCTGGACGGCCACATAGCAGGTATTGAGGCTGCAGTCCGTGATACAGTAGGCCCGCAAACCTCCTATGAACAGCTGCAGCGGGGTGCTCAAATCGGGCGGTCCATAAACCACGCCTTCAATCACGCCCGAGAGGACCTAATGGAGGCCACCAGAAGCAGAGATCGCTCCGGCCGTTGAGGTCTCGGCCATGGTACAGTGACGCTTTCTCTCCCGAAATCCGTTTACGGCCTTGCCGTTTCCAATTCGCTGGCCGTTGACGTACCTGCTTAGTGTAACTTTCAAAAACCACGTCTGCCGGGTGATGCGCTGCAAGCATCGCACCACCCACTGCGGCATCGATCTGTCGAGCGGCGACATCGCGCGACGCCGGTTCGGTCTCTGAAGCACGCGCAGCATTAGCTACGGCTAATCCGGCAATGGAACAATGCTTTCAACAAAAACGACGCCCCCCAACATAGCCATTAGCATCGCGTGCTCACTCGCCGTGGGCTTCTGTGCGGCAAGTCTTTACGCAACCTTCCGCCACGGCGGCAGCGGCGAGGCTCTGATGGCGTTTGATGTCCGTGCCTTTTGGTTTGAGACGCCCTTGTATTTGGGTTTCGCAACCCCCGTTTTCTATCGGGGCGCGGCTATCGTGCTCTCGACGTCCGCGGTCGTCTTGCTGATTCAGCAGATCGTATTGCGCCGCAAGCTCGAACACCACGGGACGGCTCGTTGGGCTCGAGTGGATGAAATGCGACGCACGGGATATCTGCGACGATACCGTGGCGTGACAGGGCCGGTGTTTGGGAAGACAAGTGGCCCTTTCTGGCCTGGCTACTACCTGACCAATGGCGAGCAGCCTCACAGCCTCATCGTTGCACCGACCCGCGCTGGCAAGGGCGTCGGCATAGTCATTCCAACGCTACTTACATTCAAAGGCTCGGTGATAGCTCTGGACGTCAAGGGGGAGCTCTTTGAGCTCACCTCGAGGGCGCGCAAAGCCGCAGGTGACGACGTGTTTAAATTCGCGCCGCTGGATTCGGAGCGGCGCACAAACTGCTACAATCCGCTGTTGGATCTTATAGCGTTGCCTCCACAGCAGCAATTCACCGAAGCCCGCCGCTTGGCCGCAAACCTGATTACGGCCAAGGGGGAGGGCGCGGAAGGTTTCATCAGCGGCGCGCGAGATATCTTTGTCGCGGGAATCCTTGCCTGCATCGAGCGGGGCACGCCAACAATCGGCGCCGTCTATGACCTCTTCGCCCAGCCGGGGGAGAAGTTTAAGCTCTTCGCGCGACTCGCCATGGAGACCCAGAACAAAGAGGCACAACGCATCTTCGACGACATGGCGGGGAACGATACGAAAATCCTAACCTCCTACACTTCCGTGCTCGGCGATGGCGGGCTCAACCTGTGGGCGGATCCCGCTGTAAAGGCGGCCACAAGTCGCTCGGACTTTTCGGTCTATGATCTTCGCCGTCGCAGAACGTGCATCTATCTTTGCGTTGGTCCGAACGACCTTGAGGTGATCGCGCCTTTGATACGCTTGTTTTTTCAGCAAATCGTTTCAATTCTGCAGCGGTCGCTGGCCCGTCGGGATGAAAAGCACGAGGTTCTCTTCCTGCTCGACGAGTTCAAGCACTTGGGTAAGCTGGAGGCGATCGAGACCGCAATCACGACTATCGCGGGCTACAAGGGGCGTTTCATGCTCATCATCCAAAGCCTTTCGGCACTGACGGGGGCTTATGGAGAGGCTGGCAAGCAGAATTTTCTCAGCAATACCGGACTGCAAGTGTTCATGGCCACGGCTGATGACGAGACTCCGAACTACATTTCCAAGGCCATCGGTGAATACACGTTTGAAGCCAAATCGATTTCCCACAGCCAGGCGCGAACGTTCGACTGGACCATTCAGAATTCACATCAAGGTGCACCGCTATTGCGTCCCGAACAGGTTCGGCTGCTCGATGACGACTACGAGATTGTTCTTATCAAAGGTCTGCCACCATTAAAATTGAGGAAGGTGCGTTATTTCTCGGATCGCATTCTGAAACGCATCTTTGAAAGCCAGACAGGCGCCCTCCCGGAGCCGGCGCCCTTGACGGGAGCAGAGGAGGCGC
>NZ_JAMYQI010000036.1:0-10569 GCF_040320805.1 Mesorhizobium sp. M0615 | reverse complement strand
GTGGCGCTCCCATGAAGAACCTGGCCCATAGCGCATCCTTTGATTCGGACGAAAAGTATGCGCCATCAAAGCCTGGGATCAAACATCTAGCGCCTTCGCAGCCGAGCCTTATAGTGACCTGTCATGGCTGGGGGCGAGATGGAAGCGGCGGCGGTAGGCGCGGCTTAAGCTCTCGCTCGCAGGAAATCCGCACATAAGCGCGATCTTGCCAATCATTTCTTGCGAGTTCCGAAGAAGGTTGCGCGCCCGGTCGAGACGGAGCTCGAGATAGTAGGCCTGCGGTGACTTTCCAAGATGGCGAATGAACAGGCGCCGGAGCTTCCATACGGGCCATTCCAGGCGGTTCGCGATGTCTCCGATGAGCAGGGGCGTCTCCATGTTAGCCAGCATGATTTCAATGGCCTTCGCGAGAGTGCGATCAATGCGCGGGATGGACCAGTCAATGCCAAAGGACCCGTCGGCCCGATCCGATTCCAGCGGACGATAATTGAGGATCTCTGCAACGCGTCGCGCCAGTCGTTTGTCCTCGAAGTGTGAGATCAAAGCAAGAGTCATGTCCATCGTCACCACCCCACCCGCACTGGAACACCGGTCTTCGTCCATATTGAACAGACGGTCGCTGAAAAATGCCTCCCCGCGGCTCTCTCGGAAAGCCACGACGGCCTCGTGATGCACCGCTGCCGGACGACGGTCGAGCAAACCCGCTTCTGCAAAGAGGAGGGCCCCTGTATCAACGCATCCCATCAGGCAACCCGATCGCGCGCGACGCCGTAGCCAACCGAGAAACGCATCCGTTTTCATCCTGTCCGGAGCATAGGAAGCCAGGAGGATCACCGCGTCGGTTGGTTTCTCGTCCAAACCTCCGCTTACCTCTAGTGCATGTCCCGAGGACGATTTCGGTGAGTTCCCATCAACGCTAAGAATGCGCCAGCGGAAGACTGGCCGCAAGCTCTCTCGATTTGCAAGTCGCAAGGGCTCAGTGACCAACGCCAGTGAAAGAAGGGGGAAGCCCTCTCCGATTACGATCGTCACAGACCTCATTCTCTAGTGCCAGTTATTCGTTTGTTGGTGTCATCCCTATAGATGAGCATATTGGTATTCTCGATTCAAGATACGCCAGTCGGGACCCTGATGACGCACTCTCTTGAACCGTTTTTCCGTCCCAAATCAGTCGCCTTTGTCGGCGGAAGCAATTTAAACCCCGCATTGAAGTATCATCGCGACCTCGGCTTCGACGGCTCGACATGGGTTGTCAGCCCGAAGTATGACACGCTTCAGGGCTACCCTTGCATTCCCTCCATCGAGCATCTGCCCGGAGCCCCGGACCTCGCCTTTGTTGCAATTCGGCGCGAGGCAACCATAGAGGTGATCGCGGAGCTTCGCGCAAAAGGCTGCAAGGCCGTGGTATGCAACGCTGCTGGATTTGCGGAAACCGGCAAGATCGGCGGTGACCTGCAGGCGCGGTTGATGGCTGCGGCGGGCGAAATGCCGATGCTCGGACCTAACGCCGTCGGTTTGGTAAACTTCGTCGACCCGATGGCCGCGATAATGGATCACTTCGGAATCCGTCGTGTGGAGAAGGGCGCCGCCGTGGTCAGCCAGGGCGGAGGCCTTCTATGCGATGCCGTATTCTCGGATCGGGGCCTCCCAATCACCCACTTAGTGGGTGGCGGCAACCAGGCCTTGACGGGCATGGAATCCTGCGTTGACTACCTTCTCGACGATCCCCGTGTGACGGCGATAGGCCTGTCGTTCGAGAGCCTTCTCGATATCGCCGTCCTACGACGTGCTGCTGTAAAATCCTTACAATTGGGCAAGCCCATCGTGGCAATAAAGTTCGGGAAAACCGAATCAGGCGCACATGCCGCGGCCACCCACACGGCGTCAATGACGGGCGCCGGGGCAGCTTGGGAAGCGCTCTTCGACAGGCTCGGAATCATATCGACGGCCTCAGAGTCTGAATTCTTCGAGACGCTGAAGCTGATTTCCTCTGGGCACATGCCGAAAGGTCGTCGTGTTCTAGTTACAGCAGTTTCCGGCGTCCTCGGCGTAATGTTGGCGGACCACTTGAGCGCGGCAGGATTCGAGCTGCCCCAGCCGACAGGCGAACGTGTGGCGCACCTGCGCGAGGTGCTGCCGCTCATGGCTACGCCCTGCAATCCGCAGGACGTCACCATGGGCGCATGGAACGATAAGGAGCGTCAGACGGCGATCTACTCGGCCCTGCTCGACGAGGGCTACGACGTCGCGCTGATGGTCCAGAACTACCCACGTGAGGGCATGTGGGACGTCAGCGAATACGCGGCGCAGGTAGAGGCATTGGCTGGGGCCTGCGCAGGTCGCGGCGTGACGGCTATGCAGCTCGCTCCTATGGTCGACTGCTTCCCTGCCCACGCGCGCGAACATACACAAAACCTCGGGCTGGCCGCCATGCAGGGCCTTGAAGAATGCATGAAGGCGCTCTCTCACGCCGTATGGTGGCGCGAGCGTCGTGATGAGCTTATGGACGCTGGAGTGGAGCGGCTGGCAAACGTCGAAGTCGCGAGACCGAAGCCCGGCGTCAGCCATGACGAGGCGGCGGCGAAACGTATGTTGGCGGCGGCCGGCGTGAATGTACCCACTTTGCGCGTGACAGCCCCTGATAGGGCCCATGAGGCTGCGTCAGAGATCGGTTTTCCAGTCGCGTTGAAGGCGCTCGATGCGAGGCTTCAGCACAAGACCGAGGCGGGTGCGGTGCGGATCGGTCTTACCTCGCCCCAGGAGGTACGCGAGGCAATCGACGCTATGCGAGCCGACATGAAGCGCCTAGTGCCGGACATTCCGCTAGCTGCCACGCTCGTCGAGGCAATGGCGCCCGACGTTGTCGCCGAGGTGATGGCCTCCGTCTCTTTCGATTGTTCGGTCGGTCATATTCTGATGATCGCCGGCGGTGGTGTTGAGGCTGAACTGTGGAACGACAGCACGCTTTTGGCCGCCCCGTTTCTCCGCGCCGAGATCTCGCGTGCCTTGGACCGTCTCAAGGTTGCTCAGCGCATCAGGGGATGGCGGGGTAGACCCTCAGGTGACCGCGAAGCGCTCCTCGACACGCTTGGGGCGCTGGCAGGCTTCGCCCTCGCTGAGGGCGCCGAGCAGGTCGAGATCAACCCAATCCTGGTGGGACGCAGGGGCGCGCTCGCCGTGGACGCGGTTCTGAAGCTGGCCAGACGCGAGGAACGCGTCGCCTGACGCATGGGAGAGACAATGCAGAACATTTCACCTGACACGACTGAGTGCAAACATCTGCTCTATGAGATGGACGCGAAATGTCTGCCGGCAGACACTGAACCGGCCGGAAATATTCGACGCGATGATTCTTCGCCTGGTAGCCGAGCTAGGCGTCGGTGCGGACAGCGATGACGAAGTCAACGTGATCGTTATACGTGGCGATGGCCGCGGGTTCTGCCCCGGTCATGCACAAGATGTACCTGAACCGCGTCTACGAGGTGGAGGGGCTGAGCACTGGAATGAACTATCACCTCGAGCAAGTTGCGATCATGGGCGCCCAGCCGGCCGGAAATGCTGAGTTCAGCAAGATGACGAAGGGTCTCGTACCGCATTGACACATGCCAACGCCCTATACAAAGGCCTAGACTGATGGACTTCAAGCTGACTGACGAGCAACAGCTGCTCTTCGATACCGCACGGAAGTTCTGCGAGAAGGAGCTCATCCCGCACGAGCACGTCCTGGAGACAACGAACGAGCTGCCCCGCGAGCTGGAGATGGATATCCGCCGCAAGGCGATGGAGCTGGGCTTGCATGCCTGCAATATGCCCGAAAGCGTGGGCGGTGCTGGCCTCGACTGCGTTTCCTTCACCCTCGTGGAGAAAGGCTTGTCGCGCGCCTCTCTGGCATTGGCGGAATGCGTCCGGCGGCCGAACAACATCCTGGCTGCGTGCCAGGGCCAGCAGGTCGCGCAATTCCTCGAGCCCGTCATGCGGGGTGAGAAGCGCGAATGCATAGCGATGACGGAGCCTGATGCCGGGTCCGATCTCAAGGGGATGAAGACCCGCGCTGTCAAGGACGGGTCCGACTGGATCATCAATGGCACCAAGCACTTCATCTCGAATGCGCAGATCTCCGATATCGTGATTCTATTCGCCGCGACGGGCGAGGAGGAGACGCCCGCCGGTGCGCGGAAGAGGATCTCCTGCTTCCTCATCGACCTTGATACCCTAGGGCTGGAAGTGGCCAAGGGAAACGATCACATGGGCCACCGGGGTTACTACAACAACATCCTGCGCTTCGATGACGTGCGGGTCGGCGGGTGGCAGATGGTCGGTGCCGAGGGCGAAGGCTTCAAGGTCGTCAAGGACTGGCTCGGGCCGGGGCGCCTGACGGTTGCCGCCGTCTGCCAAGCGCGTGCCGAGCGGGCTTTCGAGGTCGCAGTTGATTTTGCCGCACAGCGCAAGCAGTTCGGCCAGCCGATCGGCAAGTTCCAGGGCATCAGCTTTCCGTTGGCCGACATGGCGATCGATATTCGCCTCGGCGATATTCTCCTGATGAACACCGCGTGGCGGGTGGACCAGCACCTGCCGAGCGTGGCTGAGGACTGCGCCATGGCGAAAGTCTGGTGCTCGGAGATGCTGGGTCGCGTCGCGGACCAGGCGATCCAGACCTGCGGCGGCATGGGCGTGATGGCCGATCTGCCGCTGGAGCGAATCTACCGTGATGCGCGCGTCGAGCGCATCTGGGAAGGCACCTCGGAAATACAGCGCCATATCATCAGCCGGCAGCTCATGCGCCAGAGAGGAGCATAGCCCGTGCTTCCGAAAACAATGACGGCAGTGCACCTGACCGGGCACGGGGGGCTCGACAGGCTCGAACTCCGGCACGACGTGCCCGTGCCGAAACCGGGTCCCTGCAAGGTGCTCGTCAGGGTCACCGCCGCGGGTATAAACAACACCGACATCAACACGCGCACCGGCTGGTACAACCAGGCGGTGAGCTCCGGAACCACCGCTGAAGGCGGGAAAGACGGTTTCGGCGTGTCCGAACAGGGAATGGGCGACTGGGAAGGAGGATTGACCTTCCCGCGCATCCAGGGGGCGGATGCCGTCGGCCGGATCGTCGCGGTGGGTTCGGGGGTGGAGCCTGGCCGTGTTGGTGAACGCGTGGTCTGCGATCCCTATATCCGCGACCCGGACGACGTGGAAGGCTTTGACAGCGCGGGCTTCCTCGGATCGGAGCACGACGGTGCGTTTGCGCAGTACACCGTCGTGCCGTCGCTCAACGCGGTGAGTGTTCCGGACGATCTGCCGCTATCGGATGCGGCGCTCGCAACGCTGCCCTGCTCGGGCGGCACGGCGATGAACATGCTGGTCATCGCGGGCGCGAAGGCCGGCGACCTGGCGCTGGTGACTGGAGCGTCGGGCGGCGTAGGCACCTTCCTAGTCCAGATCCTGAAGGCGATCGGCGCCGAAGTGGTGGCGGTGGCGGGAAAATCCAAGATGTCCGCGGTCTCCGACCTGGGTGCCGATCATGTAATCAACCGGGACGGCGAGGACATCCTGGCGCGCGTCCTCGAAGGGACTGGTGGTCGCAAACTCAGCCTCGTTGCGGATGTCGTCGGCGGTGCCAACTTCCCGAATCTTCTCAAGCTCCTGCGGCGCGGCGGGCGGTACGTCACGGCGGGCGCCATCGGCGGACCAAAGGTGGAACTCGATCTACGTATGCTCTATCTTAAAAATCTCTCCTTGTTCGGATCGACCGTGTACCTGCGGCAAACTTTCCCTCGGTTGATCGACATGGTGGTCTCCGGCAAGATCAAGCCCTTCAGCACGAAGAGCTGGCCATTGGCGGAAATCCGGGCCGCACAGACCGAGTTCTTCGAGAAAAAGCACGTTGGTAGCCTCGTGCTGCTGCCTTCGGCCAGCGAGGGCACGCCATGCATATAACTAATATAATTGCCGGGCGGACGAAGGTCCCGGACCAATTCGCGCCTGGGATCGGCGCGGAGGTGTTGAAGAAATTCTGGGTGATCGGGTGGCGGAGTTAGCCCTATGAGCGCGCCGGTCAGAACAGAGAGACGCGGGCGAGTCCTAGAGATCACGCTAGACCGTCCGAAAGCCAACGCGATTAACGCCGCGACGTCGAGGCAGTTGGGCGAGGCATTCCGGCTGCTGTGCGAGGACGATGGCCTGTCGGTCGGCATAATTACCGGCGGGGGCGACCGGTTCTTCTCCGCCGGCTGGGATCTCAAGGCCGCGGCCGGTGGGGAAGCGCCCGACGCAGACCAGGGCATCGGCGGGTTCGCCGGGCTCACCGAGTACTGGGATCTCAAAAAGCCGGTCATCGCGGCTGTCAACGGAATGGCCTTGGGTGGCGGTTTCGAACTCGCCTTGGCAGCTGACATGATTGTCGCGGCCGACCACGCGAAATTCGGGTTGACGGAGGCGGCGATCGGCCTGATTGCCGATGCCGGCGGCGTGATCCGTTTGCCGCGGCGCCTTCCTCGCGCTGTTGCGATGGAAATGATGATGACCGGTCGGCAGGTCGCGGCGCGTGAACTCGAGCACTGGGGACTTATCAACGAGATGGTCCCGGCCACGTCCCTGATTGATGCGGCCCGCGATCTTGCCGAGCGCGTTGTCGCATGCGCGCCCCTGTCGCTGCAGGCGATCAAGGAGATTGACCGCGCGACCCAAGGCTTGAGCGAGCGCGAAGCCTACCGGGTCATGCAGCAAGCCAATCTGCCGGTCTACCGCCGCGTCTATGGAAGTGAGGACGCTGCAGAGGGCATCCGTGCGCTGTCGGAGAAGCGCGCGCCAGTATGGAAGGGACGCTGACCATGGCCGAAACATACGACGCTCCAATCCCTTGGACGGAAAGCATCGAGAGTCCGCTTCTGCTCTTCCGCACCAAGATCCGTCCAGAATGGATCGATGTGTTCGAGCACGTAAACACTGCGCACTACCTCACGATCGGCGACCACGCCAACTGGGCTTTCTGGAACTGGATCAATGGTCCCGAAGGCACGATGGACGCGCGCGGCGGCCACGAATACGTTATCGTCCAGAACTGCGTCAGCTATGTGGACGAACTCGCTCTTGGCACGCCGATCCATGTTACCACGCAGCTAGTTGACATGGACGACAAGCGCTACGTGTTGTTTCACCGCATCTGGAAATCAAACGGTGAAGTCATTGCGGCCACAAATGAAGTCAAATGCCTCGCCTTCAACCTGATCGAGCGAAGGCCCGACAAATGGCGTCCGATCGTCGCAGAACGGCTGGAAAAGGTCCGTCGCGCGCACGCAGAACTCGGGGTTCCCGCAGAAGCCGGCAAAGGCATCACTCTAAAGCGGAAGTGAACATGCGCATCCAACGGATAACGCTTTTTTCGGTGCCGATCGACGTCGGAATGGAGCTGACGCGCTACGTGACAAGTCAGTCGATCAATCCGGCGCTAGACGTGTTGGTCGTGAAAATTGAAACGAACGACGGCCTAGTCGGTTGGGGCGAGGTCTCCTCAGCGCCGCCATACTACCTGCCGGAACTCTCCGCAGGCGCGAGAGAAGGAATCCGCCACGTCGCCCCAGCCGTGCTGGGCCGCGATCCACGTCAAGTCGCCAGGACTATCGGCGAGGTCTCGATGGCGCTCCGCGGACACGGCAATGCGAAAACGGCGTTGGAGATGGCCCTGTGGGACTTGGCGGCTAAGGCGCATGGCCTTCCGCTCGTGGACCTGTGGGGTGGAAGGGTGGCGGAGAGCCTCCCCGTTCTTACCGTGATAAGGATCGGCACTCGCGAGCAGACCCTTGCCGCGTTCGAAGCCGAGAGGGCCAAAGGCTATTCCCGTTTCCAGATCAAGGTCGGGGCGGGCGAGCCACACGAAGACATTGCCACAATACGGATGGTTCAGGAGATTGCTCTGCCCCACGAGCGTCTTTGGTATGACCCTAACCGCGCTTGGCTGGTCGAGGACGCGATCCGCGTGATTTCGGCCGTCCGCGAACTTTCACCTATGATCGAGAACCCTTGCGAGAGCTACGAGGAATGTCGTGCCGTGGCACAGCGGACTGGCGTCCCCATAATGCTCGACGAGGTGATTGATAGCCCCCGGCGCTTCTTGGAAGCAGTTCAGGACAAGGTGCTCGACGTGGCGTCCCTCAAAACTTCCTGTATCGGAGGGATTGAGGCCACCCGGCAAGCCATGAGCCTGGCAAAGATTCTCGGCGTGCCTGTGCGGGTTGAGGACTACTACGGAACCGGCATCCTGCTGGCGTGCGTCACGCATATGGCTCACACCCTCCCGCGCAACATTGTCTTCGGACTTTACGACTACGCAAGCAAAAAACTGCCGCTTGTGAACAATCCGCTTCTTGTCGAGAAGGGCGAAATCCGGCTGCCCGACGATTGTCGGCCAGGGCTGGGCGTTGATGTAAACGAGTCGTTGTTGGGCGAGGCGATCGCGGTCATGGACGCGACCTGATGCGGGTACGCTTGTCGATGCCGCCCGAGCAGACCGGCAGGGGACACTCGCCGTTTGTCTTTGCCGATGCGCACCTGATGATCACTCTCGTCAACTTGTGCAGGGCGCATCAGGTCGGCTGCTGTATCTTTAGCTAGCCCTGCCAATGTATCGAGTCTCCGCCCACCAACGCGTTGAGGAACAAACAGAAAGCGGCGCAACCATACGTTCCGGATCATAGCGCCCAAAGGGGCGAGGATGAGCGCCTATCCGCCATCCTTTTCTTCGTGGCCGCCGACGTTCACGCGGCAATCTTTGAATTGCTGCTTTCGATGCCACGTGCCTCAGGATGATGATACAGGGCTGCGACGATTCCATTTTCCCAAGAAAGGTCTCCGACTGCACTCCAGCGAGCTGCGGTTGGCGACAATCGGTGCGCAGATCATGCAAGTTGCGTGGCGTTCTGTAAAGGCCGGTCCGCCCGGCCACAAGCCTGCAAAACCCGGCCGCAGTTGTGCGGTCCCCGCTTATGGCGGAGTCTCCCGGTCGGAATGGCGCTCAGCAGACGGAATGGATTGAGTCAGGACAATGACAAAGAACATGCCGCTTCTCTTCGAGACATATCTGGGAAAGCTGTCGGAGAGTGTCGATGAAACAGATCTCCGGGATGCCATGGCTGGGGCGGCGATAGCACTTGATCTCCTCACCTTTGCCTATCTGTCGTTGCCATTGGAATCTTGTGGCGAGCCCAAGCTAATCTCGAATTATCCGCCGCTCTGGACCGAGCACTATCTGCAAAACCAATATCAGAAAGTCGATCCCGTCATCATGCGTGCGCGGCGTGGCGGCTCCCCGTTTCCATGGTCGGGGCCGGATTTGCGTTGCGTTGAGATGTCGCCGGCGCAAAAGAAGCTATTCGATGAGGCGGCACAGTTCAGCATCCGCTGCGGTTTGACGATCCCGATCATCGATCGCAGAGGCTGTGTTGCAGCGATGACCTTTGCCGCTGATAAACCCAATTCCGCCTCCCTGCGCGTTGCTGAGCGATACGAACAAGCGCTCCAACTCATGGCGACATGTTTTCACATTTATGCTCGTCGAAGGCTGTCTGGCAATCGTACAGTGGACGGCGTTTCGTTGACACCTCGTGAATACGAATGCCTGCAATGGTCGGCGCGCGGCAAGTCCGCCTGGACTATCGGTTGCATCTTGGGAATCAAAGCGCGCACCGTCGATTTCCACCTCGACAATGCGAAGAAGAAGCTCGGCGTGCACACCAAGGATCAGGCCGTAGCCCTGCTGGCCTCCTCACGATCTTCGATTTTCTGAGAAACTGAATTCGTCTTTGGTCGTCCTGACCATGAGGCACAGGCTGTTTCGGCTGTCCATTCGCCCTCAAGGCCTTCCTTCCCAGATCATGGTGCAACTTATTGCACCCGATTGGTACGGTGATGTTGCGAACGGACTGCATGCAATGCACCCTCTGCGATACCGCCTTTTCAAGGAGCGTTGATCGTGTCCCGCGGCGTGGTGTAGCTGGCGGCATTAGTCGCGTGCTCTCCGGCATGGGCCGGGCTGATCAGCGCGCCACGGCTGGCAGGCTGATCAGGGGATCATCGCTCATCTGGCTGATCGTTTCCAGAGTCATATATCTGGCCCGCTGCACTGCCCATTCATCGTTCTGTTCGAGCAGGATTGCGCCGACGAGGCGCACGATCGCATCGTCGTTCGGGAAGATTCCGACGACCTCGGTGCGCCGCTTGATCTCGCCGTTGAGACGTTCGATCGGATTAGTCGAGTGGAGCTTGGCGCGATGTTCCTTGGGGAAGGTTCATGTAGGCCAGTACGTCGGGCTCGGGTTGTGTGCGTCAAGTTCTGCAAAATGGGGCGGCCATATGCTGGTCATGCGGCTTGGCGCAGAGGGAGCTTCTTGTGCTCGCGCAGGTCGTCCATGTTGATGTATCGATTGGCCTCCATCCAGTTTTCGTTGGTCTCGACGGCCAACGCCTTGACCAGGCGCAGGCAGCTTTCGGTGTTGGGGAAGATGCGCACGACATAGGTGCGCCGGCGGATTTCCTCGTTGAGCCGCTCCAGCATGTTGGTGGATTTGAGATGCTTGT
>NZ_JAMYQI010000035.1:0-13016 GCF_040320805.1 Mesorhizobium sp. M0615 | reverse complement strand
CGTCTTCATTAGCTTTCCCAGGGGGGAGATACTCTGGCCAACTGTATTCCTCCTGCGGCCCGCTGTGCTGCGCAGCGGCGTCCCCAATGGCACGAGCCTCCATGTCGACTGCGTCTTCCGGACGAGCAGCAAGGGCAATTTCGCGCCCGAGTGCGGCGTACGGCGGGAACTTCCGGAGATGAGCTAGTGCACTGATCCACCGGTTACCACTGGAGTCCAAATAGCGCCTGGCATCTTCATCCAGCGACCCCTCGTAAAGCCGAGCCGCAATCCCCGGCCTGTTGTTTTCATGCAGGTATTGACTGAAACGTCTAAGAGTAGCCGCATAGTCCTGAATGGTTTTGGGATTCGGCCCGGTCGCAGGCGCTGCCTCGTACTTTTTGACCAGAGCCGCTTTGTAATCTCTGATGAGCTCGGCGTCGACAGGGTCGGGATTCAGGGCAGCGCGGCCCACCATTGGCGCTCCGCGCGCCGACTCTTTGAGACGACCCAGTGCTCTAGCCACGTTCGAGGAGCCACTCTCGCGCTGGTACTCCTTGAGATCCTGATCCAGCAACGGATCGTCAAGCCGAGCAGCAAATCCCGGCTTGTTATTATCAAAGAGCCAACGACCAAAGCCGAGAAGAGAATTTACATGGTCCGTGACCGTGCGCTCCCCGACCTTACCGGCATAGAGTGCTGACCTCAGCCCTTCGACAACGGTCGCATCGTTGGAATAAAGAGGACGCTTGTCGCGACCGGAGACCACTACTGGAGGATCTGGCTGCACCGCCGCCGGCAGAGAACGAGCATGGTCACGCAACTCGACCCGTGCGGGGGGATTCAGATCAACCACTGACGAATCCGGCGCATGATGATGGCGCGCCGTTGAGTGACCCGGATGCAGCACCGAGGCACCCAGCATCGACCCACTGCCTCCGGCGTACGGCGCCGCGGCGTGTTCTTGTCCGCTCCCTTGCATCATGGGCTGCGCTTCCCATGGGGCCGCGCCTTCGATGAGGTTCAGGTCTCCCTGAGACGGATGAGGATGGAACGGGTCTGGCAGAGCCGGAACGCCGGGGGCGGGAATTTGGGCAGCGGCTTGGCGCGCCTCGCCCGAGCGCTGCTCAAAGCCCTCTTGCCCGGCCTGTGCCGCTTGCTCTTGAGATGCCGGGGGCTGCACCTGCCGCCAACCTGTTACATTGGATAGGTCAAATTTGTGCCGGTTCACGCTAGCCTCACGTCCACAGATCAGCTGAGCAACCTACTCGGGCATACTTACGAGAAGCTGACGAGGTCCGCGGTCCCGGAGCGGGTAGGCCTAATTTTCTGCGCGCCGATTGCGCTGGCGCGACGTAGCCCGGCCTTTTGCCAGCTCGGCAGCTACGGCTCGCAAAGAGCGTCGTAAGGCTTGCGGAGCCGCCCCTCAGCTCCCGTCGAGGAGCAATCCTCAATTCACATATTTGGAGATGGCTCGCTGGTTTACCGGTCTGCGAGCCCTGCAAGCCCATGCTTCAGATGCCGCCCTGCAGAGGTATTTCATTTCGAGGTAGTCCTCGAGGCAATGGCGGGAACCCTCCCGCCCGATGCCGGACTGCTTCACTCGGCCGAAAGGCGCGGCTTCCGACGACATGCGTCCCGTGTTCATACCACCATGCCATATTCCAAGGCCTCGGCCACACGCCAAACACGCTTCCGTTTGAGGCACAAATGTGGGCGGCAAGGCCGTAGATCGTGTCGTTGGCCTCATGCACGACCTATCCGCATCGTCGAAGCAATCACAGGCGCCAACCGCCCGAATGTCTCTTTCTTGCGCGATGGTCATCTCGCTGGAGACAGGACCGATAGTTCGACGTGCCATTCGCGCGATGCGTTTGCCCCCGCATCGAATTCTGCGGCCTTTCGCGACGGCATCTGCGATATGGGATTCGATTTTGGCCAGAGCCTGCCTGTCGATCAGCACCGATCGCCACTCCGGAGCAAAGCCCTCGCCAACGATAAGTGGCGGACTTTCTCCACGAATTCTCGACAAACACCTTCGTGAACGCCTGACTGGACGGGGGTAGGCGTGCAGAACAGGTCGCATAACCACGCCATCGTTCGGCGACTGCAGCCGCGAAGCGTCTCGAACACACATCGGCTCGATGCGGTTGCGTCCAGAATGCATCGGCGAGCGGCGGGAGTCTTCGCTATATTCGCCCCCGACATCCCGAAGTCCTCCAGCTTGCCTGCCAAAAAGGGGTGTTGCATGAATAAACCCGCTTTCGTCGCCGTCAGCCGCGTGCCCAGGAAGGACGACAGCCTCCATAGCAAGAATGCGAGATGATCATCGTATTCAGCGGCAGCGTGCCGGCGAAATTGGGTTTTCGGCAGGCCAAATAGCGCGATGCAGAAGGATGGTGAGGATTTCGCGTCCGCTGACGCGTAGGTTCGTCGACGCTTATCCAGTATCGAGATAACAACGCCGCTGCGCAGGAACGAATTCTGAGAGCGCACCCTGCGAGAGGTTGCGCTTGCTGACGCGGCTGTGGAAGAAGCAGGGGCTCGCGCCGAAGCGCATGATCACCGACTAGCTGCGCTCGTATGGAGCGGCAAAGCGACAGGTGATGCCGGACGTCAAGCACCGGTCGCACAAGGGGTTGAACAACGGAGCGGAGAATTCCCATGTGCCGCCGCGAAAACGGGAGCGGATGATGCAGGGGTCCGATCGCCGGGAGGCCTGCAACGCTTCGTCTCGACCTTGTCAGCCCTCCGCAACCTCTTCGTCCCGCCCCGCCCCAAACGTTCTGCTCTCGCCATACATGTTCATCGCCTGCAAGCCATCGCCGAATCGAAGGCCGTGACTGGAACGCCCGCATGAATTCAGCAGCAGCAGCCCTCGGCCGGCCAATTTCAGACAACGTGACAAGCCCGACCAACAAGCCTATGTCGTCAAATCGCCAAACCGACGCGGCGAACTCGTGCTGGTCGGCAAGGCGATAGTGGCTGGAGCATCAACTCGGCCGACGAGAGTGGCCACACCATCCTAGACAGGATCGGCCGATATGCCCGGCATCGCCGCTCTGCAAAAAGCACAGCGGGCATCCAGACGTTGCCGGGTTGACTATGGGTGTCCGAACCGCGAAAAGAGGCCGCTCTTTATGAGTGGCGTGCGCTGGCAGTCTAACCCCAAGCCCCCCGCCCGGGCTGCCGGCGCGCTTCTAGGAACATCGAGGTAGATGACGAGACTCCGAACTACATTTCCAAACCTATCGGTGGATTCACATTTCAAGCCCAATCGTTTCCTACAGCCAGGCGCGAACGTTCGACTGGAACATTCAGAATTCACATCAAGGTGCACCGCTGTTGCGTCCCGAACAGGTTCGGCTGCTCGATGACGAGTACGAGATTGTTCTCATCAAGGTCTGCCACCATTAAAATTGAGGAAGGTGCGATATTTTTCGGATCGCATTCTGAAACGCATCTTTGAAAGCCAGACAGGCGCCCTCCCGGAGCCGGCGCCCTTGACGGGAGCAGAGGAGGCGCTCTCCGCAGAATCTCAACTCGGTGACCCGCTGTGTGAATTGGCGCAGGACTTTGACGATACAGTTTGATGTGAGGCTAGTATGAACCCGCGAAATAGTAATCCATCCCGTGTAACAGCTTTGTCGCAGGTGCAGGATGCCGGCTTGGAAGACGGGCAAGCGGTCCAGGCCCGGCGAGTGGGCTTTGAGCAGCACGTGTCCGAGGCGCTCCGGCCGCTGTTCGATGGTCGAGCTGACGAGCCGCCTACCGGTCCAGAGGAGCTTCTGCGACTGGAACAGGGGTTTCGCGAGGTGCTTCAGCGAGGGCAGGATCATCAAGCCGCCTCATCTTTTTTCAGCAACCCAGGGATGCCCGATGGACGGGATGACCCCAAGGGAAGCGTGTCGGACGCTTTCGCAGCAGCCGGCTCTAGGCACGCCGAGGCCGCCGCCCCGCCAGTGTTAGCTGCCAGCCAACAGCAGATCCGGCCCTCGCCAGTTGCGTTTGACCGGCCGGTATCATCCTCGGCTGCTGCAGGCGTGCGCTTGTATGCCCCTTCGATGATCTCTCGGAAGACCAGTTCCGAAAACTGCGATCAGTTGCCCGCCTTGTGCTGGCGCCTCGCCGTCGAGGTCGAAACGCCCGCGATTCAATGGAAGGTCAGCGGGCCATGGGGGCAGAGTGCAACGGTGTCTACACCGCCTATTTGAGGGGGAGAGGTACACTTGGCTTTCCTGTTCCAGCAGCATCCGGCCGCACACCGACGCGATGGGGAGCTAGAATTCAAATCGGACCTTCGCAAGGCACGCACCGCGGCTCAAACGCCGTTCGTTTGGGAAAAATGGCTCAGTACCGACAAAGCTTCTGTGATGGCCCTAGTGGCCTCGGTTGCGCTCTTGGTCGCGATACAGTGGCAAGACCCCCAGATCAACGAGGCGGTCCTAAGCGAACTGCGGACGATTCAGATCAACTACGCATTGCTCCAGCGAGACGTCGCCCGCGCCGACATGGTATTGGACTTCCGTTCCGTTGCTTCTACCGGGCAAGCATTAAAAAGGAACCTTCAAAACTACCAACGCCTTGTTGAGATTTCGCCCAATGAGAGCTCCGGGGTGCACTCCAGGTTGGTTGCACAGCTCAAAAAGTCCCTCGAAAACACAGAAGCTGCCATCTCGGCCTCGGCCGCGCAAAATGAGCTTCTGCAAAGCTCTCTCGTACGCTTTGCTCGCTCGGCTAATCGCCTTCGGGGGGGAGTGTCGAACAGGCCTGAATTTTCCAATCTGATCCTTCAATTTTCGGCCAGACCGGGATTCAGCCTCGCATTACAAATCGATCAGTCTCTCCGCCGACTTCCTCCTAGCCAGGACCAAGTCACGGAGGATGTTGCCCGCGAGGGCCGCGCTATCCTGTCCTCAATGTTGAGGTTGGACCGCGCTGTCAATCGGATCCCATCCTTCGACACGTTCGCCAAGGCTGCCGAATTGGAGCGAGAACATCTGAAAGCCTACAGCTTCGCCAGCGCGCAAGCGCAGCGTACACGACTTTTCTTTGGCTTGGTGTCCATATGCCTCTGCTTGTTTGCGACCATTCGAGCCTCCACGCAGCATGTGCGGACGAACCGGTTGGAAAGGCGGTTAGAGCTTGAAGCGGCGATGAGTGAGATCGAAGCTTGTTTCATCGACAGTCAAGCAACGAAGGCTTCGCGGCGCTTCTCCACCGAAGCAGCGCTTAGACTCATTCAATGCGTTTTCGATGCGGATCAATGCGCGCTTGCTCTGGTGGATCCGAGTATCAGCAGGAATACCGAGTACTTTGTCGCGAACAAGCGCATGCGCGTCTGGAACGCCGCGCTAATCCATGAAGTCGTCTCACTTGTACACCCGGAACAGCCAGTGTTTCGCGTCGTTCCGGCGTCGGAAGTGGTTCGGACTGCCGTAGGCACTACCGGTGTTTGTCAAATTGTTGGTTGCAGGGCCTCCGATCAGCAGGCTGCGGTTTGTATCCTTGTTTTTGAAGGAGATCGCTCACCACCCTCCACAGACGACCTCCTGGTTCTGGCGAGCGCTACTGTGCGTTTAGGCAACCATCTTGAAATGCAACGTGTACACACGGAACGTAACCTTTTTGAGAGTCGATGGGAGCATGCGGAAAGGCTGACGGCTGTCGGCACAATCGCAAGCGGCGTTACACATGAATTCAATAATGTTCTAGGAGCAATAGTCGGCTACGCAGAGATGGCTAAAGGTCTTGTGCGCCGCCCCTCGAGAATTCGGGGCCACATCGGCCAAATTATCTTGGCCAGCAACCGAGCCAAGCTGATTATTGATCAAATTTTGTCACTAAGCCGAACTCGGAAGCGCGTGACGATGCCTTTCGACGTCTCGGAGAGTGTAATGGATCTAGCGCCATTGCTGCGGGTTACAGTTCGTGCGGATGTTCAGTTGAACTTCAAGATCAACGAGTGGCAAACGGTGATCGAGGGCAGCCCGACCGAGTTACAGCAAATCCTTATGAATCTATGCAAGAACGCGTCGGAGGCTCTCTTGAATGAGGGCCGTGTCCAGATTAGCGTTTCTCGCGCTCACGTCTGTCAAACGAAGCCCGTGGCTAAGGGCACCTTGAAACCGGGAGATTACGTTCTCCTCTCCATCAGCGACGATGGCCAAGGAATCGCAAGTTCGGTGCTTCCGCACATCTTTGAGCCCTTTTTTACCACGCGCTCTCGCGTCGGCGGGACCGGACTGGGTCTTGCTGCAGTGGACCGCCATGTGAGCGCGCTCGCAGGATGCCTTGACGTCACCTCGGCTGTTGGCCGAGGTACACGCTTCGATCTCTACTTACCGGCCTGCGCTGAGGAGCAGGTCAGAGCTGATAGCGCTTCCGGTCCATACGATGGATCACTTGGCAATGGAGAAATCATTGCAGTCGTGGAGCCCGATCCAGCAGCGTTGGAGATCTACAACGATAAGATCGCCGCGCTTGGTTATAAGCCTGTCGGCTTCGCGACCTTCGAAAGTCTTTGCGACTGGATCGAGAGCGGGAAGGCAGCCGACCTCCTCATTTTCGATCAAGCGACTTTCCTCGGGCCAGGACAGCCCGAAGCCGTACGTACCACCCTGATGACGGTGCCCATCATCGTCGTTGGTGGAAGCGACCCCATGCCGATCACATCTGGTAATCAGACCTTCGTCCTTTGGCTAGCCAAACCGGTCTCGTCCAGGACGATGGAGCATGCAATTCGTAGGATGATAATGGCATGATGCCGCCGACGCGCTCAGGCTACCGAGCTACCGAGGCAATCGAAGGCGGAGCCGGCTGGGATCCAGCAAATACAAGAGCGTCGGACGATCTCTGCGCACCCGGCTCATGGCGAGTTCCCCTCGAACACTGTCGTCGGCTTCCGCCCAAGGAAGGGCTCCCCGACCACGGCAAACCTGCCGCCGTGATCGTGACCGTCAAGGACAAGTCGCCGCGCGATGGGGTCTGCGGGCCTCCATCCTTGACAAGTCACTGCGCGCTGGCGGCGACAGGCGACGGGTAATATAAGGTCGGGATGAGGAGATGGTCGCCAATCGGTCATGCAAGATGGTTGACGAAAAGCAAAGCTTGACAATCATCGCCCCATTCACGCCAGACTTCTCCTGTGCGCTCATCACTCGGCTACGGCTCCTCGCCCGCCCCGACAGGCTATCGCCGCCCGGCCGGGCAAGCGATATCCCAGGTTCCGACGTGTTCCTTTCATGCTTGATGGACCTAGGCCCCGGCAGGGCGGGAGCATGAGGCTGGGTTCTCGGTCGCGGATCTGTGAGGCAAGCACGGGGTAAGCGAAGGCTCGACCCACCATTGGGGAGGCCGGCTTCGGCTGACTTTCGAACTAACTGCCGACAACACACTGGATAGGCTGTTCTCGTCGTTCGGTCCAGTTCACCAACGCCTGTGTCGACATTTTACGGCGCTTCACTACTCAGCGCCGCGCCCGTGAGCGCCAGCGAGTGGTCGTCGGCGGGCTCGATGGCGCTGTCAGGTCGGGGACTCGACCTCTATGATCATCACCGATTTAATTCAAATTTGTCTGTATATATTGACGATTGCACCACCTTCACCTCGTAAACGGCAATGCGGGCGGATGGAGAGGGTTCTATGATATGACAAGCGATTTTTCCGCCGCCCGAGGGCATTTAGATCGAGCGTATGACTACCTTTGTGGGGATGACCCGATGAGTCAAAGGGGCCGCGAAGCCTTGGATCTGCTAATTGAGGCGGTTGCCGTCGAAGAGTTCAAGCAGCCACGCCAAAGCGCGGAGGTGCTAAGGTTTCCTATCGGGCGCCGCTGCTGAGGTAATCTCCACGGCCGCCATGTAGCCTCAGGTGGCAGGGACTCGCCGCCCCGTGAGGGCCGGGAACGAACGCATTGGCAAAAGGAAAGCCCACTTGCCAAACCCGCGCCCGGCCGGCGTGGTAAGAAGGCCGGCGGGTTCCCAAGCGGAGACATTGACGCCGGACTATGACGTTCTTTGCATCGGCAATGCAGCGCCGGCAACACCGCCGCCGGCGTAGGCAGCTTCGGCGGGCGCGCCGCCTTCTTCGGCAGGTGACGAACGACGCGCTCGGCGAGATCTACGCCCACGACATCCACGCCGAGGGCGTCGCCTTCGACACCGAACCGCTAGTGGGACAACCACCGACGGCATGCTCGATGAACTTCGTAACGCCCGATGGCGAGCGCTTAACTCGGCGCCTGCTTCGAACTCGGCCCGACGATGTCGAACCAGACAAGGCTTCGGGCACCAAGGTCACTTATTTCGAGGGCTATCTGGGGGACCCGCCGCGCGCCAAGCAAGCGATCCGGCAGACCGCGCGGCTGGCGCATGCCGCTGGGCGCGAAGTGTCGATGACGCTGTCGTATTCGTTTTGCGTCGACCCCTACCGCGACGAGTTCGTCGAGCTGATCCGCTCCGGCACGGCAGCAGCAGGTCGTCTGGATCGCCGGGACTATCCGGGTGAGTACGTCGGGGTAGTGTGCTGAGAGTTCTGCAAATTCGCTGAGAGGGGGCGGTCATGGCAGGCTGGTGATTGTTCACGTCACCGATTGCCGCGAAGGAACGCCACCATGACCAAGACTGAAGTTAAGACCGCCAGCGCTGCCGTCAAAGCAAGGGCATCGGGTTGGTCGTGTCCGACGATCATGCCGGCCTAGTGGCAGCGATCGGCGAGGTGATCCCCGAAGCCGCCTGGCAACGCTGCTACGTGCACTTCCTCAGGAACGCGCTCGATCATCTGCCGAGGAAGCACGGCGACGACTGCCTGCAGGAATTGCGCTGGCTCTACGACCGGCACGATCTCGCAGGGGCCAGGGCTGATCTTGCCGCATGGCTTGCCAAATGGTCGGCCCGCTATCCGGTCTGACAGGCTGGGCCGAGGATGCCATCGAACAAACCCTGACCTTCTTCAGGCTGCCGAGACAGCACCATAAGCATCTCAAATCCACCAACACGCTGGAGCGGCTCTCCGCCGGCGCACCTATGTCGTGCGCATCTTCCCCAATACCGAAAGCTGCCGCGCCTGGTCAGGGCGTTGGCCGTCGAGACCAATGAAAACTGGATGGAGGCCAACCGATACATCAACATGGACGACCTGCGCGAGCACAAGAAGCTCGCTCTGCGCCAAGCCGCATGACCAGCATCATGGCCGCCCCATTTTGCAGAACTTGTCGCACACAACCGCTTTGCTCTCTCTACAAAGGCATCGGAGTTGCCGAGCCGCAACCGCCTTACATGCCACTGAAAGCGCCAGCCCGATGCTGACTCGCGCCATGTGAATTGAGAAGGGAGATCGAGCCGGCTTCGAGTGAGCCCAGGCTAAGATCTAAGCTCATCCACGTGCATGATCAGCTTACGACGGGCAGTCACGGCGTGGATGTGCCCGCGGTTAGGAGGCGTATCCAAGTAAACCCGCTGGGTAGATTGCAGTTCGGGATCCGAGGCACGCCCGCTGCGCGTAGCGATTTGAGGACAGCATTGTACACGATCCAACGCAATGACCGACCGTCCGGTCTCTCGTGCAATTTAAATTGAAACGTCTGTCTTGCCGCTGCAGGTCGGCCCGTAAATCAAATGGATTAGCATGTGTTTACCGCTTAGAAGCCCTTGTTTTTCGAACTAACTGCCGACAACAAACTGGATAGGCTGTTCTCGTGGTTCGGTCCAGTTCACCAACGCCTATGTCGACATTTTAGGGCGCTTCACTACTAACGGGCACCGCACGATGGCAGCTCGTTCTCTCCGGCAAAAGATACTCCCTGTGTTAGCTTCCATGTTGTGTGCTTGCCCTCACCTGCGGGATACGGAAGGCCATCCCTAAAAGCATCGAATGCGGCAGCGACAGCGCGAATCCCAAAGCGATGCTCCCGCCGTACGCGGACAAAACCGTTTTCGAAGTCCACTATTCCGTCCTTGGCCAGCATCGCCAAACGCTCATCTGAACCGCGAAGACGGATCAAATCAGATCCGTGGGCGACACAGATTGCCGGCACGTCAGCCTCGAAATCGCACATTAATCGCTCGATGATTGCGGCTCGCAGGCGGTCGTCGTCTGTGAGGCGATGGCCCTTCGATGTCGCCAGTCGGCCAGCTGCGATGTGCCGGATGTAGAAATCCCGTGTAACTTCGTTTTGAACGTACCCCTGGCCAAAGCGGCCGATAGCCGACGCGCCGAAACCGATCAGGGTTCTGCAGGTATCGGCAGAGTAGCCCAACGAGTTACGTCGCAGGCGACCTGTTTCCTGTGCCAGCGCGAGCTCGTCGTGCGGCAAGGCGAAATGGTCGAGCCCGATCTCTCGGTAGCCGGCGGCAACCAGCGTCACGGCGGCAGCCGTATGCTGTTCAGCGCGGGCAGCGCTGTGGGGAAGAAATTCCGCCTCGATGAGGCGCTGGTTCTTTATTTGGGATGGGATATGCGAGTAGCCGAACAAGGCAAGCCGGTCGGGGCGCATGGCGACCGCCGCCCTCGCCGTCTCGACGCACGACTCCACCGTTTGACGCGGCAGGCCGTAGATGAGGTCGAAGTTGATCCGGTTTACTCCATGCCGGCGCAGCATTTTCACGGCAGCCGACGTCTGGGCCTCGCTCTGGATTCGGTTGATCGCTTTTTGAACAATGGGATCGAAGCTCTGTACGCCCAGGCTCGCGCGGTTCACGCCGGCCGCTCCCAAGCCTTCCGCCATCTCGGGCGTGAGCGTGCGTGGATCGATCTCGATGGCGACCGTAGCTGTTTTCGAGATGGCGAAGCGGCATCGCAGGAACTCCATCAGAGCGAGGAACTCGGCTGGTCCGATGAGAGACGGCGTTCCGCCGCCGAAATGTATGTCGCTCACGGGCAGCGTCTTCGGCACTCGCTCGCAAACCAGACGGATCTCGTCACGCAGCGCCGCCAGATAGTTGAGGATGGGCGCATCATGGCGGGTGATGGTGGTTGGGAAGCCGCAATACCAGCAGGCTGATCGGCAGAACGGAACGTGCAGATAGAGTGACACCGGATCCTCAGCCGGCAGGTTCCTGAGCCATGCCTCATAAGCCTCGGCGCCGACCGCCCCGGAGAACTCCGACACAGCCGGATAGATAGTGTACCAAGGCAGCCGGGCCTCTCGAAATTTCTTGGTCTGCAAAGGCACAATCCCATACTGATAACAACCAACCCTACCCACCGCGCCCGCCTGGGTCCTTGCGCTATGTCAGTCCGTTCCGTTTGGGCTCGAATCTAGATCTTTTTTAGCAATGGGCCACAGGCGCCGCTGCCCATCACTTCGCGCTACGGCACCCTGAACGCCGTTTACGAGGCCCCGGACGCCGATGACTGGGAATCGACCAACTGCGCCAATCTCGTCGGCTCGCCGGATGCGTCGACGCTGCGAGCGTCCGGCCGGCTCCGGGCCCTCAAGCGGCTCTTCGCGCCGACGCCGGGGGGGGCAAGGACCTCCTTGACCAGGGCGCCAGCGTCGATTTGGTGTTGCCGGTGGCAAAAGCGTGACGGATCCGCTCTTCAATCGGATCCTGGGGGGACTGGCGCCCCTCAAAACCGGTGGCGCGGAACGAGCCCCGATCTGCATCTTGAAAGGCGCGTTTACCAGCCGATGGAGCGCCTCGACCGATCGCGTGCTCGACCGCTTTGAAGTCGCCTACACGCCCTCCCCGTATAATGCACCTGCAAACCGGCCCGTGCTCGCACAGCTGAGTGACTTCAACAAGCTGAAGCTTGCGCTGGCAGTCTTTCCGCTCGGAGTTTCAGCAATTCCTAGATGACTCACAAGATGCTAGCTCCCGTCCGCCATTCGTGCCATTCCCAAAATACACCCGATTGCCCGCGCAGAACGGCGGAACCTTCTCGAGCACTGGCTCGCCTCAGAATGCCGCTGCCCCAGTAATGATCAACGTTTGGAAGATCATGGCGCGTGGTCGTCTCAGTTTTCATCCCCCTCCTCGGTTTCCTCGGCAAGAATCTCCCTCTCCTGCTCAAGTCTTCGCATAAGGCGATCGAACTCTTTGACCCCAATCGCGCCAGTTGAAACGAGGTGAAAGCTGGCATCTTTCGACAGCATCCCTGCCCACTCGCGCTGATCGCCGTGCGGGCTCGCCACTCGCTCGACCCCCTTGGGTTTGGCATGCGGGTCGCCGGTCAGCACCGGTGGCCACGAAAACCAATCATCCGCGTACGGGACCTTGTACGACTCCTTTGCCCAATATCGGTCATGGTCGAACCGAGGAACCCGATCCATGTCCACGCCCAGATCGTTCAATCGCTCGTAGAATCCCGTGTAATTGAAGTTCTGCGGGTCACTGTGGCCGTCCGGAATCCCGCGATCGACTTCTATATGTGGCACGATCGTGAGAACTCGATCGACCGTACGGCAAGCGCCAATATAACAAGCCGCTAGGCTCGTGTACTGCGCCGAGTTCGGAGAGCCCCCCTCCTCGTAGTCTATTTCAATGTTAATTGCCTTGCCCTTAAGGTCGAACTTAGCAGCTTTCCGTTCTTTGGCTTCAAGCCGGACTCTGCCTTCGTCGCCCACACGTTCGTCTCTTGGAATGGCCACAAATGGACCACCTCTCCCGTTTTGAGAATTACCGCGTGCGACTTGTTACGCTTTTTCCCAATCCAAGGCTTCACTGTGTCGTAGGTGAGCTTTCCGTCCACGGTCTGGTGGAGGATGAAGTGAGTGCGCCCGGCGCAATTGCCATCCATAAGGTCACAAGCGTCCTCGAGGTCAGCCAATGGATCTGTCGAAATATCGTTAATGCCCATGTCCCACTCCTAGCAAATAAATCCCCGATACTAGCATAACGCCAATTCGGACGCAAAGTAGCCGAGGCCGGCTCGTAGCCGCACGGTCCGTTACAAGGACTCCGCCTTAAAGACCGTCTATGCAACGGATTGGCCGAAAGACGAGGGCACTCGCCAAGGCCGATATCGACCACCGAACGACAAAGCCAAGGCACCCATGGACCAACGGCCAGGTCGAACGCATGAACCGCACGATC
>NZ_JAMYQI010000034.1:0-14704 GCF_040320805.1 Mesorhizobium sp. M0615 | reverse complement strand
CATCGATTTCTCCAGATATCCTGTGCACCTCCAAAGGCTTGACCGGCGGCACCATCCCGCTGGCCGTAACGCTTGTCACCGATGCGATCTTCCGGGCGCACTATTCCGAGGACCGGAAGAAAACGTTTTTCCATTCGAGCTCCTACACCGCCAATCCGATTGCCTGTGCGGCAGCACTCGCCAATGTCGAGATCTGGCGCGACGAGCCAGTGGCCGAGCGGATCACGGCCTTGAGCGCGAGGCAGGCCGCCGGGTTTCGACGCTTTCGCGACAATGCCAACTTCACCGACAGCCGCGCTGTCGGCACGATCCTGGCTCTCGACCTGCGCGCCGGCTCTGCCGGCTATTTAGCCGAGATCAATGTTTTGGTGGTCTCATTCATGGCGTATCGCTCTCCTTGAGAGGTTCTGGCAGGCTTCATCACCCGCCTACGCCGCTCTCCTCAAACCGTAATCACCCAGTTTCCGCCATAGCTCGGAGAAGACGAGGAGCAGTTCAGTTCGCTCCTATTCGCTAAGCCTCGAAAATGGCGCGATCGACCAGTCTATCGAAGCAACGGCACGCTGAAGGATGGCTTCGGTCTGAGCAAGATTGGGTGAAGCGGCAACGACATGTCCAATCCAGTCTCGGTAATCGCCCTTCCTAATGATGGGTGCCTTGGGTCCAACATACAACTTGACCTCAGCGACGCCTGATATGGCAGCCGCCCGACTGCCGCCATCGATCCAGTCAAGGGTGCCATCGCGATCAGGAGCCAGGTACCGGGCGGCCGCAGTGTGCGAACGCCTCCTGCGCAAATTGCATTCCTCGCCGATGGCGAGCTTCACGTGTTCGGTGATGAGATCAACACCGTAAGCCAGCTGAACCAGTTGAGGAGAGGGCGCGCCAGAAAGTCGCGGATTGACTTCAATGACGACGGGGCCGCGCTTCGTCCATCGGAACTCAATGCAGGTTGGCCCCCAACCAAGGCTGAGAGCTTGCAAGCAGATCAGAGAAACACCCACGATACGCTCATGCGCGTCATCATTCAGCGGGGCCGGAAAGGTGCCCTCCCGAAAGACGAAATGCGGTGGGGGGCCAAAGTCGGCGGCCTCAATCCCGATGGTCTCATTTCCCATTATGTGAGCGATGTAATGTGAGCCTTGTGCGAATTCTTCGACCAGTATCCTCGGCGAAGACCGCCATATGTGTTTCCTGCCCAACAGATAGTCGGTATGTTCAGCCAACTCGTCGTCATTGCGGCACAATCGGACACCCATGCTACCGCTGCCTATGGCTGGCTTGACAATAACCGGCAACCCGATCTCCGCGGCAGCGCTTTCAACGTCCGTGGCATTGGCTGCCAAACGATAAGCAGGCATTGGAACGCCGGCTTCGGCGAGGAACTGACGTTGGACGAATTTGTCACTGCATCGTTCGATGGATACAGGGTCCGGTCCCGGTAGATTGAAATATCGGCAGAGGTTGCCAACTGTCGCATAAACTGACTCGTCGTCTCCCGAAAAGCCAGTAATGCCGGCAATGCCATACTTCTCTCCTAAGCGGGAAATCTCGCCGATCAGCGCGTCGAGATTGTCTGTATCGACACGGATTGCCTCAATGCGTTCCACCGCAAGATAGTCGTACTGAGCTGGATCAATCGACAGGCTGATCGGATATAGGCCAAAACGCTGGGCCGCTTGGACGTACAGTAGACCATTACCTCTTGGATGCCCTTCAATCAGGATAAATGCTCTTTTTGCCATTTGCGGTACCTCCGACGTGGCGCACTGTGCCGAGGTCCTCGCAAACTCAGCATCGGCTGTATCCGTGCCTGACCTCAGATTGGGTGAACGTACCCTAGCCAGCGACTTTCAATCGCAAAGAATTTGTAAATTCATTTAAAGGTTCTGCTGCGACGTGCTTTGCCGAGATGATGCGATGTGGGCACCGCGTCGCGCGGGGTGATCATCAGCCAGTATGCGGCGGGTGTGCAAGACGAAGCACTTGGTTGGCGATCGGCGAACGGCAGCTGGGACGGACGATAGTTCCCGCCCTTGTGTTTTCAGCCGTCGAACGCAAGGAGATCACAGCTGCGGTTTGGCGAACCCGTCACATCGGATGGCGGCGTTATGCTTCTGGCCACCGCCGAGCGGCGTTTGTGACTGCCGACCGGCTTGCGGTTGCGATCCACGATCCGCGTTATGGCGGGTGTGGCTTATATGCGGCGCAATGCGTTCGCCAGATCCTTCTGGAAGTCTGGATTGCGCCTGAGCAATTCCCAGGCCAGCCTCGGCTGGTCCGTTGCTCGATACAGCAATAAGCACCATCATCTTGCCGGTCCGGCCAGGCAGGGCCAGGTTTCGTCTCGTTCATAGCATCATTTTCCAAGTAAGGGTTGGCTTCCAAGCTCAGGCGATCTTCATGACCGGTGTCCACGGCACCGGGCCCTTGATTCCGGCATTGCGAAGGAGGCTTCCGAGCTCTCGGTGGAGACGTCGAGATATCCGGCAATGGCGCGCGTGTTCGATTCTTTGCGGATCGGACCGAGTGGCCAGCCGGCCCGACAGGATCCGCCCTATATGCAGATCCGTCACGGTGACGAGGCTTCGTAGACCGCGTAAGAAACCAAACTCGACCATCCCGGTAAACAGCTCATAGATGCCAATAGCGATGCCCGCCTGTTTCGGCGCGGAAAGCGGCAGATCAAGCGCAAAACGGCTGCTTTCCCAAACCAGCGGATCTTCCGGCGCCGAGCCATCCGCAAGCAGATCGCAGAAACTGTCGCGCAACATCGTCGGTCAGGTGGTCGGGAACAGCCGTACGCCTGCGCCCGGCGGGCGCTCGCAACAACCGGTAGTGGGGATGTAGCGCGTCGAACGGATCGACCTCATAGCAGCTGCTGACCGAAACATCCCAATTAAGTCGATCCCTGAACACGTGATGCCGCAAGCGGTGCATCTGCTCGAGCTCGTCGCCGAATTCAGCGTAGCAATCCGGCGTGATCAACTGCGTCATGATGGCCTTTCTCCCTCGCATGCATAACGCTGCGAATGAAGGCAAAGGGCGGAGTTGATACGACCTGTGCGTGCGCCCAGGTTACGGAGATCAGGTGAAAAGAGATGGCTTGGATAGGGCCAGCCGAACGGCTGCCTGGGTAATTGCCGGTACGCCAAGCTTCTTCCTGGCGTTGTCACGATGATAGGCCGCAGTGCGCCGACTGATCCCCAGGATGCGGCCGATCTCCCAGGCCGTCTTGCCGCGAGCCGCCCATTTCGAACATTCGATTTCCCTTCGGGATAGTGCAACGCCATCCACGATCCTGGCGTCGGCCAGCTTACGACGGGCATGGAGATGGGAGAAGATCGCGATGCGCTCGAGCGCGCGTTCATATCGATTATCACGCGGAAGAACAGTGTTGCCTTTCATTGGAGGCGAAGGTTAGTGCTGCTAACAAACCGCCGCTGTCATGGTTTGGAATCGTAAAGCCGCAGCAAATCCCGAATTGCGCGCCTCTTGTCGCTGTAGCGTCGACAGTTCAACATCAGCGCCGTGCGCATCCCGGCTGAATGGTTCCTGAGTACCACGCGCCCGATGGATCACCGGGTCCATCTTTTCATACTGACTGTGAAGGTAGTGAGATGTCCAGGGTTGAGGATAGGTTGAAATAACGTCTACGTTGCGGCCAGGCTAGGCGAAGGGAAAAGATAGGCGAAAGACGACAAATCGAGCAAAAAGGCAATCTCCGCCAAAGCGTTGCGCTGGTCCGTCGCGTCAGCGTTGTCTGCGATTTGCTCGACAAATTCATGAAAAACGTCTTGGATAGCTAAACTGCAGTCAGTTCGCCCACAGCCTCTGGCCGCACATAGCGGAGCGCAGACGGCTCGATCAAAGTGCACCCATTCAGGGAAGAAGTGCCCGGCAGGAGACTGAGCTCGCTGCCGGGCCGGTGCGCCTTGGGAGGGCGATATTGCGGGCCTCAGACCAATCTCTCATGAGAAGCTCGCCTCACGGTTGGTCACTTATCAAGCGCCGGTCGGGAGAGCGTCTCCTTTATGGTTTTTGCAGGAGGCTGGCATTCTATGGTCATCACCATCTCGATAGCGAAGGCGGTACTGCGTTCGATATTGGCGTCGCATTTTGCGGCATCGCCTCGCACACCCTCGATGCAAGTTGCCGTAAAAGCGACGCGGGTCGTTTCGGGCGCGCCAGTTCATGACGCCATAGGGATCTTGCTCCTGGACGGGCTATCCTGGTCGATCCGAATGGGGGGCGTTCACCCGTCACGTCAGGATTATGCCGCGCCCTCCGCCTTCAGCGCGCGATAGGTCGCATCGACTGATTTAGCGGTTGCGTCGACAATGATGTCGATCTCTTTTCGGGTAATGATCAGAGGTGGGGCAAAGCCGAGGATATCCCCATGCGGCATGGCGCGGCCTATGACACCATTTTCAAACAGAGCAACGGCGGCGCGCACGCCGAGCTGAAGTCCGGGTTCAAATGGTATCCGCCCCTTCGGATCCCGCATCAGTTCCACGGCGGATAGAATGCCCACGCCGCGAACCTCGCCAACAATGGGATGTCCCTCCAGCTCGGCTTTCATGCGGGCATGCCAGTACGGTCCAACATCGCGAACATGTTCCAAGATGTTTCTTTCCTTTAGCACTTTAATATTGGCAAGCGCGGCCGCCGCGCAAAGCGTGTGACCGGAATATGTCCAGCCATGGCCGAGTGGGCCGTGCTTTTCCGTTCCTTGTTCCAGGACCGACCAGACGCGGTCGCCGATGATTGACCCGGAGATGGGCAGGTAGGCTGAACTCAAGCCCTTGGCAATCGTTACGAAATCCGGACGCATGCCATAGAGGTGGGAACCGAATTTCTCACCGGTTCGAGCAAAGCCGCAGACCACTTCATCGGCGATAAGAAGGATATCGTATTTATCAAGCACCCCCTGAATCGCAGCCCAGTATCCCTTCGGGGGCGGAACGATACCCCCGGTTCCAAGTACCGGCTCTCCAATGAAGGCTGCAACCGTCTCCGGGCCTTCAGTGAGGATAAGGGCTTCAAGTTCGTTGGCACAGCGCCTTGAGAACGCTTCCTCATTTTCGCCGTCGTGCGCCTGGCGATAGTAATGTGGAGTCGTTGTATGGCGAACCAAATTCAAAGGCAGGTCGAAGCAATCGTGAAAGAAGGCAAGGCCTGTCAGGCTACCTGTAACCAGCCCTGACCCGTGGTACCCGCGATTGCGCGAGATGATCTTCTTCTTTTCAGGCCGGCCGAGGATGTTGTTGTAGTACCAGACCAGCTTGATGTTGGTTTCGTTGGCGTCGGAGCCGGAGAGGCCGAAAAAGACCCTTCGCATGTTCTGTCCGAAATATTCGACCACTGCCTCTGCCAAGAGTGCGACTGGCTCGGTGCCTTGGCTTGCATAGACATGGGCGAACGGCAACTCGTGCGCTTGCCGGGCGATGGCCTCGGCAATCTCCGTGCAGCCATATCCCATATTGACGCAGTAAAGCCCTCCGAAACCGTCAAGGCTCTTCCGGCCGTCAGTATCCCAGATGTACACGCCTTCTGCACCGGCCATGATCCGGTTGGGCGTCTCGCCGCGGCTGTGCTTGGCCAAGTGCGTGGACGGATGAAAGACGAAGCTTCGATCCTTTTCCCGGAGTTGTTCGGTTCCCAGATTGCTCAAGCGCATCGTCCCTCTCCTGGCGATCAGGCGGCGGAGAACACTCGGCCAGCCGCCTCTTTAGCCATCAGCATACGGGCAAACATCTCTTGAGTTTCACGGAAATTTACGTCTTTGGCCGACGAAATCGCGGAATCGGCACCAAATCGCCGTAGAAACTAAGGCTTCGGGAGTTTACCATTCTCGTAGTGCGGACAAGGGGATGGGTGAATTGGATTTCACCGGTTTTATCACGACAAGGCTGTAGTATTGGTCGATACCCAAACCTGCCTGCAGCAATTCCTCCATGAAATCCTGATACGCAGCCATGGAAGGGGATGAAACGCGCATCAAATAGTCGATCCGCCCCCCGATAGCCCAGCAGTCCAGGATTTCCGGTATCTTTTGGATCGCAGTCTCGAAGTGCCGTTGATCCTCGAGACGATGGCGATCCAGAACCACCTCAACCATTATAGAGATAGTGCCCCCTATAAGGGCTGGACTTAGTCGCGCGTAGAACCCCTCAATGATTCCTGCGGCCTGGAGCACGCGGAGCCGCTCCGAACAGGCCGACGCTGAAAGGTGAACACGCTTTGCGAGCTCGGTTTTCGAAATCCGACCATCCGACTGGATCTCTGAGAGAATCCGGACATCCCAAGCGTCTAGTCGCACAGGATCGGGTTTCGACTTCATGACCTTTTGCTCTCAAGCGGTAGTCGCAGCGCAATTAGTGCCAACCACTATCATCAATCGAAGCCAGCGAATGTAAATGGCCGCCCTCTGTTACCGATACGGCCCAAAATCCGAGGCGGGAGTCTGGCCGGATCGCGCAGCCGGCGGGCTCAAACGCCGATGATGCGGGCGATGCTATCGGCCGCCATCCGCTTACGCCACTCAAGAGGACCGGAATTATGAATGGAGTTTCCCTCAACATTGACAGCCATGATGACAGGCATGTCCTGCACCTCGAATTCATAGATGGCTTCCATCCCCAGGTCTTCAAAGGCAACGATCCGCGCCGCCTTGATCGATTTTGAAATCAAGTACGCAGCGCCACCAACTGCGATGAGATAGGGCGTTTTGTGCCTCACAATGGAATCGATGGCTGCCGGGCCCCTCTCCGCTTTGCCGACCATTGCATATAGTCCAGTCTCCGCGAGTATCTTTTCAGTGAAACCGTCCATCCGGCTGGAGGTCGTAGGGCCAGCCGGCCCGATTGCCTCATCTCGTACCGCGCGAACTGGTCCGACGTAGTAGATTACGCGTCCCCGCAGATCGACCGGCAGCGGCTTGCCGGCATCGATCAGGTCGACCATTCGCTGGTGGGCGGCGTCACGGGCCGTCAGCATCTTTCCGGACAAAAGAAGGGTTTCTCCGCAGCGCCACGATGCCGTCTCTTCCTTCATCAGTGCATCGAGATTGACCCGACGGACACCGGTTGTGCGCAAATCCTCGTGACCGATCTGGGGCCATTCGGAAAGGTCGGGCGGCTCAAGCCTGACGGGTCCAGAGCCGTTCAAGGTAAACTTCAAGTGCCGATTGGCGGCACATTGTGGGATAAGCGCCGCAGGCTTAGACGCCACATGGGTAGGGTAAGTCGCAACCTTGACGTCAACCACCGTCGTCAGACCACCAAGGCCCTGGGCGCCGATGCCCAGCGCGTTAATCCGCTCGTATAGCTCAATCCGTAGCGCCTCCTCTGCGCTTGACGGTCCCCTGTCGATCAGTTCCGACATATCAATGGGCTCGTTCATGGCCTCCTTGGCCAGAAGCATCGCCTTTTCAGCGCTACCACCGATGCCAACGGAGATTAGGCCGGGCGGGCACCATCCGCTGCCAAGGGTCGAAACAGTATCGACCACCCAGTCGGCAACGGACGCGCTGGGGTTCAGGGTGGTGAAACGCGCCTTGTTTTCCGACCCGCCGCCTTTTGCGGCGATGGTGATCTCAATCTGGTTGCCGAGCACGAGATCGATGTGAACGACCGCCGGCGTGTTGTCGCGGGTGTTGACCCGTCCGGCGAGCGGATCGGCAACGATCGATGCCCGAAGGGGGTTGTCCGGGTCGAGATATGCCCGACGGACGCCCTCATTCACGAGGTCAGCGAGGCTGGCCGTTGATTTGATGCGGGCGTCCATGCCGACCTTTGCGAAGACCACGACAAGGCCGGTGTCCTGGCAGATCGGGCGCCGCCCGAAGGCCGCCATTCGAGAGTTCAGCAGAATCTGCCCGATGGCGTTCTTAGCCGCCGGGCTCTGCTCGCGCGCGTATGACTGCGAAAGGTACCGGATATAATCTGGCGGATGGTAGTACGAGATGTACTGAAGGGCGTCGGCGACGCTCTTTGTGATATCCTTGCCGGCAATGGTCCGTGTTTTTTTATTCACGAAATCTCATCCTAATGACCCGAACCCGTTGACCAGTTTCAGGTTCTGGAAGCTCCGAAATCCTTGCTCGCCGCCTTCGTATCCATAGCCGCTCTGTTTGACACCTCCATACGGTGCATCTGCAGAAACCCCTTTCAGGTAATTTACACTGAGAGCGCCTGCCGAAAGACCGCCGATCAGCGCCCGTTTCGCATCGGCGGCGCCGGTGAAGACGTAGGCGGCAAGGCCATACTCGGTGGCGTTGGCCTCTTCTATCGCATCCTCGATCGTGTCGAACGGCGCTACGGTGAGGATCGGCCCGAACGGCTCGTCATGAAGCACTTTTGCATCCTTTGGCACTCCTGTCAGGATTGTTGGCGGCCAGTAAAAACCTGGCTGGTCGAGGCGGGTGCCACCGGTTTCGATGCGGGCGCCGCGATCGACCGCATCCTTGACCAGACTCTGCATGGCCTCGATTCGCCGCGCGTTTGCCATTGGTCCCATCTCGGTCGCAGGGTCGTCGGGTGGGCCGATCTTGATCTTGCGGGCGGCTTCCGTCATCCGGGATAGGAATTCCTCATAGAGGGTCCGCGCGACGAGGATCCTGCTGGGTGCGTTGCAGCTTTGGCCCGCGCACTCGAACTTGTATTCCGAAATTGCCGGTATAGCTTTTGCCAAGTCGGCATCCTCGCATACAACAACCGGGGAGTGCCCACCGAGTTCAAGAATGCACCGCTGCAAATTATTCGCGGCGAGCTTGGCGAGCTGTTTTCCAACCTCGGTAGAGCCGGTGAAAGTTAGGACCTTGACGATCGGCGAGCTGAGGAGATGCCGGGATATTTGCACCGGCACGCCAAAGACGAGATTGACCACGCCGTCCGGAATACCCGCTTGTCGCAAGGCTTCGACGAAATGGACAGCCGCGCTTGGTGTCTCTTCAGCCCCTTTGAGGATCACCGGGCAGCCTGCCGCCAAAGCAGGGGCGAGCTTGCGGGCGATGAGAACGGCGGGATAGTTCCAAGGCGTAAAGGCAGCAACGACGCCAAGGGGATCGGGGACGATCATCCGGTTCGGGCCCATCGGAATAGGGGCCGACAGCTCTTCGGCGTGCGTGCCGTTCCACTCCAGTGTTTCGACAGCGCGTGCGTACTCACCTGTCGCTTCGGCAATCGTCTTTCCCTGTTCGGCCGACAGGTCCCTGGCTGCCGCTCCAAGCTTCGCTACCAAGATCTTGGCGGCTGCCACCAGGATCTCGCCACGTTCTTTTGCAGGCCGTGAAGACCAAGCCTTGCGGCTGCGTTCTGCCGAAGCGAGGGCCTCATCCAGATCCGACACCGTCGCCGATGCCACCGAGCCAATCACATTCTCCGTCACCGGATTGATCACTGGCAGAGTGTTTTCGTCACTACCGTCTCGCCACCTGCCGTTGATGAAAAGCTTATAGCTCGTGGCGTTGGGCATCGCATGCTCCGCTTGACTGGATTCCTGCCAATGCGAGACCGCCGATATCGAACCTAGGCCCGCTTCTCTGCAGTTTCATCGCTTTGATCGGGCCCGGTCAAATATGGAATATCGCCTAAAACCATCTGGAAGCCAGATTGATATTGCTCAAGCAGCGAGGAGAGATAGCACTGAAACTGGTTGGATGTGCCTAAGCCCGGTCTGAAGCCGTGGCCGGCCACTGCCCGCTCTCGATTAATGTCTTGGCCACATTGGGAATCAGCTTGCGGACAGCAGAGACAGCGGGAGATTGCTCATCTTTGGGGTTGACGGCAAGCACCACGGAGCGGGTAATCACTGGATCAATGATTTTGACCGTCCGGACCTGTCCGTGAGAGGCTTCCCTCTGAATGGCCGACGGGGTAAGGATGGAATACGCTTTTCCTTCCATGACCATATTGATGATCGTAGAAAGGGAGTCGACTTCAAATCTTACGTCCAGCACACAACCGTGTTGCGCAACGACATCAGCTACCGAACGCCTGACATTGTTGTTGCGCATCGGAACCGCCAACGGAAACGCGTGCAGGTTGCCGAGAGGTATCACGTCTTCGAAAGGCGGTTCACCCGGCGGCACCACCAGGCAAAATTCTTCGCGTGCCAGAACGATCATCCGCCCCACGCTCTCGGCAGTGCGGTAAAGGACAGCCAGATTGAACCGGCCAGCAGCCATCCACTCCTCCAGCGGTCCTGTCATGCCCTCGATCATCTTAAGGGAAATCCTCGGCAACTCGTTTCTTACCGATTCAAGCAACGGACCGCTAAGGACACGCGCGGCCCCGGACGGAATGCCGATGGTCACCTCTCCGGAAGGAGAAGCGACCGTGTTGGTCAGTTCCATCTCGGTGAGTCGAATTTCCCTGAGAATCGTCCGCGCCCGCTCAAGCAGTCTGGTTCCGGAGGCCGTCACACTGATGCCGGTCCTGTCGCGTACCAGCAACTGAGTGCCGAAGCTTTCCTCGAGTTGACGCACATGAAGGCTAAGGGCACTCTGAGCGACATGCAGGAGCGCAGCGGCCTTCGTAAAACTGCCGGCTTCCACCACGCCGACGAAGTATTTTAACTGCCTGATATCCACGGCTTAACCCAATGGAGGGGCAACTTCCCCCAGTCCCTCGCGTTTATCTCGAAACGAGATAGAGCGCAAGTACTTGCTGGCGCGCACCAGGGAAAGGTTCCGGCTGGCCCATTGACCGTAGGTAAGTCAGTTGTTACCGGCGAGGGTCAGGATTTCGTGAGCGCGCCGCACCACAGGCGGATCAACCATCCCACCATTCAACGAGAATGCAGACAGTCCGCGGGGGGGCGGCATCGTTCTCCGCTGCAACAACAGCGCGGGCCCACTCGACTTCTTGTGCACTTGGCGAGAAGGCCTCATTGAATATGGCCACCTGTGTCGGATGGATCGCCAAAGCTCCGGCAAAGCCAAGCCTTCGCGCGTGCGCCGCGGCTTCATGAAGTTTATCAGTGTCCGAGAACTCGCCAATTCTTCCTATGAAGCCCAAGCGGGAGCAACCCGGCCACACGGGCAGCAAACAGCACGGCTAGGTTCGGCGTCAAAAGAAGGTCGAATTCGGGGGCACCGCCCAACAGCGGCGCTGAAGTCTTCAGGACCAAGCGCCATTGCGACCATCCTGGGATGGGCTGATGCAATGGCCGCGAGCCTTTGCAAGGCGCGCGGGGTCTCGATCTGGGTAAGGAACCGGATGCGTCCCAGCGGAAGATCTCTTTCTCGTTCAAGTTCCGATACCGCATTCGCGATCTCACTGCCGAACCCGTCTTCGGAAGAACCAGTGCGTCAACACCAGCCATCACGGCTGCATCGAGGTCGGCCGCCAAGGCGCGCAAACCACGATTCACGCGGACCAAAACAGATGCGCCATTGCGGCCCACCTTTGCCACGCATTCAGGAAGCTGCCTCCGTGCCACGCCCTTCCGATCCTGGGGAACCGAGTCCTCGAGGTCGAGTAATGATGCCATCTGCCCCGTGCTCATTGGCAGCCTCCACAAAGCGCGAAACGTGAGCGGGAACGAAGAGCAGAGATTTCCAGCGGGGTACAGAGGTCGGGCTTTCAACGGCCGGGACGGCGTCCTTGATCATAAAGTCGCCTCTGCGGTCGATTTCAGCGAGGACAACGACAGTGAGCCTGCTGGGCGGCCAGGTTGCCGAGATGATGCGAGGTGCACAGGCTCGTTGGACTCGCGTGCGCGCTCACGCTGATGCGGCTCTCTCGCGCAAACGCCCCAGAACTTCCTCGCGAACAGTCTCGGTATGAGCGCCAAGTGCCGGAACCGGGCGAAGCGAGGGGTGCTCGGAGTTGAAAATCGCCGCCGGCGCTATCGTGTCTACAACTCCTTCAGGTGTGCCAACCTCAACCCTCCGAACGTGTGGGTGTTTTGAAACATCGGCGACTTCATTAAGTCGGCCATATGCCAAGCCGGCCGCCTCAAGCTCCTGCATTGCTTCGTGGCAGGATAGCTCTGAAAACCGCCGATCAATGATCTCATCAAGTTGCGCGCGGTGACCGAGGCGCTCCATATTGTCAGCAAAACTAGGTGCGCGTGTAAGCTCCGGCTGCTTGAGGAATTTCACGCAAAAATTTAT
This sequence comes from Mesorhizobium sp. M0615, assembly GCF_040320805.1. Lineage (NCBI taxonomy): Bacteria > Pseudomonadati > Pseudomonadota > Alphaproteobacteria > Hyphomicrobiales > Phyllobacteriaceae > Mesorhizobium > Mesorhizobium sp. M0615. The sequence goes on along the minus strand of NZ_JAMYQI010000034.1, from coordinate 2,583 downwards.
CCATTCTCGGTCATTTTGAACGGAAAAGATGACGTCTTTACCATCGGCGCAACGATAGGCGCCATACGGCGCCAATGAAGGATGTTTCACGCCCGCCCGTAGGGTGTGGTAGCCGCTATAGTCATTTTGCAGAACCGGGACATTCATCCAGTCGGCGACGGCATCGAACAGTGACACCTGGATCCTGGTGCCTAGGCCGGTGACCTCGCGGTGATAGAGGGCCTGAAGAATGGCGCTGTGTGCCGTCATTCCCGCCGAGATGTCACAAACCGAGACCCCTACACGCGCGGGTCCATGTTGGTTGCCGGTGATCGCGCATAGACCTGTTTCAGCCTGAACGATGAGATCATAAGACTTCAAGTGGGAATAAGGACCTTTCTCTCCGAAACCAGAGATGTCGCAGGTGATCAGACGCGGAAATCGACGACGCAGATCAGCGGACGCGAAACCCAGCTTTTCGATGCTGCCGGGCTTCAGGTTCTGGATGAAGACGTCGGCGGCGACGAGGAGCGATTCCAGGACATCACGGTCCGCCTCCGACCTCAGGTCCAGGCAAACGGACTCCTTACCCCGGTTAAGCCAGACGAAATACGCGCTTTGTCCCCGCACCAAACTGTCGTAGCTGCGGGCAAAGTCCCCTTCGGGCCTTTCGATCTTGATGACACGTGCGCCGGCGTCAGCAAGGCGAGACGATGCATAAGGCGCGGCCACAGCCTGCTCCACGGCGACGACAGTGATCCCCTCAAGAGAGTTCTGCATGCAACACCGCGCCGATCAACCAACGTTTTCGTTTTGAGTCCGACGACGGGTCAGCATTGCCAGCAATCGGTTCTGTTCGTTCCCGACGATCGAAAATCCCTCGTCGACACCCATTCCGGGCTTTGCAAGCATCATGTCGGCCTGGGTCGCCACCGAAATGTGGACTGAAGCCTGGGCGGATAGATCTGTCTCCGTACAGCTTCCGCCGACATACGCCCCTACCTTGTTGGCCTTGCAAATGAGAACTGCCCGCGCCGTATCAGCAATTGAGCCAACATCCGGAGTCTTGATTTGAACGAGATGCGCGGCCTTCGCTTCGGCAAATAGCCGAATGTCCTCGAGCGTATTGCATCTCTCATCCACGACAATACGCGCGCTGGAACCCCGATTGTCCAAAATCGATACGATCTTGGCATAGTTCTCAAGTTGGGCTTGCGTCGAATCAAAGTCCGCCGGGGATTCGATGTTGAGCGTAAAATCCGGAACGGAATCGGCGACCCTGCAAATAAAGTCGGCAATGCTTTGCGGCTCCAGGCCGATTTCTTGGCCGATCCAGCCATACACATCGAAGTGCAGCACCGGATGATACCCCGGCCGGCCGATTTGGCCCGTGCGCGTTGCAACCCACTTCACAAACTCCACGAACGTCTGACCGTTGACGCCGAACTTTTGACGCGAGTTGATCAGGCCGTGGGGGAGAACATCCACGGCTTTCAAAATCATCTTGTCTACATTTATTTCCCGCGCATCACCGCTCTGGCAATAAATCGGAACGCGGCACATCGGCAGTGGCAGATCAAATTCCGCGCATATGATCTCCGCCATGGTCTTGCGCTGAAGATGGGCTGATGCGCGAAGAAGAGCTTGGCTCACGCCATACTCAACAGCCAGGGGCAAGCGCAGAAGTTCGACTGATTCAAAAACCTCTGCACAGGATTTGCGAAACTGAGAGGCATCGACACCAAAAAGCCGCGGTACGACCACGCGCGACATTAAATCTGAGATCTGACCCGTGTTGAACAGAGGATCGCGCCCGCCAGCACCAGAGTACTGGACGTTCATCATGTCGCCCCAAACCACGACGTCATCGGCAAGGACGAGCCCGACACTGAGCGAAGATGCAGGAATGCGAATTGCCTCAAACCCAGGGATTGTCGGTGCGCCGACATAAATGAAGCCGTCCTGGATTGCGCCGGACCTTATGGCTTCCTGATCGTCATAAAAAAATGCGCCGTCGCCAGGTGCGAGCAAGACATCTCTGATCTGCACTTTAGTTTCGCCCCAATCTGTCCAAGTTGCATTGGCCGAATTTGTGCCACTATGCGTCACTTGGTGCGGAATTTGCTAATATAAAGTCTGAGGCGGTGCCATCGCGTTTCAAGATGCCTGACGTGCAAAGCAGTCGCCATAAAATCAGCGCATGCTTTGAAAACCGGTCTGCAAGCCCGTCGCGATCTATCGCCGAAAGGCCTCTTCTGGGTCGCAACGACGACCATCACTTCTGGCTATGCAACAGGGGCGTGTCGCTCACCGACGAGTCGCGCTACATCACTATGTCTCCTTTCTAAATAAGGAGGATGAAGCGGCAAGCTTTGCAATTGTCAACAACCGATTTGCCGAAGTCATTGTCAAGTTCGCAGACCGTTGAGGGCCGGAGATGCCTTGGCATATAGATTCGTGATGTTTCCCACTCCAAATACTCGAGGTCCTACCCGACAGCTTGCGCCCTCAATCCTCTGAGAGACCGTTTTGAAAATCGGCTTGCCGGGGGTTTCGTCTGAGGCTGGGTTATGATTCAAGCTTTAGATGTGGACAAAGCAGAGC
>NZ_JAMYQI010000033.1:0-15593 GCF_040320805.1 Mesorhizobium sp. M0615 | reverse complement strand
TTGGGCGTGAGGTGAACACGAGCGCCGTCAACAAGTTGCCCAACGACCATCCCGGCCTGGTCGGGCCGATCAACCCCCTATGAGCAACGAACCGGGCCGGCTTGCCGAAGACATGACAGCGATTCCGCGCGGCCGAGAGCCGATCGAAAATCGCTTTGCGAGCATTCTGGCTGCGGCAAGCTCGGCGGGTTTGGCTTTTCGAGGCATAGACAGAAGTCACATTGGTTCTGTTGTTTGCGTCCCGGCGACGGCTATCGGTTTCTATAGGAGTTGACGTCCGACCATCTAGCGCCCCTGTTCGAGGCATGGCATCGAGAAGCTGTGAAACTCTTCAAAATGCCCCGGAAAGGTCCGGGCGAGATACCGCACCACTCTGGAATTATCCATCAACCGGTCGAAAAAGCGGTTGGCTGCGACAAGCTCCAGGCCCACCTGGCCATGACGTTCCGCGGCGCTGAGAACCGCAAGGCTTACCGCGCCGACATCGAGCACCATCGCGCCGCGCTGGTCTTCCGCCTGTGTGGTGATCGTTGAGAGATTAAAACCCTCGACCAGCAGGGCTTGCGGTGTCAGAGCGACGAGTAGTCTCGCGTAGGTGATCCTGACCCGGTCCATCGCCACCATCAGCCGGGCAATCTCCAATTGCCTGGCTGGCAGCACCTTCTGGAGCAACCCGAAGATTTTTGTTTTTACCGGCGCGTCCCGAAGCAGGTCGAGGACATCAGGGCAAATTCCGTTAACGGCTTTCCGGTTCTCGCCTGTCTCGGAAGCGGGTTTTCCGGGAGAGCAGAACATTTGCGGCTCGCGGGTCGCGCTACGCAACCTATGTGCCAGTAGGCTTGGCATTGTCCTGAAGCCCTCGGACACCAGCGTGGCGCAGAATTGCTTGTCGCGCATCATCAGGTGGAGCGCCGCTACTATCCGGTCCAGGCTCTGTTCAGACTTTGCCGCTTGCGTTACGAAATCGCGCATGCGTTTGCATTCCGTATCGTAGGTCGCCAAAAATTCGTGTGAACGAAGCCTCTTCTTGGACCCTAATGCGCCAGCAACAATATTGCTCGCATGTCTGTCGCCACCGTTTTCCAACGCACGGTAGGCGGCGTCCTTGGCTAAGCGCTTGACTACCAAGCCACGCCTCCGACAGGCTCTCGCTCTGCCAACCTGATAATGGGGTCGAGCGTGGGAAAAATATAGCTGTCCAGCGGTATCCCATTGATGGCATGCAGTTCCGATTTACCCGCGATCTCGTGGGCAGGCGCAATCAAATAGTCCCGAATGGTCAGGTCGCCGGGATTCATACGGATCAGGACGAAAATGTCGGGTAGTGGCCGTTTATCGGCCTTGGAAAACCAGCGTGGATAGCCGAAGCCGGAAACCCTGCATCGGCCCATTGTAATCGCCACCGTGATCTCCTCGTTTATCCGCAGGAGGTCCATCGCCATGTCATGGGCAGCAACCCCGCCCTGCTTATCAATCGCGCCCACAAGATCCCGGATAATCTGCAGCCTCATTGATTCCAGGTGCCGGTTCACGCCGATGAAGCGGTAGTTTTTGGATGGCTCGTATCCGATCAGTTCATAGGCTTTGACAATGGTTCCAAAACGCCACTGGTAGCGTTGGGCCGGCGGGCACCCGGGATCCGCGTCGATCATGGCCAACGACAAGGCGCCACGGCGAGCCAGAAGTGCCCTAAGAGCGGCCAGCATCTCGTCGTTGGTCATGTGGCGATAGATGGTCTTGAGCACGATCTGCGCCCGGTCGAACAGTTTGCGGTCGACGATCGGCTCCAGGACGTTTTCCACCCGCACCCACTGTTCCGGGGGATTTCGGACTTGATGGCTTCTCAGCCGGGCCGAATGCTTGTTCCAGACGCTGTTGCCAATGTAATTTTCGTTGGTCAGCACCGAGTGCACGGATTCCCGCGTCCATGGTCGCCCCAAATCGCTGAGCACGCCGCGCTTGTTGAGCAGTCTTGCCATCTCCAGCTCTGTCTTGCGTGTTCTGACAAAGTGACTGAAGATCCACTTCACTGTCGCAATCTCGTCAGGCGGGCCGAGCACCAGAACTATTCTATCCGCCTGCTGGCTCTTGTATTCGTAGGATGAAAGGATGCCTTTTGAGCGGCCGTGTTGATCGACAAGCAAGCGCCGCAGGCCAAAGCCGGCCTTCCCGCCCTGCCGGAAGCCCAGCCGGATCAACCTCGCCTGGCCGATGAAGACTTTTTGCGAGAGCATTCTGCTCTGCTCGGCAGCCATGCTCCGTTTGATTGCTTTGAGGACGTCTGACCCGATGCTGCCGTCGTTTGCGAATTGCTCGGCGCAAAATTCGATACGGACGCCGGCCATCTGGCATCGGTATTCGTAGGCTGCGCTTTCATCAATGTTCTGAAAACGCCCCCAACGGCTTACATCATAGACCACGACCGTCTCAAAATCGGCTCGCCCACTTTCGACATCGGCCAACAGCTTCTGAAGACCGGGGCGCCCTCCAAGGTTTAAACCGCTGCGACCGAGGTCCTCGTAAGTGGCGACAATGTCGTAAGCCATGATATCGGCATAGTCGCGAATGGCATCCGCTTGGTTGTCGATCGAGTAGGTCTGGTGTTCCGTCGACATGCGCACGTACTGCGCGGCGCGAACTCTAGGCACAGTCTGGTTCCCGCCATCTAACTTTGGCACTTTCCCCACACTCTCGACCGTTGCCAGGCAATGTCTGCCTGGGGCATGCCAAACCTACTAGGCAGCTTCCTACGGTCCCATTAGGAATACCTCGACAGTTTGTGTCGAATGGCTCGATAGTCTGATCGAGCCTCGAAGCCGCTCCTTGGGGGAACCGACCCGTGCGCCACTATATCGGACTGATCCACAAGCAAGCGGACAGCGACTTCGGCGTATCCTTTCCCGACTTTCCGGGCGTGGTCACCGCCGGCACCAGCCTGGACGACGCCCGCGCCTTGGCCGAAGAGGCCCTGGCCTTCCATGTCGAAGGCCTTGTCGAGGATGGCGAAGCCATTCCCGAGCCATCATCCCTGGAAGATGTCATGTCGAACAATGACAATCTCAGCCGGGTCGCCGTCCTGGTAGCGCTCAAAGCCGAGACCACAAAGGTGGTGCGCGTCAACGTCACCATTCCCGAAGATGTCCTCGACCAGATCGATCAATATGCGGAACGCCATGGCTATAGCCGGTCCGGATTTCTGACTGCCGCAGCGAAAAAGGCGATGCGCGACGAACCAGCCTAGCTGCTCCTCAACGGATTCAAACCGAGGCGCTACCGACCTGTTCGCGCAGGCGTTTCCGCTTTGGCAACCATTGTCTTCAAGGCCCGAGAAACCACGTCTCATTTCGTGAGCGGGCGCGCCGCCGTTTGGCCGCAATGCGACAGCTACTGGCAACCATTCGCCCCAATCCGCGTTTGGGGCTCCAAAGGAGTTCCAAGATGATCATCAGACAAACCATTGCCGCCGTGCTCATGACTGCCGCCCTGGCAGGCTGCGCGACCCAGACCGAACAGCAGCAGAGGGCGACCAACGGCGCGCTCATCGGCGGCGGCGTCGGCGCCCTCGCCGGCCAGGCACTTGGCGGCAACACCGAAAGCACGGTCGTAGGGGCCGCCGGCGGCGCCTTGCTCGGCGCCGTCATCGGCCAGTCGACCACGCCGCAGCGCCGCGGCGAACAGCTCTGCCGCTACCAGGACCGCCGCGGCCGGATCTACACCGCGCCCTGCGATGATCGCTATTACAACAACGATTATTGATCCAGGCGCCCTGGAAGGGTGGCTCTCTGACCTCTGCTGCCGCCCTTCCAGGGACCCGGGATCCGTTCGGCGTTTCACATATGAGAACGCCCGCTCAGTCCATTTACACCCTCTGCCCCATGAGCTTGCGCTCGGTGCTTGCAATGATTCCATTTCGCGGAAGCGACGTGAAGCGGTGGTTTTTGGCGCCAACAATGACATCGCATTGCGGCTGCTGAAAGTGCCGACAGCGACCAGCGGGGGTGACGGTCACGCTGCCAAGCAGCATCAAGGCGCCAAGCGCGCCTTGGTCAAGCGAACGGCTTGCGCTGCATGCACAAAATGTGGGATAATTTGTTAGGTGGAGATTCTCGCTCACACCATCCAAAGGCCTCCTTCGGAGGCCTTTTTCATGTCATGTTGCTTGGCAACTGAGTGCCACAACAAATGGGTGGCAGTCCTCGCCTAAACTAGGCGAAGGAGCACTGCCGCCCCGGTCCTTCGACCGCTTTCACGTCGTAAGCTTGGAGAACAATCCCGATGCTCAAAAGCATTGCGGGCTGGCTCGATGCTGCAACTGCGATTGCCATTGTTCGGCTCCTGATTGACCTCATGAACCTGTACCGCTCCGCTGCCGCCAAGAAGGCGCCGGACGGCAGGCGCGCGAGTACAAAGCCGATACGCAAGCGCCGTCCGCGTCGCCGCTGAACCGCGTCTTTCGCAACTCAAACTGTGACCCTCATGGTTTGACCAACCAGCGCACTTGCACTCATTATATGGTGTCGACCGTATCCAGCTCGCGTGCCCTGCTCGGTGATGCGGTCGGCGCCGATGGGATGTGGCGAAGCCCCGGCCGGTGCGCCGCGCGCCTAGTCGATTTGGTAGTTAGTGGCATGTGTTGCAGTCAAGCACTGTGAAGCACAGCATCCAGATCGGACCTGCTGCCGTGTCGAATGGAATAGGCGCGAGTGATTTCCGCACCAAAAAGAAAAATTTCCGCCGAGTAGTAAGCCCACAGCAGGATGACGAGCAGCCCACCGGCGGCCCCATATGAGGCCGCGACCGCGCTGGAGCCTATATACCAACCGATAAGCGATTTCCCGAGCGTGAACAGGGCAGCGGTTACAACAGCGCCAATCCAGACATCCCGCCATTCCAGGGTTCGATCAGGCAAGATCTTGAAGATAGCGGCGAAAATAGCTGCGAGGAGGACAAAAGAAACGACCGCGTTGATAACGGCCAGGACAAGTGTCCCGAACGGCAACTGTGCGTTTATGAGGTTGCCTAGGGCCGAAATCGCCGCGCTCGCGACTAGAGAGACGAGCAACATGAAGCCAAGTGCGGTGACCAGTCCCAGACTTACCGCACGTGCGCGCACCAGGCGCGACAACGAACTGGCCTGCGCTTCGACCTTCCATATCATGTTCAAGGACTGCTGTATTTCGCCGAAGACCCCGGAAGCGCTCACAAGCAAGGTGATGATGCCAATCACCGCCGCCCAGGTGCCGCCGGATGGCTTTTCGGATGCGCTCTTCAGTGCGGTTTGCAGGATATTTGCGCTTTCTGTACCCATCATCCCTGTGATTTGGGCGGACAATGCCGCTTGGGCTGCCTCGTGACCGAATGCGAGACCCGCAATTGCAACCACGATGAGCAGAATCGGCGCCAACGATGTTGTGGCATAAAAAGCGATCGCCGCGCCATGGCTGAGAGCATTGTCGTTGACGAACCCAACGACGGCTTCTCGCACCATTGCCCATGCATTTGTGATCGCGCGATGCATTTTGCGCCCCAGTCGAATTGGCGTTCACTAGCAATGCACCAGCACATGTGATGTTCCGGTTGCGGGCTACTAACGCCGTCAGGGGGAGCAGGCAACGTCAGTGGTTATGCGCCGCGCTTGGCGCCCTACTCCGCCGGGGTCTTCTCGAGCACCGGCGCAATTTTCCGGCCAAAGCGCTGGACAACGAAGCGGCCCGCCTTCTGGCCGGGGACCTCGATCAGAGTGTAGGTGATCCAGGACAGCAACGTCACCGTCGGCAGCACAACGGCAACGACGATGGCGAAGCGCAGCGGCGCCGACAGTTCGTGGCCGAACTCACTGATGACGAACGCCGCGACGGGCTGCAGCACCAGCAGATGGATCAGGTAGATGCTGAAGGAAAGCTCGCCCATCAGGTGGAAGAACCGGTTGCTGAGCGTCACGGCGATCGCTCGCGCCAGCGTTCCCGCCCTTCCAGGCAGCATGCGGTAGAGAACCAAGGCAAAGAAGCCCGCCACCAGCGCTTCGCGCACCAGGAGCTTGCCCAGCCCCTGGTCGCCGCCAAAGGGCAGCGCCGCCAGCAGCAGCGCCAGTGCCAAGTACAGGATAGATCGCGGCTGGCTCTGATGCACGACTCCGGCCAGCAGCATCCCGCACAGGAATATCTGTATCTTGAGCGGCAGAAAGGACGGCATCGGAAAATGGATCGACAACAGCCGCATCGCAAATACAATGACGCAGCCGGCCGCCGCGACCACAAGGGCGCTCCTGATCCAGTCCAGCTTGCGCACCAGCAGCATGACGGCCGGGAACATGGCATAGAACTGCATCTCCAGCCCCAGGCTCCAGTCAGGCAGCGGCGTGCGATAGGCGAGGTTCGGCACCAGCCCAAACAGGAACGTGAGATGAGCGACGATGTTTTTCAGGCTGCCGTCGAGGTAGCGTTCCGGCGCCTGGTGCGATCTGGAGAGGAACTCGTCGATGATGATCCTGCAATCGTAGAGATAGGGGCCAAGCGCCAGCGCCAGGAAAAGCATGACATAGAACAGCGGCGCGATCCTGAAATAGCGGCGCGTCCAGAATTTGAGCCAGGTTTCCGATCTTTGCCAAGGCTCCTTTTCCTGGCGCAGCTGATAGTGGAACACCATCAGGAAGCCGGACAGCATGATGAACAGGTCGACGCCGAGATCCGGCTCGCCGACGATCGGAATTTGCCAGCCGGTCAAAAGCAGGCAGTGCCCGACCAGCACCCAGATCGCCGCAAGCGCGCGAAGCCCGTCCAGGCATACGATGCGCGACGACTTGATGATGCTGGTTTCGTAGCTAGCCATGTTGCACTGCAGCATGGCGCCTGAGGAGCGATTGTCAACCCGGTGAGAGATGACGAATTACGGCTACGATGGCGGATGCCGAATTGTGCCGATCTCCTCTCCAGACAATAGGCTGAACGGACAGGCACCTCTTCAGGAAACCGTCAGCGCGCCCCGAACGACCGAAATCAGGCGCGAAGCTGCCGTTTGTTGGGTCACGGCCCACTCTAGTCCGCTCTGACGTGCCAAGCAGTTCGTTTCACTCCACCGAATTTTCTGCTTGAATACCTCTGAAACTTGGCCGTGGAGCGCCATCCCATTTTGGAAGATCCCTTCGCCCCCCTACGTCAACGTTTCCTGGCCCGGTGCGCCGCTCAACTAGCGGAGTTGAAGGCGGCGCGTCACACAGCCCTTTTGAAGGGCTCCAACGACTCGCTGATTGGGACGGCGCACTCGCTCGCTGGAGCCGCGGGAACCTTCGGGTTTGCGGAGATCAGCGTGCAGGCATCGGCACTGGAAACATCGCTGATCGAGCGGGCGGATGACGGAGCCGTGCATGCCGCGCTCGATGCGCTTATAACTGAAATCGAGCGGACGCTGCGGTGATTCAACTGGCTGGACTCACTTCTTGGGGCCAGTCAGGCCGGTCCTGGTCATCTCGCCCCAGCTTTGGTCGGCGCGCAGATATTGCCACCATCCCTTCACGCGCCAGAGATTGTTGAGCTGGCGGTAACCGAAATTCTCGATCACAGCCACGGCCGTGAGCAAGGCGAGATCCCGCGCGCGCGGAAAACGTTGAAGCTCGGCCTCTTCGAGGACCAGCGAACACACGCTCACGCAAACCCCGTAGGTGAAGACCAGCGACGTGAATGCCAAGAGATATTCGGTCGAAAGGATGCCGAGCAGCCAGAAGGTCGGGATCAGTACATAGCCCAGCACCTCCGATATCGGCCCCAGCACATCGACAATCAGTATGTGGCCAAACCCAAGGAAGCCAACGCGCCCATAGCGGGGGTTGAAGAGCATGGAGCGGTAACGGAAGAAGCATTCGAGCGCACCGCGCTGCCAGCGCGTACGCTGCCTTGCCAGAACGCGAAGTGACTCCGGCGCTTCGGTCCAGCACACCGGCTCAGGAATGAACTGGATGCTGTATCTTCGCTTGGTGTCCATCATGTGGCGATGCAGCTTGATAACGAGGTCCAAATCTTCACCCATCGACCCACTGGTGAAGCCGCCAACCGCCACAACTTCCGTGCGGCGAAACAGACCAAAGGCGCCGGACACCAGCATCAGCGAGTTGATGCGGCTCCACGCAAGCCGCGCCATGAGAAAGGCCCGCAAATATTCGACCACCTGCAGCAGCGGCAATAGCCGGCGCGGCAGCCGGACCTCGCGCACCCTGCCACCTTCGATCCTGGAGCCGTTGGCAATCCGAATCGTGCCGCCCACGGCGATCGTGCGCTCTGGATCCTCGATGAAGGGCTGCGCGGCACGCATCAGCGCATCGGGCTCGAGGATGGAATCGCCGTCGATCACGCAAAACAGCGGCGCGCGGCAGACGTTGACGCCGGCATTCTGGGCATCGGCCTTGCCGCCATTTTCCTTGTCGACCACGAACAGCCGTTCGGTCCTCGACGAGGAATAGAGGCCGAGGATCGGCTTGTGCGTCAGGGCCTCCTCATAGGGCCGGTGGAATTTCACCAGCTTAAAGCCTTCAATAAGGCGCTGCAGAGTCTGATCTTTCGAGCCGTCGTTGATGACAATCACCTCGAAGTTCGGATATTCAAGCGCCAGCATCGAGTGCACGCTCTCGACTACGTTCACTTCCTCATTGTAGGCGGGCACCAGCAACGCGATCGGCGGCGCGACGTCGCCGTAACGGTGCCACAGAAGCGCCGATCGCGCGACCGGTGGGCGCTTGGACAGCGCGTAGGCCGCGATAATGAGTTGCAGCAGGTAGACCGCCGTCTGCGCCAGCCCTGCCCCGATGATGAACCATGACAGAATGGATGCACCAAGAACGATCTCTTGGCTCCAGTCGAACATCACGCGGCCGGTCCCTCGGCAAGGATCAGTGAGGCCGTGCGCTGGCGGCGCGAGACCTCGCTGGCGGCGATCTCGCGCAGCACCTGTTCACCCTGCTGGCCGAGCGAGCGCAATGCGTTAGCGGCGGCATAGCGCACGGTCCATGCCTCGTCGTCCATCAGCCGAGCGAGCGGCGCGGCGAGTTCAAACAGGCCGAGGCGGCCGGCCGCATCGGCAGCGTCGGCACGCACATCCCAGCCGCCATTTTCCATCGCCTTGGCCAGGATGGCCGGCGCATTGGCATGTCCCGTCAGGCCGAGTGCCCGCAATGCGGCTGCGGTGACCTCCGGTGACGGATCGCCAGCCGCGCGAGCAAAGAACTCACCAAACTGGAAGCCGCCGTTGCGGGCAAGCGCATCGATTGCCGCCGCCCTGATGAAAGGTACCGCGTCTTCACGGCCGCCGTAATCCTCAAGCTCGTCGAACCGCTTTGGCGGAAAGCGCCTGAAAAGCTCGATCAGGCGCCGCGAGCGCTGCCCCGCCACGCCGATCTTTCGCAGCGTTATGACCAGCGGCGGCAAGGCGCCGATATCGCACAGCGCGATGGCGACGGCGATCCTGACCTCGCGCGAGCGGTCGCGATCGAGCGCCGAAAGCAGGTTTGCCACCGCGTTCTCCGAACGCAGCGCCGCCAGCATCTCGGCCGCGTGGATGCGTTCGGCGCCGTTGCCCTTTTCAAGCTGGGTGCCGACAAGGGTCGGCAGGCCACATTCGTTGAAGGCTGAAAGGAGCTCGTCGTGCTCCTCGCCGCGCAGCAGCGAGATAAACTCGAAGCCGGTATCGATCGCCACCCTTGCCGGCACCGCAAGCAGCGCCGTCTTCAATGCCTCGCGATCGCGATTTTCGGTGAAGGCGATGAGCGCCGTTAGAAGAAGGCGCCGCTGATCGGCGCCCGCCGTCCCCCGGCGCTCGTGCAGCACCCGGCGCCCGATCAGCAGAAGCATGATCACCAGGGAAAGGGCACTGAGCAAGATGGACAGGTACCAGACGTACAACATGATCAGAACCGCGCAGTCAGGCCGAGCCCGAATGTGGTTAGATCGAATGCCGGGCGCTGCTCATGGGCGAGGCTACTGCGCAGCGTCAGCGGGTCGGAAACGTCCCAGGAGATGCCCCCAAAGACGGTACGCGTAGGCACCAGCGTGCCGTCGGAGATCTCGGGGGCATCCCCAAAACCACCGAAAACATTGACGCTAGGGGTAACTGCAAGATCGACTCGCAGGACATAACCGTCGGCGCGCGTGCCGATATCGTCGGCCGCGTGCACCCATCGCGCCGCAAGCCCGAGCCGGCCATCCAGGACATAGGCCTGCACCCAAGGCGAGATGGTGGTGATCTCGGTGTTGGCAAAATTGTCATAACGGGTATCGATGTTGAGCGAGAACGGACCGAACGTCTTTGCGGCCGCCAGGATCTGCCATGAAGCGCCGGCTCCGATCGAGTAGCGCGCAAGGAAATCGGCATCCGGCGTCGCAGCCACCAGCGCATGCGCTGAAACTGTGGGCGAGAAAGCCTGGTCGATGCGGCCCTCGATCTGGAAGTCGGTGTGGCCGAAGCGGGTCGCCACCCGGGTGCGGCCCGAAATGGTCGTTCGCGCGCTCAGCCGATATGCTAGGCCAGCCGAACTGTCGGTCCAGCCACCAAGCCCCTCGGTGAGATCGCTCACTTCGCTGCCCAGATCGAGCCGCCATTTGCGTGGCGGCGGCGCGGCGAGCCTCTGCTCGACATCGCGCGAGCCGGGTTCGAGGGCAAGCGCCTGGCGGTAGGCGTCTCGCGCGCCAGCATCGTCGCCACGCGCTCGGCGCAGATCGCCGATCCCCACAAGCGCCTCAGCGTTGCGCGGATCGACCGCCAACACCCGCAGAAACGATTGCTCGGCCCGCGTGTAATCCTGCTCCAGCATGGAAATCCGAGCATCGAGAGCGATCAGCTCGGTATTGTCACGTACAGCGCCAAGCACATCATTGATCATTGTGCGGGCGCGCGGCACGTCGTTCTGCCAGATCGCCAGACGGACCTTGCCCAAACGGGCGTCGAGAAGTCCGGGCCTGATGGCCAGCGCCCGGTCGAAGAAATTCCCGGCTTCGTCAAATTTCTGTTGGGATCCAGCCACGAGACCCATGGCGACCAGGATGTCGGTGTTTTTCGGCGCCAGCCGCAGCGCTCGGCGATAGGCGTTCTGCGCCTCGGGCAATTGTCCCGCCGCCCGCAATCTCTGGCCCTTCTCCATCAGGCCGGCGACGGGATCCGGCCGCGGCGGACGCAGCCTCTTCCTCGCGGTCGCAGGCTTCGCTTTGCTGCTGCCGGCTTGCTGGGCCTTGTGGGTGCTGGCGACAAGCGTACTCGCATCGGCATTGTCGGGCTGGGCACGCGAGACCTTTTCGGCCAGCGTCAGGGCAGCGTCCAGATTGCCCGACCGGAACTCGACCTGAGCCATGCCGAAGCTGGCATCCAGATATTCCGGCGCAAGCGCAAGCGCCTTGGAAAACGCTTCACGCGCCGCCGGCAGATTGTTGCGGCCAAGTTCGGTGAAGCCAAGTTGCACCAGGGCGTCGGCATTGTCCGGCTTGAGCGCCAGCGCACGCCTAAGCAGCTGCGCCGCCTCGTCGAAATGCTGGGCCTGCCTGGCCTTCACGCCGGAGGCGTACAGTTCCTCGACCGTCTGAGCCAGCGACGCGGCGGGCACTGCCGCAACCGCCAGGAAGACGCATGCTGCAACCATGGCGCACCGGCCGCGCCTCATCAGCGCTTCCCGCTCTTCCGCGCCAATAGACGCGCAAGCCGGGCCAGGAGTTCCTCGGGAATGAAGGGTTTCACAAGGTAGTCGTCGGCCCCCTTCTCAAGGGCCGAGACGATGTCTTTTTCGCCCTTGCGGGCGGTCAGCATAACCACCGGGATTTCCGACAAAGCCGGGTCGCTCTTTATGCGGGCAAGAACCTCCAGTCCGTCGGCCTTGGGCATCATCGCGTCGAGCACGATGATATCGGGCGCCTCATGCTCCGCTTTCAAGAGCGCTTCCGCCCCGTCTACTGCTTTAATGACCTCGTATCCCTTTGCCCTGAGCCTGAATTCCATCAGTTCGATCAAGAGGGGATCGTCATCGCAAATCAGAACTCTTGCCTTCGCTCCGTTCAACCGCCTTGCTCCGGTTCCGTCGCCCCCCGGAGTGATCAATCCATGAACCACATCCGCCAACGTGGCTCATGCAGAGAAACAGTTCTCAACTCTCATCGACGTCCGCCGATGCCAGGCGATTATAGACCACCTGATTCGCTACGCCTGCACCTCGGCACAATCAGTAGATGAATAAGGAGACATGGTATAGGAGCCGTGAACGGCGTCGCTCAGTCTGCTGCCACGCTGCGCTCGGGGCCCGAGCCAAAGGTCGGCTCAGGCGCGCGGTCGAAGCAATCTTTTGACTTCACCGGCAAGCGCAAGCGGGTCGAACGGCTTGGCGATAACCCCTACCGCCCCCATCGCCAGATAGCGTTCGACCTCATGCGTCTGGGTGCGCGCGGTGATGAACACCACGGGTATCGAAGCCGTCGCCCCAGACTCGGCCAGGCGCCGCAGCGTCTCTGGTCCATCCATGTCCGGCATCATTACGTCGAGCAGAATAAGGTCGGGTCGCCATTCGGCGGCATCGGCGAGCGCCTGCACGCCGGACGGGCAGGACAGCACCTCGAACTCCGGCTCGAGTTCCAGCGACATCTGGGCGATTTCGCGGATATCGTCCTCGTCGTCCACATAGAGAATCCTTGTGGGCATGAGCGTCACTCCTTGGCGTGCGCGACAGGTTGGGTGCGGGACGAAACCAACATGCTCCTGACCAGCTTTGCCACATCGATTTCCGACGCCCTGGTCTTGGTCATGATGGCCTGCACGCGATCGCCCAGTTTCTGGTCTAGCTCCGCCGCCGAAAACACGATGACTCCAGTCTCGAGAGGCAGATCGGCCAGCAGGTCCAACCCCGACCCGTCGGGGAGTGCAATATCCAGGATCACCAGATCGAAGCCATGCTGCGCGATCGCCTCCCGGGCGTCCTTGAGCGTCTTCGCAGAAGTGATCGAGACACCCGAACCCAACCCCTCCGACATCACTGCAAGCACGCCCTCGTCGTCCTCGACATGCAGAATCTTGGGCCTCTGCTCGGTCCTGCCTGCAAGGATCTTGGCAAGGGCGGCATGAAGCCGCTTCGGATCCACCGGCTTTTCCAGCCAGTCAACAATACCAACGGCGCTGCCGTTCAGCGATCCCCTGGCCTCATCGGCAACCGCGGAGATGACGATGACCGCAATGTCGGAGTTTACGGGCGATGCCCTAATGTCGTGGAAGAGCTTGATGCCGGATTCCCCCGCCAGCTTGATGTCGAGGGTCAAGGCCACGTATTCACGGGACCTCAGAAGCGCCGTTGCCGTGGCGATATCGGGTGCGATGTCGCTGGAAAAGCCCTCCGCATCCAAGAGTGCCGCAATCACGGCGGCGACGTCGGATTCGTCTTCACAGATCAGAACCCGTAGGCGGCCATCGGGCTTCCGCGTCAGGTGCGGTGGCGGATACGGCCTTGGGTGGTGCCTGCGTCCTTCTGCAAGGTCGACGTGGAACGAGGTTCCCTTGCCTTCCTCGGTCTCGAAGGAAACGGCTCCGCCCAGTTTTTCGGTAATGGCCTTGACGATGCTCAACCCCAGGCCGGTGCCGCCTATCTTACGGGTGCTGGAAGCGTCCGCCTGCTCGAATTTTCCGAATATACGGCCGCGGAAAGCCTCCGGAATGCCAGTGCCCTGGTCTATGACGGAAATACGCAGCATGTCGCCGTCACGACGCTGGAATTTCACCGTGACGGTGCCATCAGCATGCGAGAACTTGATCGCGTTCGACAGAAGGTTCGCCATCACCTGATGCAGGCGATCCGGATCGATGTTGGCCTCAGCGCGCGGGGCATCGTCGATGAGAACGATCTTGATCCGGTTGTCAGCCATGTAGTTGGAGCTGGCGGCAATGGCCTGCTCTAGCACCTGACGGACAGGCATCTGCTTGATCTTAAAGGTGATCACGCCCGATTCGATCTTCTCGATATCCAGAATGTCGTTGATGAGGAGAACCAGCCTTTCGCTATTGGTGTGGGCGATGTTGACGAGATTGGCGGCCTTCGGCGGCAGTTCGCCGGCAACACCGGCCGCGATCAGGCCAAGCGAGCCGCGGATGGAGGTCAACGGGGTGCGCAATTCGTGGCTGACCGTGGAAATGAAATCGTTCTTGAGCTGGGCGGTGCGCTTCTGCTCGGTGATGTCGCGATTGTAGGTGATGACGCCAACGATGTTGCCCGACTCGTCGCGGAAGGGGGCCTTGAGCGTGTAAAGCCAACCTTCCCGGCCGTCCTGGAAAAGCGCCGGCTGGTCGATCCGCAACGTCTGCCCGGCCTCCAGCGCGCCCATCTCATCCTGCCGGAAGCGCTCGGCTACATCCCTGGGGTAGAAATCGAAATCCGTCTTGCCGATCAGATCGTCGACCGAAGCGGCGCGAACCATTTCGGCGGTGGCGGGGTTGGCGGCGATGAAGCGGCCGTCGACATCCTTTATATTCAGGCAATCCGGCAGTTCGCGAACCATGGCCCGGTAGGTCATGTTGGACATCAAGAGCTCCCGCCGGCGCTGCTGCCGGTCGAGCAGGACGCCGATGATGATTGTGCTTAGGAAGCGGAACACGAGGGCCGGGAACGTGCTCTGCTGCACAAGACCGGTAAGGGCTTGCGCTGGGATGACCAAGAGCGTGATAAGCCCGGCGAGAGCGACCGTTACGCTAAGACCGAATATGTCGTACATGGTGCGCGATCGGGCCGCGACGATGTGGTGCCACGCGATGCCGACAATTGCGGTAATGAGGATACCCATGACACCAGCACCTGCACCCTGCCCGCCCAGATGGGCGCGATAGGCAATGGAGCCGGCCGTGGCGATGAGCATTGCCGGCCATCCGCCGAAGAACGCGGCCGCAGCAATGAAGGCGGCGCGCAGATCGACGACGAAGCCGGAGACGGACAGGGCCGTCGCCATGGAGATGACCGCGCCAACGCACATGACCAAGCCGAGAAGCAGCGACTGCATCCGCCGCGAGAAACGCCCGGTGAAATCCGCCACAAGGTCCCAGGCGACCACGAGAATGGAGACCAGGGCAAGGTTGGCGAGGAGTGAATGCCAGATGTCGGTCATCACTTCGGCTCCTTTTCCCGACAAATACCGGCAAAACCTATCCGAGATCTAAAGAAAATACAGACGGTCGGTGGCACGGTGGTAGAGCCTTGATTGCTCGCGCTTCTCAAGCAGTCAGTCAGAAGCCGTTAAGGGCGATGACCTGCGCAGACGCCCCTACTGCATTGTTCTGCTCTAACTGCTCCCGGACAGAGGCGAAGTTCCATTATGGCCGACATGACGCGCGCATAGCGGACGGTCGCGTAAGGCCGAACATAGGTATCAGCTTATCGCCATTGTACATCGAGGTTTAGGCTTGGCCCCATCATGTCACAACGGGCGGTGGCGTGCCCAATGTTACGCTGGAACGCGCCGGATAAGTCACGTGGCCTGGGGGCGCGAAGCGGAATCGCGAAAAGGGCAAAATCCGCGGCGTCTGGCGCCGCAGCGACGAGTATAGGAGAATTCTCGACCTTGGCCCGCTCAGCGTGCCTGAACTCCTGCGCAACTGAG
>NZ_JAMYQI010000032.1:0-18106 GCF_040320805.1 Mesorhizobium sp. M0615 | reverse complement strand
CGCTGATCACTATGATAGGAACATCCGATTTTGTCGCCAGATTGCGGACGATCGCAAGTCCATCCTCCCGGCCTAGGTTAAGGTCGACAACCACGAGATCGACTGGCTCACGTGAAAGAACATAGTCAAACTGCTTGCTATCGTGGACTGCGGTTACCTTCAGGGCATGCATCGTGAGATACTCGGCGATGAGGCGCCGCATTGCGGCATCATCGTCAATGACAAGAACATGTTTCAACGGCACACCTTCAATCTTGAATCCCCTTGTCTAAACCTGTTGCCGAGCAACCCTGGGGCACCGACCCAGAACAGCTGCTCCTTGATACCACTCGCCGTTGCGTGCGGCCAATGTGAGGCCGTGCTCGTCCTGTTCTTTTCATCCCCAGCGAATTGACCGCACCAAGGCAGCCCGTGGCCACCAGACAGGTCCAAGCGCCGACATGACCCTGCCGTGTGGTCCTTCGCTTTTTCGATTCGAGCTCCCCCGTTGGTGCAGGCCTGCCAATATCGACTCAAGTTCGACCTCATGGATGCCAAGTTTCCTGCTATGCCCTTGCATCCTGGTCATCCTGGAGTTTGCGGACCTGGATCATCTCGATATCCTCCGGCTCGTGGATCCAGCTCGGACATGGTTGAGCAGCGCGGCGTTTGGCTTGATCGGAGAGGCGGTCGGCGGAAGAAGACCGTGATTCGCTGCAGCGGCCTTGTGCAAAATAGTGTGTCTCCTGCCAAGCCGGTTTCGTCCAAGGTGGCCGGCGGCCTCAAATGCTGTTCGGCGACCGGCAGGTCGCCGGTTGCGGTGAACGTCCGGGCTAACATTTCTCAGTTACTGCAACTCCTCCATCCTGAGCGTGTCACTATGCTTGTCCATTGAGCCGTCGGACTCCGTCAATGACGTGCCGTTATCTGCCGATGGGACTGTGCATGATCCACCCTTTGGCGGCGGCGGCCGAACAGCTGAACGAGGCTCGCACCAGGATGGGCTGCGCCGCCACGTCTTCCCAGTTGACCCTCGCCCCCCCGCGGATTTGCGCCTTCGAGCCAGCTTCGCGGACGAGCTCGCGTCTCAAGCAATGATCTGAGTGTGCAGGGCCGCGCATGGCTGCTCTTTAAGCACCGGCAGCATACCGGCAAAGTTGGGCTGCTTTATCGCCTTCGTCGATTCCCCACGGTGATCCCGAGCCTGAACAAACCCGCCAAGCTCCCCATTTTGTCCTTGGCTTGGCGCTGACAGAAGTACCATCCATGACGCCGAAGTCGCGGCCCACAGTCTAGGAGCAACGGACGGCCGGGACGAGCAATCCTGTACAGGAGTCATTGTACCAAGATGCTCCGGATGTCGCTGGCTGATCGGGCCCGCGCCACCCACGCATGCGCAAGATGCTCACCCAACTGATACGAACACGGTCTTTGCTTCAGTTGAAACCGAAAAGCTGAACTTGAACATCACACGTTAACAAACCTCCCCGATAAGCGCGTGCCGGACAGGGCCAGAACCCGTCCGGCGGCTTGGAAAGGTAGGTGATAGGGAATGTTTATTGCAGCTTGGCCGCTGGCCATCGTCCTGTTGACATCCATGTCACTCCCAGCCGAGCCCGCGCCACTTTCTCCGCGTGAGTTCCACAGCCTGTCGCGCAAATGCGCTCCCTGGGTTGCGCCGTCCACCCTCGCCGCGATTGCCAAGATTGAAAGTGGCTTTGACACGCTGGTGGCTCATGACAACACCACAGGTGAGCAGCTTCGCTGGATAGACCACCTGGCAGCCACGCGGGGCATCAAGGAACGCCTCGAAGCACAACATTCTGTCGATGTTGGATTGATGCAGATAAACAGCAAGAACTTTGCCATGCTCAATCTTACGCCGGAAAGGGCTTTCGAGCCCTGCGCCTCGCTTTCGGCTGCCGCCCACTTGCTTGAAAGCCGGTATGCCGGCGGCACCACTGCTGTGGCACAGCAACTGGCGCTTCGCCGTGCCATCTCGGCCTATAACACGGGCGACGTCACGCGTGGCTTCGCCAACGGTTATGTACGCAAGGTCGAGTCGGCCGCAAAGGACATCTCAAGTCTCCTTGAGCGAACGCTGGAGCCGACTGCTCGAGATGTGCCGCACCTTGAGGCACCCGGTCGGAAAGCCGTGCCGCCTCTGCTCCAGCAGAGCCAACAGGCCAATAGAAAGAAGCAGCCCAACAAAGATTCTTGGGACATTTGGGGCTCGTATCAGCCAGACCGCTCCGGGGCCGATCCCTCCGGTCCGACAGGCAGCCAGGCTGCGAAAGCACGGGAACCCGCGAACCCGAACAAACTCGTATTCGATTGAAACATGGAGATGCAATGATGACGCCACTCAAGATACTTCGTGCGCTTAAAACGCGTGTTCCTTCGCCTTTTTCCATGCTGCGCATGGCGGCTGAATATGTACCGGCCGCTGCTGCAGGCGCGGCGTGGACGGTCTTCTACAGCGGGCCAGCCGCGGCTCAGGTGACCGGAGGGACGGATCCTGCCAAGATGGTCCAGAATATCTGCACGTTCATCCTTGGCCCCTTTGGACAATCACTGGCCGTGCTCGGGCTCGTAGCCATCGGTATCTCTTGGATGTTCGGTCGTGCTTCACTTGGCCTGGTTGCGGGTGTCGTTGGAGGGATCGTCATCATGTTCGGGGCCAGCTTCCTGGGCAAGGCGCTCATAGGCGGTGGCTGATGAGCGACCGGTTGGAAGTGAGCACCCTCTATGTGGCGGCGACGCGCCCCGCACTGTTTCTGGGGGTGCCGCTGACGCTGGCCGGATTGCTCATGATGTTGGCTGGGCTTGTTATCATTATCCTTCAGAACCCGCTCTACGAAATCGTTCTCGCGCCACTCTGGTTCGGAGCACGGCTGGTTGTTGAGCGTGACTATAACGCGGCAAGCGTCGTGCTGCTCTATTTGCAGACGGCCGGCAGAAGCGTGGACGGGCCGGTCTGGGGAGGCGCAAGCGTCAGCGCCAATCCGATCAGAGTGCCGAAACGCGGAAGAGGAATGGTGTAATGTTCGGCGCCAGCGGCCGGACCGAGAGGTCTGGCGAGATCTACCTTCCGTATGTTGGTCACGTAAGCGATAAGGTTGTCCTTCTGGAAGACGGATCGATCATGGCCATGGCACATGTGAACGGTGTGCCCTTTGATTTGGAAGACGCTGAGATGCGCAACTCGCGCTGCCGCGCGTTCAACACTCTCTTGCGCAACATCGCCGATGACAATGTCTCGATATACGCTCATCTTGTGAGACACAACGATGTGCCGGCGCCGGCGCCGCGCCAGTTTCAAAGTGCATTCGCTGGCAGTCTGAGCGAGGCCTACGAGCGTCGTGTGCTGTCGGGAAAGCTCTTTCGCAACGATCACTTCCTCACTTTGATCGTGTCCCCCCGCACCGCAATCGGCAAGATCGGCTTGCGGATTGCCAAGTCCCGCAGACGGAATGAGCACGATCTAGCCACCCAAATACGGAGCCTGGAAGACCTCTGGCACATCATTGCTGGCGCACTCGGCGGTTACGGTCTGCGCCGGTTGGGCATTCGTGAGAAAGGCAACGTGCTCTTCACGGAAATCGGCGAGGCGCTTCGGCTCATGATGACTTGCCGGTTTCTTCCGGTTCCGATGGTTACCGGCTCACTTGGCGCCTCGATCTACACTGACCAGGTCATCTGCGGGAAGCGGGCGCTTGAGATTCGAAGGCCCGGGGATAGCTCCGTCGGATCGTTGTTTTCGTTCCGTGAATATCCGGCGACGACGCGGCCGGGCATGCTAAATTCCTTGCTGTCCGCCAACTTCCCGCTTGTCCTGAGCCAGAGCTTTTCCTTCCTCACTCGCCCACAAGCTCATGCCAAACTAAGCCTTAAGTCCAGCCAGATGATGAGTGCCGGCGACAAGGCTCTCACCCAGATCAATGAACTTGCCGAGGCAGAGGACGCACTGGCAAGCAACGAATTCGTGATGGGTTCGCATCATCTGAGCCTGTGCGTCTATGCCGACAGCCTCAATAGCCTTGCAGATCGCGCAGCAAGTGCCCGCGCACGGCTGGCCGACGCGGGCGCCGTTATCGTCCAAGAGGGCATCGGCATGGAGGCCGCATATTGGTCCCAACTTCCGGGGAACAACAGGTGGCGCACGCGCCCGGGGGCGATCACCTCACACAATTTTGCCGGGCTCGTCTCATTTGAGAACTTCCCAAGCGGTTCCAGTTCCGGCCACTGGGGCAATGCTGTTGCGCGCTTTCGCACAAACGGTGGAACTTCTTTCGACTACATCCCCCATGAGAATGACGTCGGCATGACGGCAATATTCGGGCCCGTTGGCAAAGGCAAGACGACGCTGATGACCTTTGTCCTCGCGATGCTTGAGCAAAGCTTGGTCGATCGCAATGGTGCGATCGTCTTCTTCGACAAGGATCGGGGTGGTGAACTGCTGGTGCGAGCCACGGGAGGGACATATCTTGCGTTGCGCAGAGGCGCTCCGAGCGGCTTGGCCCCTCTGCGTGGACTGGACAACACCTCCGCCTCTCGGGACTTTCTGCGCGAGTGGTTGATGGCCCTGATCGAGAGTGACGGCCGTGGTCCGATCTCGCCGGAGGAAAGCCGTCGGCTGGAACGCGGCATTGTTCGTCAGCTTTCGTTCGAACCCCCTATGCGCTCACTTGCGGGCCTGCGCGAGTTCCTATTGCACAGCCCCTCCGAGGGCGCAGGAGCACGGCTGCAGCGGTGGTGTAGAGGGGGGGCGCTTGGATGGGCCTTTGACGGCGACGTGGACGAAGTAAGGCTGGATGCCTCCATTACGGGCTTCGACATGACGCAGCTCCTGGAATATGAGGAGGTCTGTGCACCGGCCGCCGCATACCTTCTGCATCGAGTGGGCGCTATCGTCGATGGTCGTCGGTTCGTCATGAGCTGCGACGAATTTCGATTCTATCTACTCAACCCCCAATTCTCGGCCACTATCGACAAGTTCTTGCTCACGGTCCGCAAAAACAACGGCATGTTGATACTCGCAACGCAGCAGCCTGAACACGTTCTGGAATCGCCTCTCGGAGCTAGTCTCGTTGCGCAATGTATGACGAAAATTTTCTACCCATCACCGACGGCGGACCGCTCTGCGTATGTCGATGGCTTGAAGTGCACTGCGCAGGAGTTCGAGGCAATCCGCCAGGGAATGGCAATCGGCAGCCGCAAGTTTTTGCTCAAGCGCGATAGCGGGAGTATTGTTTGCGAATTCGATCTTGGGCAGATGCGCGAGTACGTAGCCGTACTCTCGGGGCGGGCCAACACAGTGCGCTTTGCCGACCAGCTTCGTAACCAGCACGGAGACGCCCCAAGTGGGTGGCTCGACAAGTTCATGGCCCGGTACCATGAAGTTCAAGACTGACGGAGGAATATTCATGAAACTTGCCAAACTTGCAGTAACGACCCTTGCTGCTTCCCTTCTGCTTCACGGACAGGCCCGGTCGCAATTTATCGTCACCGACCCTGGAACAGAAATACAAACGACCTTAACAGCGATTTCCAATGCGGCGATCCTTGAGAGGTCAATCGAGACGCTCGCTACCACGATCGAAATGGTGACAATGCTAACGTCGTCATTCGCTGTCACGGGACTGCTAAGCTCACTGAACCAAGGAAATCACTACCCGTCGAGCAATAAGCTGGAGGGGCAGATGTTTGATGCTCGGGCGCCAGCTTCGATTATGGCCCGTAACATTGCGCAGGACCCGAATCGGATAGTCAACGGCACCGATTCAGAAGCGAAACTGTTACAGGGACAAATCGCTGGGGCCGCCAATGCCGCAGCTATTGCAGCCGACACTTTGGGCATAATGGACAAGCGCCTTAAGGATAACGCCGGCACGCTTGGTCAGCTTTCCCGCTCGGGAAATATTATGCAGGCCACCGTGACCAACGGTCTGGTCCTCAAGCAGATTCACGATGCGATGATCCAAAATGTCCAGGCCACGAGTCTGCTGACGATGGCCACTGCACAAGGGAGCCTTCACGCCGCTGAGGAGGCCGCCACGCAGCGTCGCGAACATCGGGACACCGCTCGCATTTTTGACCCCCTCCCGTGAACGCTGAGTTCATCAGGC
Source organism: Mesorhizobium sp. M0615 (assembly GCF_040320805.1). Lineage (NCBI taxonomy): Bacteria > Pseudomonadati > Pseudomonadota > Alphaproteobacteria > Hyphomicrobiales > Phyllobacteriaceae > Mesorhizobium > Mesorhizobium sp. M0615. The sequence continues at coordinate 11,999 of NZ_JAMYQI010000032.1, read as the reverse complement.
TCAGCTGCGCTGATCAGGGACACATCAGGCTCACGCCATGAATTTCAAAATTCCCGCGCCATTCACGACTATACACGCGATCTTTCATGGGGCCTTCACGTTGGGGCTGCACAAAGTGCTTGGAAAGATCCAAGCGGCGGTCAGTGCGCCTCTGGTGGCGTGTGTCACGCTTTGGATAATAATCCAAGGCTTTCTGGTCATGCGTGGTCAAGTCGATGCGCGCGGGGCTATCTCGCGCGTAATCATGGTGTCGATTGTCGTCGCCCTTATCTTAGGGCAGGCCAACTATCAGTTGTACATTGAAGCGCTCTTCGACGACACGATTCCGAGGTTGGCTCACGACATCAGTGGCAGCGACTTGCCCTTCACCGGAATCCCCCAGAAGCTCGATCTCATGTTTGCTTCAAGCCAGTATGTCTTTCAGCTGATTGCTTCCGAAATTGGGCCTATGAACGGCCAGGACATACTTGCTTTCGAGGGAGCGCAATGGATTTTCTATGGCGCGCTGTGGACAGCGTTCGAGATCTACGATGCCGTTGGAATTCTGACGAAGGTGCTCTTGACGATCGGCCCCCTGGTCCTTGTAGGCTACCTTTTTGATCACACTCGAGACATAGCCACCAGATGGATCGGCCAACTGCTCTCGTACGGGCTGCTGCTTCTCCTCCTCAACATCGTGGCAACGATAGTAATCGCTGCCGAAGCAGTCTCGCTGGCAGCCATGCTTTTGATGATCAAATTCTCGGGCACGACAGCAGCCAAGATCATCGGGCTTTACGAGCTCGACATGCTTTTCCTAGCTGGTGACGCTCTGATCGTCGCGCTTCCGACGATCGCCAGCAGCATCGCCGGCGGCTCTTGGGGAGGTGCGAACCGACCTCTTAACAGCCTCAATCGCCACTTTGCCAAAACGGCGGGTGGTTAATCAATCGACAAGCTCGGTGCCAAAAACATGAAATATTGCCTACTTCTGTCAATCCTCGCTTTGGCCGCCTGCAAGACAAGCCATGGGCTTGCGACGTGCGCGGGTGCCCCATTCCAACTGAACGTGGGACAATGGGAAACCACCCCTGAGGATCTTCGGGTCGAATGCGCGGAAGAGCCAAAGTGAAATTTCCTGAACATGCCCTTCTGGTGGAGAGAGAAACACTAGCCGCCCACTATAAGAAGGTGGAAGCGTTTCAAACTTCACGAGCGAAGTCTGCGCGGCGCCTGTCAAAGGCCCTGATAGCCTTTGCCGCAGCGGCGGTCCTAGGAAATGTTGCCCAGGCATTTACCATCGCTGCCATGGTCCCGTTGGCCAAGCTCGTACCTGTGTTCCTCTGGGTCCGGCCGGATGGGACCGTCGACAGCGAAGTGTCAGTCTCTCGACTGCCGGCAACCCAAGACCGAGCCGTCATAAATGCTTCGCTGTGGGAATATGTACGCCTGCGCGAGGGGTACACAGCAGATACAGCCCAATACGCCTATGACCTCGTATCCAGTTTCAGCGCGCCGGCTGTGCGACAGCAATATCAAGATTTCTTCAACTATCCGAATCCCACCTCGCCGCAAGTCACGGTCGGCAAGCGCGGCAAGCTCGAGGTCGGGCATATTTCCTCAAACGACATCAGTCCGGACGTTCAACAGATCCGTTACAAACGTACGCTTGTTGTCGATGGGCAGATGCCGATAGTGACCACCTGGACAGCTACCATCCGCTACGAGCGCTTGACGGGTCTGCCTGGGCAATCGAGGCTCACCAATCCGGGAGGTCTACTCGTCACTTCCTATCAAGGCTCGGAAGATAGCGTATCGAACCTGGGCTATGTGCAGCCATGACAAAAAGAGCGTTTCTCGCGCTGGTCTGTTCACTCTTCTTAACGATGGAAGCGTCTGCGGAAGACACACCACTTGCCGGCAAGCATGATGCGCGCATGCGCTACCTGGCTTACCGTCCCGACGAAGTGGTGCGCCTGTCTACCGCAGTGGGGGCAACGCTGGTTGTCACATTCGCGGCCAACGAGACAGTCGCAGCCGTGGCCGTTTCCAATAGCAAAGACCTGGCTGCGCTCCCGCGCGCCAACTATCTCTTTTTTAAGGCTAGCCGGATGCTCCCGCCGCAGCCGGTCATCGTGCTGGCCGAGAGTGAGTCCGGTACACGGAGATACGTCTTCAGTATTTCAACGAGAGCGATGCCAAAACTCGATGAGCAGCAACCTGACCTATACTACAGCGTGCAGTTCACCTATCCTGCTGATGAGGCTGCTGCTCAGAGAAAGGACGCAGAAAGGCGCTCGATTCTTGGTCAGGCCCGGGCGAAAGTGCTGCACGACGAGAGAGTTCAGGATTTGTTGAATCGGCCCGCTGCAACTACCAGTCCGGACGAAAGCAATTTTCACTACGTCGCAAAGGGCGATCGATCGCTGTCGCCGCTGGAAGTTTTCGATAATGGCTTTACCACCGTATTTGGCTTCGCAAGCAATTCCCGCATACCCTCCCTCTACATTATCAATCCCGACGGCAAGGAAGCCGCTGCCAATTACACGGTCAAAGGGGACTATGTTGAAGTATCCGCAGTCGCCCGGGAATGGCGTCTGAGAGATGGCAATACGGTCTTGTCCATTTTCAACAGGGCTTATGACCCTGTGGGACGAGCGCCAGGGACCGGTACAGTGACACCCGACGTGTGGCGCGTTTTGAAAGGCTCGGCCGATGAATGAAACCGGCCCACAGTCGGGACATGATGTCCATGCCTCCGGATCGATGGTCTCGGAGCCGGCCCGCCGGCATGTTTCGGGATTGCAGAAGTTGGCCGTCGCTGCACTTGTTCTCATCTCATCTCTATCGCTCATCTGGCTCGGCGGTCGTCCCAGCACACAAGACGAGCCAACTCAGCCAAAACCTCCAATTGTCGCCGACGCCGAGCCATTCCGCCCCGTGCCGATTGAGATTGCTCCCGAAGCTCCAGCACCCGTACAGGCGGCGCAGGCAGGAGATCCTGCGCCATCTACGCCGCCTCCGGCGCCAGCTGATCCGCCGCCGGAGGAAACACCAATTTTCGCCTACAGTGGCAGCAGTCAAATGCCCAACGACGGTCAGCGGAGCGAAGACAACCATAGGGATGCTCCTGCAACCTCGGATGAGATTTCAGACGCTGGCGATCTGTCGGGGCGATTGAAGCCAGATATACAGGAGGCGAGCCGGGCCACACTTTTGCCGCACCCTGATCTCGTGATTACTCAAGGAACGATAATTCCCTGCATTTTGCAAACGGCAGTCGACACAAACTTACCGGGTTATGTGAAGTGCGTCTTACCTAAAGACGTCCGCGGCGCCACCAACAACGTGGTGCTTTTGGATCGCGGGACGACCGTGATTGGCGAGATCCAGCGTGGTCTCCAACAGGGGGATGCGCGTGTCTTCGTGCTGTGGACGCGCATCGAAACGCCTGACCATGCCCTCGTTTCGCTAGCATCGCCGGGCGCTGACGAGCTCGGCCGCTCCGGAATGCCTGGCACGGTGGATAATCACTTCTGGCAGCGCTTTGGCGGAGCAATGCTCATGAGCGTCATTCAAGGCGCGTTTCAGGCCGCCGGTCAATACGCTGGCAGCTCAGGTGGAGGAAGCGGCATCAACAGCTTCCAGAGCAACGCCGGACAAGCCGTTGACACAACCCTTAGAGCAACGATCAACGTTCCGCCAACTCTAAAGAAAAACCAGGGAGATGCTGTATCCATCTTTGTGGCTCGGGACCTCGATTTCTCGGATGTATACGATCTTAGAGCGACCGCCGTGGCGCCAGCCCCCCAACATCGCGAACGCCGGAGAGACAACAATGCGACCGGAGGCTGACCCTCAATTGCGTTTGCTTCTCAACCCTGTTTTGAAATGGCTTGAGGAGCCAAGGACCGAAGAGGTCGCTATCAACCGGCCTGGGGAAGCCTTTGTCCGACAGGCCGGCGTTTTCACGAAACATCCGCTACCGCTATCTTATGACGATCTGGAGGACATCGCGATCCTCGCTGGAGCGCTGCGCAAGCAAGATGTCGGACCGCAAAGCCCCCTCTGTGCGACTGAGCTGCCGAACGGAGAGCGGCTGCAGATCTGTTTGCCGCCCGCTGTTCCCTCAGGAACAATAAGCCTGACGATACGGCGTCCCTCAAGTCGTGTGACCGAACTCAAGGAAGTTTCCTCTCGCTACGAATACTCGCGTTGGAATCAATGGCGGTCACGAAAGGAGCGTCAAGAGCGGCAGGACGAAACGATTCTTCAGCACTACGACAATGGTGACTTGGAGCAATTTTTGCGAGCGTGCGTTTGCGGGCGGCTCACGATGCTGCTCTGCGGACCTACTGGAAGCGGCAAAACGACAATGAGCAAGACTTTGATCAACGCTATACCCCCGCAAGAGAGACTGATAAGTATCGAGGACACGCTCGAACTTGCAATCCCGCACGAGAACCATGTCCGGTTACTCTATCCGAAGGACCGAGCAGGCGTAGGTGCGGTGACAGCCGAGCAACTGTTGCAAGCCAGCTTGCGCATGCGCCCTGATCGAATATTGCTTGGCGAGATGCGCGATGATGCTGCTTGGGCCTACCTTAGCGAAGTCGTCTCCGGCCATGCGGGATCAATATCAACGATTCATGGGGCGGATCCGGTCCAAGGCTTTAAAAAGCTCTTTTCACTCGTCAAGAGCAGCCCGCAAGGAGCTGCTGTGGAAGACCACACGCTTCTTGACCTGCTGTCGGCTGCCATTGACGTCATTGTGCCGTTCCGTACCCAAGGCGACGTGTATGAGGTGGGGGAGGTGTGGCTCGCCGCCGATGTCCGGCGACGCGGAGAGACAGTAGCCGACCTTCTTAACAAGCACTAAGGCTAGAGCACGTCGGGGATCGGTAAGTCGTTTGTGATACGATGGCGTAATTTGTTCAGATTGAACGTCCACTTTGATTTGAGGGAGGTGGATAATGGGAGGAGGACTGAGCGTAGACCTTCGGTCACAAGTCTGAAGTCTTCGGGCGCCCTGTCGGCGCGGCAAGTCGCGGCACGATTCGACTGGGTGTATCGAGCGCGTCCGCTGAATTGCGCGGGCGACGCTCACCGAGCTGGTGCCGATGCCTGCTTCAAAAGCGGCATCGACACCCGGCAGGTCGTACCCTTGATTTACGTAGCCGCGCTCAATGAAGGTCTTCAAAGCCGCCGAACGTGGTTCGGAATGACCGGTGGTAAATCGGGAAGTGCCATATAGGGAATCCTCCTGGTATTGCCTCCAGGGGGTCCTCTCAATGAACAAAGCCGCAACCTGCCCTTGCGACCTCAGCTGGAGTTTGCGACGCAACCCATAGGAGGATCGATGCGCAGAGAAATCGCAGGCAGAGTCGGTGGCATTGTGGGCTGGCCGACCGACGGTTTCAGCCCGTCAACAGGTCTTCACGTGTTCCATCCCCGACTATTGCAGGCGTGCGGCTTGCATGCTCCCGCGATCACCCATCGGAAAGAGCGTTACGAACACTACGAAGAGTTGCGCGACTTCCGCTGTCGCCCCGGTCTTACAGCGGACGGTGACCTGTCCGACCTTGATAGGACGTGAAATGCGAACGCTGCTCATTGATCATCATGTGGATCTTACGCGCGCTGTGCGAGTTGCGCTCGGGGATAGCGGTTTTGCCGTTGATGTAGTTGGCAACCTGGAACAGGCGTCGAGGGCATTTTGTTGCGCAACCTATGAAATTCTCCTGCTGGAGTTGGCTCTGCCAGATGGCGATGGCTTGGGCTGGCTGAGACAGCTAAGGAGCAACGGGCATTCAGTTCCAACCCTCATTATGAGTAGCATCAACGATCTCGAGAAGCGGATTGCAATTTTCAACGGTGGCGCGGACGACTTTCTGCTCAAGCCCGTCTCTTTCGATGAGCTCATCGCCAGAATGAGAGCCATTCTGCGCCGGTCGACACAGGTGACCGACCCCATCGTTGTATTTGGCAATCTCAATTTCGATCCGATCGGCCGACAGGTTTCCGTCTCGGGTCATCCTCTGAAGATCGCACGCCGCGAACTATGTATTTTAGAGCATCTGCTTATCCGTGCAGGCCGCATCGTGCCTCGTGCGCAGTTGGAAGATCACCTCTATTCGTTCAACGACGAGGTATCTGCCAACGCGCTTGAAGTCGGAATCTATCGCTTACGTGGACACCTGAGTAGGTCAGGTGCAACGCCACGTATCACGACCATGCGCGGCATTGGTTACATTCTTGAATTGACTGAGGCGGCATCCGCATAGTTGGTCTAAATTGAAAGAACAGACTGCCTGCCCGTCGTCAGGTTGAGCTTGTGGCCATAATGGACACCGCGGCCGCCCTTGACGATGGTGTCGGCATGCGGTTCGAACGGCTCTGTCGCAAACCTTTTTGTAAGCGAGCATGGCAAGAAAAACGCCTCAGCTGTGGAGGAGCACGTGATGTTCAAGGGCCGCCATTTCGACCAGTCGGTGATCCTGCTGTGCGTGCGCTGGTACCTGGCCTACACTCTGAGCCTGCGCGATCTGGAAGAGATGATGGCCTAACGCGTTGGAGGTCGACCACTCCACTGTGCATCGCTGGGTCGCCCACTTCTCGCCGCAGCTGCTGGAGCGCTTCAACCGGCGCAAGCGTGTGGTCGGCAGCAAGTGGCATTGGACGAGACGTACATCAAGGTCCGCGGCGGTATCTCTACCGCGCTATCGACATCCTCGGCGATACGGTCGAGTTCTTCTTTAGCGAAAACCGTAACCAGGTGGCGGCCCAACGCTTCCTCCGCAAGGCGCTGACGCGCCATGGCCGGCCGGAGCGCATCGTCATCGACGGCAGCCAGACCAATTACGAAGCAATCCTTTCCTGCGACGCTGAAAGCCGGCTGCGGCAGCGATCGCGGCGACCGCTGAAGCCGATCCGCTCCACAATAGCCGGCATCTAAACAATCGGATCGAACAGGATCACCGGCGTATCAAGCCGCATTCGATCCATGCTCGGGTTCAAGTCGCATGCGAACGACGTGGTTATCCTCTCCGGCATCAAGATGATCCACATGATGGGCAAGCGACAGGCGAGGTATGCCTACAAGTCTGTCGATCGCTGTTGCGATATCCTCGCTGGCTGACGGACAGGCCAAAATGGCCGTTCACAACCCCATTTCAGGTTTGCGACAGAGCCTTTTGTCGGCGTTGCCGGCTTCGAGGGGCCGGTGCGCGCCGAGCGGATCAAGATCACCCCCGGCCACCTTGGTGCGGCCACTCGCCGAGTACGAAGCGGCGGCCGGAGGGAGCTGGTGATGACGACCCTAGATCATGACCTGCTGATCGCAATCCTGGATCGGCTGAAGTTGACGGCGATCCGCGACCAGCTCGACACGCTCATGTCGAGCAAGATCGCGCAGTTCCCGTTTGTCCGCGACGCTGCTGGAGCCCGGTTGCAAGGGCTGCCACAGATGGCCTGAACCTGAATCCGCCTTTCTTGAGGCGTTGCGACTATCATCGCGGCGACACGCAGCTCTTGATTTGTGTGCGAAATCCTCAGCAGATCCATCGGGCTGAGCCGCTCAGCAATATCAACGAGAATGTCCAGCGGCAGATCAAGGATACTCAGAGGAGGAAACGCTCTTGAGGCTCAGAGCGCGTCTGCTCCACTATAGATCACGATGAATCACCGGGTCCTTCAACGCCAGCCGCCAGGTTCCGATGAGAGAATTGTCCCTGATATCACGCTCGATGGAGTTAAATGCCGAGATGGGCGCCTTGCCACGCTCCTCAATACCCCTCATGATTCACCGCCTATAGCTACCAACTGAATGAATCATCGTGATTGTCGCGCAGCGGAATCCTCAAGGATCGGGCAGTTCGTAGGGGGCGCCGGTTTGACCAGGTTGAGCCCGCGAATTGCTCGATCGGACAAGATCCTAATTCTCGACCATGCGGTGAGGCTCGAACGAGATCCTCGGGACGCACTCCAAGGTTTCGATCATATTCGGCACACAAGGAAAGGGCGGCATTGCTGCCGCCCTGTCCGCTGTAAGTTGATAGGGGCTGGATTAAAAATCCATACCGCCCATCCCGCCCATGCCGCCCATACCGCCGCCGCCCATGCCGCCAGGCATGCCGCCGCCAGCCGACTCCTTCTTGGGAGCCTCCGCGATCATGGCTTCGGTGGTGACGAGCAGGCCGGCGACCGAGGCCGCGTCCTGGAGAGCGGTGCGAACGACCTTGACCGGGTCGACGATACCCATGGCGATCATGTCGCCATACTCGCCGGTCTGGGCGTTGTAGCCGTAGGTCGCACCCTTGTTGTCAAGGATCTTGCCGGCAACGATCGAAGCTTCCGCACCTGCGTTCGAAGCGATCTGACGGGCCGGAGCCTGCAGTGCACGACGAACGATGTTGATGCCGGCAGCCTGGTCGGCATTGACGCCGGTGACCTTGATGTTGGCCGAAGCGCGCAGCAGTGCGACGCCGCCGCCTGCAACGATGCCTTCTTCCACGGCCGCGCGGGTCGCGTTGAGGGCGTCGTCGACGCGGTCCTTCTTTTCCTTGACTTCGACTTCCGTCGCGCCGCCGACGCGGATCACCGCGACGCCGCCCGCGAGCTTCGCCAGACGTTCCTGCAGCTTCTCCTTGTCGTAGTCCGACGTGGTCTCTTCGATCTGCTGCTTGATCTGGGCAACGCGGCCCTGGATCTCGTCCTTCTTGCCGGCGCCGTCGACAATGGTGGTGTTCTCCTTGGAGATCGACACCTTCTTGGCGCGGCCGAGCATGTTGAGGCCGACATTCTCGAGCTTGATGCCGAGGTCTTCCGAAATGACCTGGCCACCGGTGAGGATGGCGATGTCTTCCAGCATGGCCTTGCGGCGATCACCGAAGCCCGGCGCCTTGACGGCGGCGATCTTCAGGCCACCGCGCAGCTTGTTGACGACCAGCGTGGCCAGAGCCTCGCCTTCGACGTCTTCCGAGATGATGAGCAGCGGCTTGGAGGTCTGCACGACGGCTTCGAGAACCGGCAGCATGGCCTGGAGGTTGGACAGCTTCTTCTCGTGCAGGAGGATGTAGACGTCCTCGAGCTCGGCAACCATCTTGTCGGCGTTGGTGACGAAGTAGGGCGAGAGATAGCCGCGGTCGAACTGCATGCCTTCGACGACTTCCAGCTCGGTCTCGGCGGTCTTGGCTTCCTCAACCGTGATGACGCCTTCATTGCCGACCTTCTGCATCGCTTCGGCGATCATCTTGCCGACCGACTCGTCGCCATTGCCGGCGATCGTGCCGACCTGGGCAACTTCCTCGGAAGTCTTGATCTTCTTGGCAGCGTTGCCGAGAGCCGCGACGACTTCGGTCACGGCCAGGTCGATGCCGCGCTTCAGGTCCATCGGGTTCATGCCGGCGGCAACCGCCTTGTTACCTTCCTGGACGATCGACTGCGCCAGGACGGTCGCGGTCGTGGTGCCATCACCGGCGATGTCGTTGGTCTTCGAAGCAACTTCGCGGATCATCTGCGCGCCCATGTTTTCGAACTTGTCGGAAAGTTCGATTTCCTTGGCGACGGTGACGCCGTCCTTGGTGATGCGCGGAGCGCCGAACGACTTGTCGATGACGACGTTGCGGCCCTTGGGACCGAGGGTCACCTTCACCGCGTCGGCGAGGATGTTGATGCCGTGAAGCATGCGCTCGCGGGCGTCGCGGGAGAATTTTACGTCTTTGGCAGCCATTTTTTAGCTCCTGGCAGGGGCTTGCGATCAAGCCTGAAATTCAGTTGACGGTGAGGCCGATAATCAGCCGATGATGCCCATAATGTCGGATTCCTTCATGATCAGAAGGTCTTCGCCATTGAGCTTGACTTCGGTGCCCGACCACTTGCCGAACAGGATGCGGTCGCCGGCCTTGACGTCCAGCGGGACCAGCTTGCCGGCTTCGTCGCGAGCGCCGGAGCCGACGGCGATGATCTCGCCTTCCTGCGGCTTTTCCTTCGCCGTATCCGGGATGATGATCCCGCCGGCGGTCTTGGATTCGGATTCGACCCGGCGTACGACCACGCGGTCATGCAGCGGCCGGAAATTCGACTTTGCCATTTTTGGATTTCCTTGGTGCGGATGTTGAACGGTGCTCCGTTGCCGGAGCATGCCTAGCACTCAGCCGAAGCGAGTGCTAACGCGGCAATGAGATAAGCCGCAGGCTCCTGCTAGTCAAGACGGAAGAGCAAAGAGCAAAGAGAAAAGAGAAGACAGCAAAGAGCAGCCAGCAAAGAGCGTGTAAGCATCGAGCCTTTTATGTGAACAATGTCGGGTATCCGACATATATGGGGCGGCTCACCCTTTGTAATTGAGCTTTATTCAGATGGTACGATTTGTGCAACGGGTGTTGCATTTGAACTCATCCAGAGGCTCGCACGGGTCGTGCTGCGTCAGCTTGGTCATGTCGAGCTTCAGAAGGCCATTTGGCATTGGTTCTGTTGCTCCTATTGCCATTCATGACCAATCCTGCGCGCGTGAGCCGGCCGGCTAGATTCCAACCACGAGAGCGCCGCCGCTGAGACCCGCACCCGCCGCCGCCAGAAGGATTTTCTCTCCTGGCTGGAATGGCTTCATCTGGTTGGCGAGCGAGAGCGACAGCGGGACCGTCGCGGCCGAAGAGTTGCCGTATTCGGCAATCGTCTTGACAATTGCTTGGTCCGCAATGCCGAGGTTTCTTGCGACCGCGCCGAAAATCCGAGTATTGGCCTGATGCGGCACAAACCGGCCGACATTGTGTGGCCGCACCCCCGCAGCGGCTAGCGCGGTTCTCGAGCAATCGGTCATCATCTCGACGGCCTTTGCGAATATTTCGGGCCCGTCGGTCATCGTCATCCGGGTCTGCCCGAGGTCGAGGTCGCCATGGAACGGCGTGTTGCTTCCTCCTGCGGGAATCTGGATCAGCCCGTAGCGCGAGCCGTCCGAAGCCACCGAGGCACCGAGAATGCCCCGATCAGCATCATCGCACTGACCGATCACCAGGGCGCCGGCGGCATCGGCGAACAAGACTGAGCTCGCGCGCTCGGCTGGATTGATGCGGCGGCTGAGAATGTTGGCGGCGATGACCAGCGCTGGTTTGCCATGCAGGCGGGTGAACCCGTCCGCAAACATGAGCGCATAGATGAAGCCAGCGCAGGCGCCGGTCAGATCGACCGCGCCTGCGCGGCCAAGGCCAAGCTTGTGTGCGACCAGCGGCGCGCTGGGCGGCAGAAGATGGTCGGGTGTCGAGGTGGCAAGCAACAGCAGACCGATGTCGTGGCGCGCAATACCGGCGTTCACCAGCGCCATGTCGCCAGCCCGGGTGGCAAGACCCGACAGCGTGTCTTCGTCCGTTGCCCAGAAGCGCGAACGGATTCCGGTACGCCTTTCGATCCAGCCCGGCTCGAGGCCGAGATTGCTCTCGATCTCGGCATTGGCCACCTTGCGCCCAGGCACGTGATGGCCAAGTCCGAGAATGCGCGACGACTTGCTCATGGCCTGGACCCGAAGCGTTCCCCGGCCTCCTCGATGGCGTCATAGACTCGTTCGAGCTCGTCGTCTGCGATGCAATAGGGTGGCAGAAGGTAGAGGACATTGCCGAGCGGGCGCACAAGCAGGCCGCGCTCGAGGAAGAAAGCGCGCAGCTTCGGACCAATCTCGGCGAGATAACCTGCGGAACCGGTTCGCAGGTCGAGCGCCGCGATCGTTCCCGTGGCTCGACAGCCGGCAAAATATGGATTGTCCCGAAAGCGTTGCAGCCCGACGGCCTGCATCACGCTCAAGGCCGTGATCCGCTCGGCCACTGGTTCGTCGCGCCAGATCTCGACATTGGCGAGTGCTGCCGCACAGGCAATCGGATTGGCGGTGTAGGAGCTCGAATGGAAAAACGTCTTCTTCCGGTCCTCGGAATAGTGCGCCCGGAAGATGGCATCGGTGACAAGCGTTACGGCCAGCGGGATGGTGCCGCCGGTCAAGCCTTTGGAGGTGCACAGGATATCTGGAGAAATCGATG
>NZ_JAMYQI010000031.1:0-25708 GCF_040320805.1 Mesorhizobium sp. M0615 | reverse complement strand
CTTGGCGCTGCGGCGGACGCATAGGGGGAGAGAAGTGTCACCTATGTATCCGGTTCAAAGTGTTACCCATCTATCGGCTGGACACAATAGGGTCTCGAACTCTCTGGAGAACGTTCACTCCGCCCTCTCCCCATGCTAACCACCGCTAATGGCGCAGAAAAAAGGATACGAAGTCGATTCGTGGCTGGCGAAGCCTGACGCGCGCATATCGATCGTCCTGCTTTACGGACCCGACCGCGGCTTGGTCGCCGAGCGGGCCAAAGCCTTTGCCGCGAAAACCGGCCTGTCGCTCGACGATCCGTTCTCCGTCGTCCGGCTCGACGGCGCGGAGGTCGATCGCGACCAGGGCCGGCTGCTGGACGAAGCCCGCACCGTGCCGATGTTCTCCGACCGGCGGCTTCTGTGGGTGCGCAACGCCAGCGGCCAGAAGCCGCTGGCTGAGGACGTCAAGGCGCTGACCGCGGAGCCCGCGCGCGACGCGATCATTCTCATCGAGGCCGGCGACCTGAAAAAAGGCGTCGGGCTGCGCGCCGTGGTCGAGGCGGCCGACAACGCCATGGCGCTGCCATGCTATGCCGATGAAGCGCGCGACATCGACAGCGTCATCGACGACGAGTTGCGCAAGGCCGGCATGTCGATGGCGCTCGACGCACGCCAGGCGCTGCGCCGCAATCTCGGCGGCGACCGGTTGGCCTCACGCGGTGAGATCGAAAAACTGGTGCTTTATGCCCACGGCCAGAAGGACATCAGCCTCGACGACGTAAGGGCGATGTCCGGCGACGTCTCCGGCGCCTCCTTCGACGACGCGGTCGATGCTGTGCTGGAGGGCAGGATCGGTGACTTCGACACCGCCTTCACCCGCCACTGCCTGTCCGGCGGCCATCCTTTCCTGGTACTGTCCTCGGCGATGCGGCAGCTGCAGCAGCTTCAGGTCATGCGCGGCCAGATGGACACCGCCGGCCGCAACGCCGCCTCGGCAGTGGCCGGCGCCCGTCCGCCGGTGTTTTTCTCGCGGCGCAAGCTGGTGGAGAAGGCGCTGGAGCGCTGGAACGTCGAGGCGCTCAGCCGCGCGCTGAACCGGCTGCAATCGGCCGTGCTGCAGACTAGGCGCAGGCCGGATTTGTCGGAAGCGCTGGCGCGGCAGGCGCTGCTCGGCATTGCGGTGGAGAGCGCGAGGCTGGCGCAGCGGTGATCTCCCCCCTTGAGGGACTGTTGCAAAATTGGGTGGATGTGATTCCCTGTTTTTGAAACGGGGATTTTGCCATGACGACAAAGCCGAGCGGTCAGTTCAGTTTTGTAGAGGCTCTGCTGCCGCAGGGTCTTGGTCGGAGCGGACGACTGGACCGGCTGTCGTCGCTGGTGAAGTGGTATCGCTTCGAGAAGATCCTGGCGCGGCTGCGCTCGCCAACTGGGCCGGGGCGGCCTGCGTACAATTCGCTGGTGATGTTCAAGGCGCTTCTGCTGCAATCCTTGTATGGGCTGTCGGACAACGAACTGGAGGGAGGCGCTCGCCGATCGGCTGTCGTTCCGCCGCTTCGTTGGACTGACGCTCGAGGAGACGGTGCCCGACCACACCACGCTCAACCGCTTTCGCAATCTTCTCGTGGAGGCCGGGCTTCTGGAGAAGCTGTTTGGCGAACTGGACCATCAACTGGACAAGGCCGGGCTGATCCTGCGGCGCGGCACGATGCTCGATGCCACGGTGATCGAGACGGCGGCGGCACGGCCGCCCAGTGGGGCCGCGCACGAAGCGGGCGATGCCGGCGATCCCGATGCCGGCTTTACACGCCGGCAGGGCAAGCCTGGCTCCTCCTACGGCTACAAGGCCCATGTCGGCGTCGACCAGGGTTCTGGTCTGATCCGCCGGGTGAGGACGACAGCAGCCAACGTCAACGACACGGTCGAGGCGGATCATCTGATCTGTGGCGACGAAGGCGCGGTGCTGGCGGATGCGGCCTATCACACCAAGGCGCGCGAGCTGTCGCTGAGGCAGCGCGGGATCAAGCCGCGGCTGATGCGGCGGGCCAACAAGCATCATCCGCGCCTGCCGGCGCGCCTGAAGCAGTTCAACCAACTGATCGCCCGGCAACGTTTTGCCGTCGAGACGACCTTCGCCACCTTGAAGAACCGCATGCGACTTTGCGCCATCCGCTATCGCGGTCTGGCCAAGGCGGCAGGACAGGTTCTCATCGCCGCCATGGCCTTCAACATGCGTCGCTGGGTGACGCTGGCGACCTGATCTAGGGTCGCACTGCGCCCGAAATCCGCCGAATACGCCAACTCCTACCCCATCTGGCCACAAACCAGCGCCGGAAACCACCTCGCATTGCCCTTGCCGTCTCTCTCCACGCCCAAAGCCTATAACGCAACGGGCCCCTTGAGGGGGAGATGTCGCCAAAGGCGACAGAGGGGGTCGCGGCGCGTGGAGCGCTGGCGCCTTTCGCAACGACAAACGAGGTCGGCGCTTGATGGGAGACGACCCTTCTGGCCTGCCGGCCATCTCCCCCTCAAGGGGGGAGATCAGCAGTTCGATCCCTTCGGCAATCGCCAATAAAAAGAAGAGCCGGCAACCGCCAAGCCCTTTCTTCATCCTAAGCCAGACTTCATTCGCCGGCTAAATATGGCGCAACCCCAACCCTCTACCGCTCATCCTTCAACCGCCGGCATAGCTCGTCGAGCTGCTCCAGACTGCGGTAGTCCACGCGGATCGCGCCGCCCCTGCCCTTGTGCTCGATGGTGACGATCATGCCGATCGTGTTGGTCATCAGCCTTTCCAGCGCCAGCGTGTCGGCATCCTTGCCCGATACGCCGTGTGATGGTTTTGCCTTGGGCGGCGTGCCGCCCGCCGGCATCTGCGCCAGCGCTTCCGCCTGGCGCACCGAAAGCCCCTCCTCGACAATCTGCTTGGCGAGCCCAGCTGGATCCTGCGCCGTGACCAGCGTGCGGGCGTGACCGGCTGACAGCGCGCCGTCGACCAGCATGTCTCGGATGACGTCGGGCAGCTTCAGCAGCCGCAGCGTGTTGGCGACGTGGCTGCGGCTCTTGCCGATGACATTGCCGAGATCGGCCTGGGTGTAGCCGTGATCGTCGATCAACTGCTGGTAGCCGAGCGCCTCCTCGACCGGATTGAGGTCGGTGCGCTGGACGTTCTCGATGATCGCCAGTTCGAGCGCCGTGCGGTCGTTGACGTCGCGGACGATGATCGGAATCTCGGTCAGCCCGGCGCGCTGCGCGGCGCGCCAGCGTCGCTCGCCGGCGATGATCTCATAGCGCCCGGCCTGCGTCGGCGAAGGCCGCGCCACCACCGGCTGCACCACGCCATGTTCGCGGATCGACTGGGCGAGATCGGTCAGGTCGGCGTCGCCAAAGTGCCGGCGCGGGTTTTTCGGGTTCGGGCTCAGGAACTCTATCGGCACCTTGCCGTCCGCATTCAAGCCCGGCTTTTCGGCTGCCACCGGGCGGTCGATCTCGCCGATCAGCGCCGCCAGTCCACGCCCCAGTCTCTTTCTCGAAAGGTCTTCGCTCATCTCAATTCCAGATTCTTGATCGTTTCGGTGCCGGATCGCTTTGTTTATCGACCCTATGCGGCGCGCAATTTACGCTCGCGGCGGATCACTTCGGACGCCAGCTGCAGATAGGCCTGGCTGCCTGAGCACTTGAGATCGTAGAGGATTGCCGGCTTGCCGTAGGACGGCGCCTCGGACACCCGCACATTCCTAGGAATGATCGTCTCGTAGACCTTGTCGCCCATGTGTGCCCGCACGTCCTGCACCACCTGGTTGGCGAGGTTGTTGCGGCCGTCATACATGGTCAGCACGATGCCCTGGATGATCAGGTCCGGATTGATCGAACGGCGCACCTGCTCCACCGTTTCCAGGAGTTGGCTGAGCCCTTCCAGCGCGAAGAACTCGCACTGCAGCGGCACAAGAACAGAATCGGCTGCCGCCATTGAATTCAAAGTCAAAAGGTTGAGCGAGGGCGGGCAGTCGATCAGCACATAGCCGAACGGCGCACCGCGCTCGGTGGCGGCGCGCAGCGCGTTGCGCAGCTTAAGCACGCGATCCGGCGCCGAGGCGATTTCCATCTCGATGCCGAGCAGATCGAGCGTCGACGGCACGATCGACAGGCCGGGCACCGCCGTCGGAATGGCCGCCTCTTCCAGGCCCAGTTCGCCGGTCAACACGTCATAGGAGGAGACGGTGCGATCCTTGCGGTCGATACCGAGACCCGTCGAGGCATTGCCTTGCGGGTCGAGATCGACGATCAGCACCTTTTCGCCGATCGCGGCCAGCGCCGTGGCCAGATTGATGGCGGTGGTGGTCTTGCCGACGCCGCCCTTCTGGTTGGCGACGGTGATGATGCGAGGTCCGGTTTTCATGGGTCTGTGCCAGGTATTCATGTGGGCCAGGTATTCATTGCGTCGCCAAGGTTGCGAAGGAGAGCTTACGCCGTCCGCAGATCGGTCACTTCGAGGATGACGCCATGGGCGTCGGTCATGCTCGGATGTTCTACCAGATCGAAAGCCCAGCGGTGAGTGCTTTCTTCCACCTCGGAGCGGTAATCCCGGCCTTTGTGGAAAAGCGCACGTGACCCCTTGGTCAGCCATGGCGCCGACAGGTCAAGCAGCGCTGGCAGCGCGGCCAGCGCCCGCGCCGTGATGATTTCCGGTTCGGAAACAAGCGCATAGCTGTCGTCGATGCGCCGGGCGACGACCCGTGCCGGCAAACCGAACTGGCCAATGACCGCCTGCAAAAACGATGCTTTCTTGCGGTTGCTCTCGACCAGATCGATCGACGCGCCTTCGCGTTCGACCAGCAGGAAGGCCAGCACCAGGCCCGGAAAACCGCCGCCCGAGCCGAGATCGGCCCAGCGTTTGGCCTGCGGTGCGATTCGCGCCAGTTGCGCGCTATCCAGAATGTGGCGGCCCCAGACGTCGTCCAGCGTCGACGGCGCGGCCAGATTGATGCTTCGGTTCCATTTCAGGAACAGCTGTTCGAACGCCACCAGGCGATCGAATGTTTCACGTGAAACCGGTCCCGCAGCCTCTTGCAGGCTCGCCCATGAGGCAGAGCTCACGCAACGGCCCTTTGGGCGGCCGACTCGGCGTTGCGGACGTGCGCGACGATGATGGCCAGCGCCGCCGGCGTCATGCCTTCCATACGCTGCGCGTCAGCGATCGACCGCGGCTGACGCGTTAGCATCTTCTGCTTCAGCTCATTGGACAGGCCAGGAACATCGGCGAAATCCACCGACGCCGGGATCAGCCGGCTTTCCTCGTGGCGGATTTGTGCGACATCTGCCTGCTGGCGATCGAGGTAAACCGAGTATTTCGCTTCCGTTTCGAGCCGCTCAGAGGTTTTGACATCGATTGCGCCAAAGGCCGGCACAACACGGGCGAGCCAGGCGATATCGACGCCGGGATAAGCGAGCAATTCATAGGCGGAGCGGCGCACGCCGTCCCTGTTGATCTCCAGCCCATGCCGCGCCGCTTCGTTGGGCGTCATCGTCGTCGCAACTGCGAGTTCGCGCGCCCTATCAAGATCCTGTGTGACTTCATTGAACCGCCGCGTCCGCTCCGGCGACACGATACCAAGCTGATTTGCCAGAGGCGTAAGCCTTTCATCGGCATTGTCGGCGCGCAGCGATAGGCGAAACTCCGCCCGCGAAGTGAACATGCGGTAGGGCTCGGCAATGCCGCGGCTGGTGAGGTCGTCGACCATCACACCGATATAGGCTTCGGTGCGGCTGAGCACGATTTGGTCGTCGGCCGCCGCCTTGCGCGCGGCGTTGAGCCCGGCGAGCAGGCCCTGCGCTCCGGCTTCTTCATAACCGGTGGTGCCGTTGATCTGACCGGCGAGGAAAAGCCCCGCAATACGTTTGGCCTCAAGCGTCGGCTCCAACTCGCGCGGATCGACATGGTCGTATTCGATGGCGTAGCCGGGCTGCAGCATGGTCGCCCGCTCTAGCCCGGGTATAGTTTTGAGAATGTCGAGTTGCACATCCTCGGGCAGGGAGGTCGAAATGCCATTGGGGTAGACCGTGTCGTCGTCCAGC
Source organism: Mesorhizobium sp. M0615 (assembly GCF_040320805.1). Taxonomy (NCBI): domain Bacteria; kingdom Pseudomonadati; phylum Pseudomonadota; class Alphaproteobacteria; order Hyphomicrobiales; family Phyllobacteriaceae; genus Mesorhizobium; species Mesorhizobium sp. M0615. The sequence goes on along the minus strand of NZ_JAMYQI010000031.1, from coordinate 19,654 downwards.
CCTTCCGGCTCGAGGAAAATCTGGTGGCCTTCGCGATCGCCGAACTTGACGATCTTGTCTTCGATCGACGGGCAGTAACGTGGACCTACGCCTTCGATCGAGCCGGAATACATGGCGGAGCGGCGGATATTGGCGCGGATCAGCGCGTGCGTCGCCGGCGTCGTACGCGTGATGCCGCAATGGATTTGCGGATTCTTGATTGTGTCGGTGAGCAGCGAGAACGGCACTGGATGTTCGTCGGCCGCCTGGCTTTCCAGCGACGCCCAGTCGATGGTTCGGCCATCGAGCCGCGGCGGCGTCCCGGTCTTCAGCCGTCCAAGCGCGAAACCGGCGCGGCTCATCGTCGCCGACAGGCCAAGGCTCGCTTGCTCGTTCATCCGCCCGGCGACAATCTTCCTGTCGCCAATGTGAATAAGACCGCGCAGAAAAGTGCCGGTGGTCAGCACCACGGCGCCGCACGCCAACCGGCGCCCGTCGGCCAGGAGCACAGCGGCGATGCGTCCATCCACGATGTCGAAGTCCAGAACCTCGCCTTCGACGACGTCGAGACCGTTCTGCTGCCGAATCGCTTCCTGCATGGCCAGCCGGTAAAGCTTGCGGTCGGCCTGCGTGCGCGGCCCGCGCACGGCAGGGCCTTTGCGGCGATTAAGCAGGCGGAATTGGATGCCGGCAGCATCGGCGATGCGGCCCATCAGCCCGTCCATGGCGTCGATCTCACGCACCAGATGGCCCTTCCCGAGGCCGCCGATCGCCGGATTGCAGGACATGACACCGATCGTGTCGAAGCGCAGCGTGATCAGCGCGGTCCTGGCACCGGCGCGCGCGGCAGCGCTCGCAGCCTCGCACCCGGCATGGCCACCGCCCACCACAACCACATCATAGCGATCGATCATTGTCCCTTCCAGATTCAGAGATTTCCCGACACATGTCCCCACGAGAGGACGCTGTCAAGGATTTGCAGGTTGATTCGTTCACGGGGAACGGAGTGCTGAAAGCCGCAGAGGTGTTTCACGTGAGTCATGGAAGCGGCGACAATTACCTCGGCTGGCGCTGCCCCTCATCTGCCTGCCGGCATCTTCTCCCAGTGAACAAGGAGGAGCTCAAGCGCTGGCGCGCTTCGGTGGTTGGCGAAATCCCGGATAACAGTATCTTTCTCCCCGTCACCGCACGTGAGAAATGCCCGGGAGGACAATGAGGGGCGGGGCCGGCCTTCGGCACTTGCCGTTTTTGCCAAACTCCTCATTTCACGTGAAACACGCACTAGGGCGGCCCCCTGTGTTTCACGTGAGTCACTCACACAGCGCGCCCCCCTGTCTCACGTGAGTCACTTTCCAACGCAAAATTGCGAAAAGATTACGTCCAGCAGGTCCTCGACATCCACCGCGCCGACAATCCGGCCGAGCCGGTCCGCCGCAAGACGCAGCTCCTCCGCCCGCAGCTCCTGGCCGCGCTCTTGCCCCGACAAAGCCGAGATCAGAAAGCGCCTGGTCTCATTGAGCAGCTCCACATGCCGCAACCGAGACGGCAGGATGTCACCGGCATCGCCGATAGCAGCTGCGGCGCGCCTGCCGATCTCGGCCAGGAGTTCAGCCAACCCAGTGCCGTCCACCGTCGAGATCAACGCATCATAGGCCTCCAATCGCGGCGAACCTTTCAAGAGATCGACCTTGGTGCCGATTCTCAAAACCGGGGCGTCGACAGGCATGTTGCCGATCGCACTCGGGTCCGCCAGATCTTCCAGCAACAGCACCAGGTCAGCTGTGTGCGCCTTGGCCCGCGCCTTTTCGATACCGATCGCTTCGATCTTGCCGGGCGCCTCGCGCAGGCCCGCGGTGTCGGTTACCCTGACCCGCACTCCGTGGACATCCAGCACCACTTCGAGCAAGTCCCGCGTCGTGCCGGGCTCGTCGGTAACAATCGCCGCCTCACGCCTGGCCAGCGCGTTGAACAGGCTGGATTTTCCGGCGTTCGGTGCACCGAGGATGACAACCTCAAACCCGTCACGGATGATCTCGGCGGCATGGAAGCCATCGACATGCCGGCCGATCTCCCCCACCATTGCGCGCACATCGGACCAAACCGTGTCCGAAACCGAACCGGGCACGTCGTCTTCGTCGGCGAAGTCGATTTCCGCCTCGATCATCGCCCGTGCATGGATCAGCCGACGGCGCCAGCCAAGATAGAGTTCGCTTTGCACTCCTTCGGCATTCTGCACGGCAAAGCGCCGCTGCGCTTCGGTTTCGGCATTGACCAGATCGGCCAACGCCTCCGTCTCGACCAGATCCAGCTTGCCGTTGAGAAGAGCCCGGCGCGTAAATTCACCAGGTTCCGCATGACGCACGCCGTCAAACCCGGCAATGATCTCCAGCATCTTGCCGGCCACGGCGCGGCCGCCATGGACGTGGAACTCGGCGACATCCTCGCCGGTAAAACTGTTCGGCCCAGGAAAAAACAGCACCAGGCCGTTGTCGATAAGCGAACCGTCCACCGTTCGGAGCTTGCGCAGGGTTGCAACCCGGTCCTTGACCTTGCCACCGGCAACCGTTTCGACGACGAATCGAGTCTTCGGTCCGGAAATGCGGATGACAGCGATGCCGGCGGGCAGGCGCCCGCTGGAAAGCGCAACGATCGAATCGCCTGAAATCATTTGCCCTTCTCACCGGTCGCCTAGCTGTCCGGTCGACAATCCCACAGTGTCGCGGCCGTCATGAACCGGCTGTTCGTCAATATCAAGGTCGATCGCGAGGAGCGGCCGGACATTACCAAATCTGTATAGCCGCCTGTCATCCATGTGCGAGCAGGCGGGTCCTATCCCGACGCCAAGCAGTTCTGGGCGGGCCAGCAAGCCCTACGGCAGGCCGGCATCGTTAATGCCTGTTCCTGGCCCGGAACCGTGAAGCTGGAGCCCATCTCCCCATGAGGCAAGCCTCGTTCCGGTTGCGAATCGGAAATCCCGACCCGCGTCACGCCGATCGTCTCCGCGATCGGAACGGATGCGAATCGATCGAACATTGGCCAGTGGCATCCGGCCGCCAACCGGCAGACCGGAGCTATGCACCGGCTATCCTGCCCGTGGCGCCGGATCCGTAGGAACCGAGCCGCTGTTGCGACGGCAGGTCAACCGGTGTTTCCGTCCAACGCCGAAGGAAGCGGCGTCGCATCACTGGATGGCGACCGCGGCCCGAACAGCAAATCCTTGGCCGCGACCACCGCTCCGACCGTGATCAGGATGCAAGCAACAGCCACCGACCAGTGAAACACACCAAAGCCTGCCAGCAGAAGCACGATGACCGAGAAGAGGGGCGCGGCATAGGAGAGGGCGCCGAGGATCATGATGTCCCCGTGCTTGCAGCCATAGTCCCAGGCGTAAAAGCCGGCGCCTAGCGGTATTACGCCCAAGATGACGATGGCGCTCCACTGCGTCGCAGTCTGTGGCCAGACGGTGGTCTCAAGGGTGAGGTGCAGCACCAAGGCGACCGCAGCCGTGATGAAGCAGTAACCGACGACCACATCGGTCGGCACCTTGCCAAAGCGGCGCGATAAAACCGAATAGCCGGCCCAGATGAAAGCGCAGAACAGCGCGATGACATGCCCCTTCATCACACCATTGGCCAGTCCGATCGTGCCGCCCTTGGTGATCACCACAATGGCGCCGGCAAAGCCGAGCATGACGCCGGCAATGTGATGGGCCCTCAGCTTTTCTCCAGGCAGGAAGGCGGCAAAGACGACGATCAGCAACGGCCAGAGATAGGCGATCAGGCTGACCTCGACCGGCGGCGCCGACTGGATGGCGAAGAAATAGGCGCAGTGATAGATGCACAGCCCCGCTGTGCCGAGCGCCCAGACCTGCCACGGCTGGCGCAGCGACTTGATCGCCGCCGGACGGACAAGCCAGCTCGACGCGCCGACCAACCCGCCAAGCAGAAATGTCATCGCCGCCAGCTGAAAGGGCGGAATCGGTCCCGCCGCCGTCGAAAGCAGCGCCAAGAACGACCATGTCAGGATGGCCGAGAAGCCGATCAGGGTTGGGATTGCTTTCTCCATGCGGCTTCCGATCTTCGAGACGCGATTACTCGCATGACGACAGCTATGGAAATTGCCGCCCAAGGCCACGCCCTGTCGGAAATGCGACCTGTTTGCCCCCGCAATGAAAAACCCCGTCCCAGTTCCCGGAACGGGGCTTCAATGCGAAACGATGGCCGACGAGAAGCTTACGTGTTCATTGAATCGAAGAAATCGGCGTTGGTCTTGGTCTGCTTCAGCTTGTCGATCAGGAACTCGATCGCGTCGGTGGTTCCCATCGGCGCCAGGATGCGGCGCAGGACGAAGATCTTCTGCAGATCCTGCTTGGAGACCAGCAGGTCCTCCTTGCGGGTGCCCGACTTCAAGATGTCCATGGCCGGGTAGATGCGCTTGTCGGCGACCTTGCGGTCGAGCTGGATTTCGCAGTTGCCGGTGCCCTTGAACTCTTCGAAGATGACTTCGTCCATGCGGCTGCCGGTGTCGATCAGCGCGGTGGCGATGATGGTCAGCGAGCCGCCTTCCTCGATGTTGCGGGCCGCGCCGAAGAAGCGCTTCGGCCGCTGTAGCGCGTTGGCGTCGACACCGCCGGTCAGCACCTTGCCGGAGGACGGCACAACGGTGTTGTAGGCACGGCCGAGGCGGGTGATCGAATCGAGCAGAATAACGACGTCGCGGCCATGCTCGACCAGGCGCTTGGCCTTTTCGATGACCATTTCGGCGACCTGGACGTGGCGCACCGCCGGTTCGTCAAAGGTCGAGGACACGACCTCGCCCTTCACCGAACGCTGCATGTCGGTCACTTCTTCTGGCCGTTCGTCGATCAGAAGTACGATCAGATAGCATTCCGGATGATTGGCCGTGATCGAGTGGGCGATATTCTGCATCAGCACCGTTTTGCCGGTACGCGGCTGCGCGTTGATGAGCGCGCGCTGTCCCTTGCCGATCGGCGCCACCAGGTCGATCACCCGCGACGAGATGTCCTTGCCGGTCGGATTGTCGATCTCCATCTTCAGCCGCTTGGTCGGATAGAGCGGCGTCAGATTGTCGAAATGGATCTTGTGACGGATCTTTTCGGGATCGTCGAAATTGATCGTGTTGACCTTGAGAAGGGCGAAATAGCGCTCGCCCTCTTTTGGGCTGCGGATCGGCCCTTCGACGGTATCGCCGGTCTTCAAGGAGAAGCGGCGGATCTGCGAGGGCGAGATGTAGATATCGTCGGGACCCGGCAGATAATTGGCGTTGGCTGAGCGCAGGAAGCCGAAACCGTCCTGCAGCAACTCGACCACACCATCGCCGATGATCTCGACGTCCTGGGCGGCCAATTTCTTCAGGATGGCAAACATCAGTTCCTGCTTGCGCATGACGCTGGCGTTTTCCACTTCGAGCGATTCGGCATAGGCGATCAGCTCTGGCGGCTTCTTGTTCTTGAACTCTGCGAGTTTCATTTCTTGCATAGACGGACTCTGAATCTGCTTTGGGGAAAATATATCGGCTGGATGCGATAAATGCCGGGCGCGGCCGAAAGCAATCAAGGGCGGCGCATGACGGGAAGGAAGACCCGTCTTTTATCGTCGGTCGGGGGAAAGAGCAAGCTGCGTTTTGTCGACCGAAATGGGCCTAGAACGGCTTGACGACAACCAGGATGACGATGGCGATCATCAGCAATGTGGGGATCTCGTTGACGATTCGCCAGTGCCGCGCCGGTTTTTCATTGCGGTCCTCGGCGAATTTCCTGACAGCACCGGCCAGATAGCCATGCACGCCCGACAGCAACAGCACCAAGCCTATCTTGGCGTGCAGCCAGCCGCCGTGAAAGCCAAACACTTTCCAGGCAAGCCAAAGCCCGAACACCCAGGTGACGATCATCGCCGGATTGATGATGCCGCGCAGCAGACGCCGCTCCATCACCTTGAAGGTCTCCGATTGGACGGACCCCTTCTCTGTGTCGGCGTGGTAGACCAGCAATCGCGGCAGATAGAGCATGCCGGCCATCCAGGAGATGACGGCCAGGATATGGATTGCCTTCGCCCAGGGATAGAAACCCTCAGGCGCAAAGAAAAACAAAAGTGCGGTGAGAACAACCAGCACTCCGATGCCGATGGTCATCCGCATCATCGCCCCACGAGTGCTGTTGCCGCCCGTATTATCCGATTGAGCCATCAGCGTGTCGCGCTCCGCACCTGCTTCACCATCGCCTCGACATGCGCCACCGGCGTCTCCGGCGTAATGCCATGGCCGAGATTGAAGATCAGCGGTCCGTCGCCCAGTGCCTTGAGGATCGCATCGACGCCGTCCGACAGGGCTTTGCCGCCAGCCACGAGCCGCAAGGGATCGAGATTGCCCTGGACCGCCCCTGAATGCTGCAGTTCGTTCGCAGCCGACAGGGGCACGGTCCAGTCGATCCCCAGCCCCGTCACCCCGGTCTTCTCACGATAGGTCTCGTAGCGGGCGCCGGCGCCCTTGGGAAAGCCTATGATCGGAACATCGCGATGAACCGCACGAACTTGCCTGACGATCTCCGCCACCGGTTGCACGCAGAACTGCTCGAAAGACGCATCATCAAGCACGCCGGACCAGGAATCGAAAATCTGCACCACGTCGGCACCGGCTTCGATCTGGCGGATCAAATAGGCCGCGGAGTGATCGGCGAGCACTTTCAGGAGATGCTTGAAGGCCGTCGGTTCGCGATAGGCAAACAGCCGCGCCGGCGCTTGGTCGGGTGTGCCGTGGCCAGCGATCATGTAGGTCGCCACCGTCCACGGCGCGCCGCAGAAGCCGATCAGCGTGGTCTCGTCAGGCAATCTTGCCCGCAGCCGGCGAACCGTTTCGTAGACCGGTTCGAGATTCACGTGAAACGTTTCACTGTTGAGAGCCGAAATCTCAGCTGCAGTGATTGGCGTCAGCAGCGGCCCGCGGCCCTCCTCGAAGCGGACATCGCGTCCCAGCGCATGCGGCACGACCAGAATGTCAGAGAACAGGATCGAGGCATCGAAGCCGAAGCGCTCGATCGGCTGCAGCGTCACTTCGACAGCCAGATCAGGATTGTAGCAAAGATCGAGAAAGGACCCGGCGCGCTTTCTGGTCTCGCGGTACTCCGGCAAATAGCGCCCGGCCTGGCGCATCATCCAGAGCGGCGGCGGAAACACTGCCTCGCCTCTCAGCACGTCCAGCACGATGCGGTTCTCGGGCATTGAGCGCTCTCTTCCCTGCCTTCTCTATAATTAAATAGTCTATTTCTAGAATTTTCTGATTCTAAGAGTCTGTTGGTATCGGTGGTTGTCACCTGTCCCGCTTTGCCCTGGAAAAGGCCAGCCAGCATTTTGTCGCGTGTTTCTTCCGCGGGATTGTCAAAGAGTGTGGATGACCAGGATTCCATCACTGGAGTCAATGGTTTGGCGTAGCCGCTGAAAAACCGCCTCTGTGGATGAAGCGCTGGCAAAAACGCCCGTCCCCAGATTTGTCCCCAACCGCACAGTGAAGCTGACAGCGCATCGAATTGTGGACAACTGGCCTTCTGATACAGTCGCCTCCAGCCGGTCGCCTTTGCGGTCCCTATTTATCCACACAAGCCCACAGCCTGAGGCACCCCCTGTGAACAAACCCCAGAGCTTCTTTCACCTGCACCTGATCTCCGACGCCACCGGCGAGACGCTGCTGGCGGCCGGCCGCGCCGCCTCGGCGCAATACAAGGATGCGCGCGCCATCGAGCATATCTATCCGCTCATCCGCACCGAAAAGCAGGTGGCGAAAGTCTTCGAGGACATAGAGGAGGAACCGGGCATCATCCTCTACACCGTCGTCGACCAGAAGCTGGCGCGCGGCATTGACGAGCGCTGCGCCACCATGGGGCTACCCTGTGTTTCGGTGCTGGAGCCGGTCCTCACCGTCTTCCAGTCCTATCTCGGCACGCCGGCCGGCCGCCGCGTCGGCGCCCAGCATGTGCTCGACGCCGATTATTTCCACCGTATCGACGCACTCAATTTCACCATGGAGCATGATGACGGCCAGCTGCCGCTCAATATGGACGACGCGGATGTGGTGCTGATCGGCATTTCCAGGACATCGAAGACGCCGACCAGCATCTATCTCGCCAACCGCGGCATCAAGACCGCCAACATCCCGATCGTGCTCGGCGTGCCGGTGCCCGAAAGCCTGGTCGCTGCCACCAAGCCGCTGATCGTCGGGCTGATCGCCACCGCCGAACGCATCTCGCATGTCCGGCAGAACCGCGTGCTCGGCAACAGCAGCACCTACGAAGCGACCGACTATGTCGACCGTGCCTCGATCGCCGAAGAGCTCGCCTATGCCCGCCAGATCTGCACCCGCCACAATTGGCCGATGATAGACGTCAGCCGCCGCTCGATCGAAGAGACCGCGGCAGCCATTGTTGCCCTGCGGGGGAAGAATAGATGATGGGATGGCAACGCGACCTCCTGCCCCAATCAACCAATATCGACCAGGCCCAGAACCCATGACCGAAAAAATCATCCTCGCCTCCGGCAGCCCGTTCCGCAAAGCAATGCTCATCAATGCCGGGCTCGGCATCGAAGCGGTGCCTGCCGATGTCGACGAGCGTGCGCTCGAGGCGCCGTTGCAGGACAGCGGTGTGTCGCCGGAAGATGTCGCCCTGATACTCGCCGAAGCCAAGGCGACCGAGGTCAGCGAACGCAGACCGGGCGCCCTGGTGCTCGGCTGCGACCAGACTTTGTCACTGGGAGATGAAGTGTTCCACAAGCCGGCCGACATGGAAGGCGCCCGCCGCCATCTGCTGGCGCTGTCAGGCAAGACGCATCAGCTGAACAGCGCCGCCTTGCTCTGCCGCAACGGCAAGGTGCTGTGGCGCCATGTCGGCATCGCCAGCCTTACCATGCGCAAGCTCGATCCGGCCTTCGTCGGCCGGCACCTGGCCCGCGTCGGCGCCAAGGCGTTGTCGAGCGTCGGCGCCTACCAGATCGAGGGCGAAGGCATCCAGCTGTTCGAAAAGATCGAAGGCGATTATTTCACCATTGTCGGCCTGCCGCTGTTACCGGTGCTGGCGGAATTGCGTGCGCTCGGAGCCATCGATGGTTGAGAAAAAAGCTTTCGTCACCGGCCATCCGATCGCGCATTCGCGCTCGCCGAAGATCCACGGCTATTGGTTGAACACATACGGCATCGACGGCAGCTATCATGCGATCGATGTCGCGCCGGCCGATTTTCCCGAGTTCCTCTCTTCCCTCCAGGCCAATGGCTATCAGGGCGGCAACGTCACCATTCCACACAAGGAAGTCGCCTTTGCCCGGGTCGAGCGCCGCGACGAGGCGGCGGAGATGATCGGCGCGGTCAACATGCTGTGGCTGGACGACGGCGTGCTGTGGGGCGGCAATTCGGACTGGATCGGCTTTGCCGGCAATCTCGACGAGCATGCCCCGGGCTGGGAGAGAAACGCTCCGGCCGTGGTGCTCGGCGCCGGTGGCGCGTCGCGCGCGGTCATCCACGCGCTTAAAGTGCGCGGCATTAAAGATATCCGCATCGTCAACCGCACATTGGCGCGGGCGCAAGAACTCGCCGACCGCTTCGGGGCCGGCGTCTCGGCGCATGGCGCGGTCGGCGACTTGCTTGGCGATGCCGGCTTGCTGATCAACACGACGGCACTTGGCATGCATGGCGATGCGACGCTGGCCGCCGATCCGGCCGGCCTGCCAGCTCACGCCATTGTCGCAGACATCGTCTATGTGCCGCTGGAAACACCGCTGCTTGCCGCTGCCCGCGCGAGAAATTTGAAGACGGTCGACGGGCTCGGCATGCTGTTGCACCAGGCTGTGCCCGGTTTCGAACGCTGGTTCGGCAAGATGCCGCAGGTCACGCCTGAGTTGCGACAGATGATCGTCGCCGACATCCTCGCCAAATGATGGGTCGCAAATGATGGGCGCCAAATGATGACCGTGCTCGGCCTCACCGGATCGATCGGCATGGGCAAGTCGACGACGGCGAAAATGTTCGTCGACGCCGGCGTGCCGGTGCATGACTCCGACGAGACCGTGCATCGCCTCTATGCCGGCAAGGCAGTACCTCTCGTCGAGGCGGCCTTTCCCGGCACCGTGATTGCCGGTTCGGTCGACCGCACCGAGTTGGCGCGCCGCGTGCTCGGCAACGCTGCTGCGCTGAAGACATTGGAGGCGATCGTCCATCCGCTGGTGCGGGCCGATGCCGATGCCTTTCTGGCAAGGCACCGCGCCGCCGGCGCGCCGCTCGTCGTGCTCGACATTCCGCTGCTGTTCGAAACCGGCGGCCGCAACCGTGTCGACAAGGTCGTCGTCGTCACCGCGCCGGCCGATATCCAGCGCGCCCGCGTGCTGGCGCGTCCTGACATGAGTGAGGAAAAGCTGGCGGCCATCCTGGCCAAGCAGGTGCCCGACGCCGAAAAACGCCGGCAGGCCGATTTCGTGATCGACACCGGTGAAGGCATGGACGCCGCCCGCGCCGCGGTCGGCGCGATCATTGCCGAGCTCTCAGGACGCTGAGCTCGCCTGCTAACTCCTGGGGGATAAGTCGCGCCCATCAGGCTCCTGACGGCAGGCTGTCGGCATTGCCCATTGCCATTTTGTTCCGCTCCATGATTCTACTCCTCCAGGAGTGAGTTGATTCTATGCGTGAGATCATTTTCGATACCGAAACCACCGGACTCGACATGCGCGACGACCGCATCATCGAGCTTGGCGGCGTCGAGCTGGTCAACCGCTTCCCGACCGGCCGCACCTTCCACAAATTCATCAATCCGCAGGGGCGCGCCGTCCATGTCGAGGCGCAAGCCGTGCACGGCATCAGCGCCGCCGACCTCGTCGGCAAGCCGACCTTTGCCGAAATCGCCGAGGAATGGCTCGCCTTCACCGACGGCGCCAAGCTCGTCGCCCACAACGCCAATTTCGACATCGGCTTCCTCAACACGGAATTCGGGCGGCTCGGCCAGCCGGCCATAGACACCGGGCGCGTCGTCGACACGCTGGCGCTGGCGCGGCGCAAGCATCCGATGGGCCCCAATTCGCTCGACGCGCTCTGCCGCCGCTACGGCATCGACAACGGCCACCGCACCAAGCACGGCGCGCTGCTCGATTCCGAGCTCCTGGCCGAAGTCTACATCGAACTCATCGGCGGCAAGCAGGCCGCACTTGTCCTCGACGCGGTCGTGGTGCAGCTCAACAGCAATGGCGACGTTGCCGACATCGACATCTCGATCGCCGCCAGGCCAATCGCCCTGCCGCCGCGCCTGACTGAAGGTGAGCGAGCGGCGCATGCGGGGCTGGTGGCAACGCTGGGCGAAAAGGCGCTGTGGCTGAAGGTGGCGGCGGGGTGAACGGATCGCGGAGGTAGCGTTCCGTCACACCCCTCTCTGGCCTGCCGGCCATCTCCCCCTCAAGGGGGGAGATCAGCAGCTTCGCCGCTCCAGCCCATTCCTGCAACGTCTAAAGTTGGCGAAGGTCGCGATGACGGCCAATCTCCCCCCTTCAGGGGGAGATGCCTGGCAAGGCAGAGGGGGGTGCTGTCCCGCCAGCATCTCAGTAGACAAAAAGCCCGGCACGAAGCCGGGCTTTCAACTCATGCGCGCGACGCGAGCCTTCAGCTAACCTTGACCTTCGATGCCGCCTGGTCCTCGGCCAGCTTCTGCTGGAACATCTGGGCAAAATCGATCGGGTCGAGCATCAACGGCGGGAAGCCGCCATTGCGGGTGGCTTCGGCGATGATCTGGCGGGCGAACGGGAACAAGAGCCGCGGGCATTCGATGAACAGGATCGGCAGCATGTGCTCCTGCGGGAAGCCGGCGATGGCGAAGACGCCGCCATAGACCAGTTCGACATTGAACAGCACTTCCTGGTCGAAGGACGCCTTGGCGTTCAAGGTCAGATTGACGTCGAACTGCTTGTCGGAGAGCGGGTTAGCATTGACATTGACGTTGATCGCAATGCCGGGGGCCTTGTCGCGGCCGCGCAGCGAGTTCGGCGCGCCGGGGCTTTCGAAGGACAGGTCCTTCACATACTGGGCAAGCACGTTGAGCGACGGCTGCGCCGTTTCGCCGTTGCCGTTGGCGGCGCCGACCGGCGCGTCATCTTTGCTGGCCATGAGCCTTGTTCCTTTTGCCTGGACAGCAGCGCTGACCGAATTGAAATCGGGCGTTGGCTAGCATGGTCGGCATGACAAGACAAGGTTTGCCGCCTTCAGGCCGAAGGGGTCGATAGTCAGTCGTTGGCAAGGTGACGTTCAGTCGTCCTTCAGGCGGCGCCACGGCGAGTTATGGTCGGGACCGCGCTTGAAATCGTCCTCGCGCGAATAGTCGCGGTCGTCGAGGTCGATGACCTTGTCACGCGACCTGCCGCGAAAACCGCCGGCGGTGAAATCGGTCGCGACGACGATGCGGCCCTTGAGCCTGCGCCAGGCAAGGTCGCGCACCGGCGGCAGGAACAGCAGCAGGCCGATAATATCGGTAATGAAGCCGGGGATGATCAACAGGATCGCGGCGACCACGATCATGGCGCCATGCGCGAGCTGGCGGCTGGGGTCGCCGCCGCCGGCCATCTCGGCACGGACCCGCGCCATGACACCAAAACCCTGGTGCCGGAGCAGAAGCACGCCGGCAATGCTTGAAGCCAGCACCAGGCCGACCGTGGCGAGCGCCCCGACCTCGCGGCCGACAATGACGAAACCGGCGATTTCCAGCAGCGGCAGCGCAAGCAGGAACAGAGGAAGGAAGGAAATGCGCAAGTCTTGACCGATCGTTTCCATGTTTGCCGGGCGGCGCATAATCGCCGCTGGCACTGAGGCCGTTAGATAGGTATGCCTGCCTTTGATTTGAATGATTGCGCCATGCGTTCTATATGCTTTGCATGTTTAACGCCATGCGACCGCCGCCCGATTGGCTGGCGGTCCCGGCCAGGTCAGGGATTGATTGGCGAAAGATATGGGATTCTTCGACTTCGGCACCATTTTCTTTCTGATTGCGGCGGTGGTGATCTTTTTCCAGCTGCGCAACGTGCTTGGCCGCCGCACGGGCAGCGAGCGCCCGCCCTTCGATCCGTACACGGCCAGCCGCACCGAGAAGGACGCGACCCAGAAGCCCGAAAATGTGGTTTCGCTGCCACGCAAGCGCATGCCGGGCGAGACGGCTGCCGAGACCTATGCGGCCATCGATGCCTTCGCCAAGCCCGACACCGACCTCAACAAGGGCCTGCGCGCGATCAAGGACAATGATCCCTCCTTCGACCCCAAAGTCTTCGTCGACGGCGCCAAGATGGCTTATGAGATGATCGTCATGGCCTATGCCGATGGCGACCGAAAAACGCTGAAAAACCTGTTGTCGCGCGAGGTTTTTGACGGCTTCGTTGCCGCGATTGGCGACCGCGAGGCGAAAGCCGAAAAGATCCAGTCCTCCTTCGTCGGCATCGACAAGGCCGACATCGTCTCGGCCGAGATGAAAGGCGGCGAGGCCCACATCACGCTGCGCATCGTGAGCGAACTGATTTCGGCGACCCGCGACAAGGCGGGTGCCGTCATCGACGGCGATCCCGAGACGGTGGCCGAGGTCAAGGATGTCTGGACCTTCGCCCGCGACACACGCTCGCGCGATCCGAACTGGAAGCTGGTCGCCACCGAGGAAGAAGACTGAGCCTATGCATGTCGCCCCGTGCGGGCAGCTTTTTTGGGATAGCGACATGCAGGCAAACATGGGCAGTGGCGAGGCTGAGGTGTCGCTCTCGCCGCTTTTTGTGGAAAAGTCCTTCGATGATCTTCCCGGTTGGAATTCCGATGACCATCTGCCGGCTTTCGAAGCCTTCCGCCGTTCGGCCTTTCATGTCCTGAGCAAGCCCTACCGCACCGGTTCGTTGGGCGTCCGGTTCGACGCGTTTGCCGCCGCTTATGACGAGGCGCGCACCGTTTCGCCGGCGAATCGGTCGGCGGCCAAGGCTTTTTTCGAGCGCCATTTCGCCCCAGTCCAGATTCGATCCGAAAACCCCGGCCTGGTCACCGGCTTCTACGAGCCGGAGGTCGAGGCCTCACCAGTGCGCACGGATGAATTCACGGTGCCGCTGCTGGCGCGGCCTTCCGATCTCGTCGACATCGATGATGCCAACCGTCCTCGAGGGATGGACGACTATCTCGCCTTCGCCCGCGATACGCCGCAGGGCCTGGTGGAGTATTTCGACCGCAGTGAGATCGAGAGAGGCGCGCTGGCCGGCCAAGGCCTGGAAATCGCCTGGCTTGCCGACAAGGTCGACGTCTTCTTCATCCATGTGCAAGGTGCGGCCAGGCTGAAGATGACCGACGGCCGGCTTTGCCGCGTCACCTACGCCGCCAAATCCGGCCAACGTTTCAGCGGTCCGGGGAAGATTCTCGCCGAACTCGGCGAAATCCCACTGGAAAAAGTGACGATGCAGTCTATCCGCGCCTGGTTCAGGGCGCATCCGGATCGCGTCGACGAGATCCTCTGGCAGAACCGCTCCTACATCTTCTTTCGCGAAGCCGATGTCGACGATGCCGCACTCGGTCCTATCGCCGCCGCCAAGGTGCCGTTGACGCCGGGCCGTTCGCTCGCGGTCGACCGGCTGCTGCACACATTCGGTACCCCCTTCTACATCGACGCTCCGTCGCTGACCGCCTTCGACGGAAAACCGTTCCGGCGGCTGATGATTGCGCAGGACACCGGCTCGGCCATCACCGGACCGGCGCGGGGCGATCTGTTCGCCGGCTCCGGCGATGCGGCCGGCGAGATCGCCGGCGTCGTTCGCAATGCGGCCGATTTCTATGCCTTGGTTCCACGCGCTCTCGTTTCGGAATCGAATCGATGAGCAAGCGCCCCGATAAACTCAACGAAGACGATCGGGTGCTGTGGAACCTGGTGGCGCGCACCGCCCGACCGCTGAAGGGCCGGACCGCGGTCGAGTTTCCCGACATCGTCGTCGACCCTAGGCCGGCACAGACGCCGGTCGCTGTCGGTCCGGTCCTCGCCGCCAAGCCGAAGGCGCAACATGTATCGCACGCGCTGGACGAGCCGACATTGGACAAGCTGAAGAAGGGCCGGCTGCCGATCGAAGGCCGCGTCGATCTGCATGGCATGACTCAGGACGAGGCCTATTCGCTGCTGTTTTCGTTCCTGCACCGGGCCCATGCCGGCGGCATCCGCTATGTCCTCGTCATTACGGGAAAAGGGTCGTCGTCGGGCGGCGACGGCGTCTTGCGGCGCGCCGTGCCTGCCTGGCTGTCGACGCCTGCCTTCCGGCCGCTGGTCTCCAGCCACGATCACGCCGCCCGCAACCACGGCGGTTCGGGCGCGCTCTATGTTCGACTCAGGCGAACCCGCTGATGACGCCGTTCGGCGAAAAACTGCGGGCGCTTCGAGCCGAGCGCGGCTTGCTCCAGAAGGACATGGCGCAGGCGATCGGAGTCAGCGCCGCCTATTTGTCGGCGCTGGAACATGGCCGCCGCGGCGCGCCGACCTGGACGCTGATCCAGAAGATCATCGGCTATTTCAACGTCATCTGGGACGATGCCGAAGAGCTGGCGCGTCTGGCCGAGGCCTCACATCCGCGGGTGAGACTCGATACGTCCGGCCTCAGTCCTGCCGCCACCGAGTTGGCCAATCTCTTGGCCGAAAACATCGAGAAGCTGGACGAAGCCGAGCTTGCCCGCATCACCGGCTCGATCCGGGCGGCACTGGAGCGGCGTAAGTAGGGCGGCGCCAAGGCCACGAATGCTCATCAATAGCGCCGGCATTTCATCCTGAAGGCGATGCCCGCCGGCCGTTAGCCAGCGGGCATATAGCGAGATTACTTCGCGCCGGCCTGGCCGCCACGGCCGCCAGTGCTGTCATGATCGCCGCCGCGACCGCCACCCAGGCAGTCCGAGGTGAGATCGCAACAGCGATTGCCCCACTGGTTGTTCTTGGCGCAGCCGGTCTGGTCGGCCATAGCGGATCCGGCCAGGGACGATACCGCGATGGCGGCGAGGAAAGCATTACGCAGGAAAGCAGTCATTTGAAGTCTCCATGGTTGGGTTTCTGTTTACGGCTGTGTGTCGCCGCTGGAGACGGTTTGGTTCACGCAGGTAGCGAAATTTTTTGAGGAGGCGTTTCGAGAGATAAGATTTCGAGGGCAGCGCTGCCCTCATCCGCCTGCCGGCACCTTCTCCCCGTAGTGACGGGGGAAGGGAGATAGCCGCTGCGCCGGCACCTATTCCGCAGCGTTGATGAGGGCAGCGCTGACTCATCCTGAAGATGGCGCGCGGGCCGATATCCCGCTCGTTCGAAAGCGTCGTGTCCTTACTGAACCGCGCCGACCAGTACCTGCTGGCCGCCGCGGATCGAGACCCAGCGGCCGGTGTTGTCGATGGCCTGCCGCTTGAGGAAGCGATAGCCGGTGGCGTCCCAGATCTTCACCTTGTCGGTCAGATTGTCGAGGACGTAGTCGCCCCTGTCGGTGCGCACGGTCAGCACGGCATGGCCTTCGCCGTCCGGCTTGCGCACGACGGTGATCAAGAGATCGGCCAGCGACACGCCAGAGCGCGAGAGCAGGCGGCGCTTTTCCAGCACATAGTCTTCGCAATCGCCGACGCCCTTGTCGGGATAGGCCCAGACCTCGTCCTTGCCATAGATGTCGTAGTCGCTCATCGGCTTGACGGCGGCGTTGACCCTTGACGTCACGTTGATCAGCTTGCGCATGAAGGCGTCGGTCATCGCGGCGGGGTTGAGGTTGCTCGGCCGGATCGAGCATTCGCCGGGCTGGGTTTTACAGAAATCATAGTGGCCGATCGGCTGCGAGGTCATGCCGCCCGTCGCCATGGCGCCGCCTGCAAGTGCCGGCACTGCCCAGCACGCAGAGATCGCCAGCCCTGCTGCCGCCCACAAGCGCAGCGTCCGTGCCATCGGTGAGGAAGTCATTGTCCCCGTTCGCCCTTGTTCTTAACGAAAGGTTAAAGGGGATTTACACTCCGTGTCAATTATCGGGGGAGCCAGATTCTTCGGCATGGTTACCCGCGCCCGCCCAACAGCGTCTATTGTGCAACAGAACGCCTGTGGCGCGCAAAATCGCCCCGCTTTTGCGGGCAATGCACGCTGCAGCCGGATCGAGCCTCAGCCTTTGGCGGAGCGGACCAGCTTGGGTTTCACCGCTACGCGTGTTTGGCGGCCGTAGCTTGTGATGAAATCGACGATGCGCGGCACGATTTCCGAGCGGAATCGCGACCCGTTGAAGACGCCGTAATGGCCGACGGCCGGCTGCATGTAATGCGCATGCCGGTCAGCCGGGATGTTGGGGCAGAGATCGTGGGCGGCCTGGGTCTGGCCGAGACCGGAAATGTCGTCGTTCTCGCCTTCGACCGTGAACAGCGCGACATTGCGGATCGCCTTGGTGTCGACAACCTCGCCGCGATGCGTCATCTCGCCCTTGGGCAGCGCATGGCGCACGAACACCGTGTCGACGGTCTGCAGATAGAATTCCGCCGTCAGGTCCATCACCGCCAGATATTCGTCGTAGAAATCGCGGTGCTTCTCGGCATTGTCGCCGTCATGCTTGACCAGGTGCATGAAGAAGTCCTTGTGGGCGGTGATGTGCCGGTCGAGGTTCATGCTCATGAAGCCCGACAACTGCAGGAAGCCCGGATAGACTTCGCGGCCGAAGCCCGGCACCGGCCAGGGCGCGTGCATGATGACGCTGTCGCGGAACCAGTCGATGCCCTTTTCCTTGGCCAGAAGATTGACCGCGGTCGGATTGCGGCGGGTGTCGATCGGCCCGCCCATCAACGTCATGGTCGAGGGCACGAAGGGATCGCCGCGCTTTTCCATCAGCGCCACCGCCGCCAGCACCGGCACCGAAGGCTGGCACACCGCCATCACATGGGTGTCCGGCCCCAGCGCATGCAGCATGTCGATGATGTAGTCGATATAATCGTCGAGGTCGAAATGGCCGTCGGTCACCGGCACCATCCGGGCATCGACCCAGTTGGTGATGTGCACGTCGGCATAGGGAAGCATCGCCTCGACCGTGCCGCGCAGCAGCGTCGCATAATGGCCCGACATCGGCGCCACGATGAGAAGCTTGGGGTCGGCCTTTCGCCCGGCGGGCACCGACCGCTCGAGGCGGGTAAGATTGCAGAACGGCTTCGACCACACCGTCTTTTCGCTGACCTCGACGCTCTTCCAGTCGACCACGGTCTTGCTCAGGCCGAAATGCGGCTTGCTGTAGCGGCGCGTCGTGCGCTCGAACAGTTCGGCGGTGGCGGCGACCGAGCGGCCCCACGGCGTATGCGAAAACGGGTTGAGCGGGTTGGTGTAGAACAGCCGCATCGCATCGGCATAAAGCCGCGCGGGCTGCAGGGCGGCATGGTTCATTTCATAGAGCTGGTAGAACATCAGGTACTCCGCAGCTGCCGTGACCCAAGGGACGACGGACAGCGCCGAGCCTTGAATGTCTCGCGCGGAGGTTAACAAGATATTGCTGCGATGCAATACGTCACGTGGCGTGACATATGCCAATCTTTCGTCCAAGGCATTGAGAAACCGCGTTGGGCGGGTGCAGCCGGCTCAATGTGCACTGCAAAATGCAAGGCTGTTGGACAACGGGGCAGGATGTGTCCGGCCCGATCGGGCCGGACTTGGACAGATCTAGACGCGCGCCATGCACACCGAGGTATGGCCGGAGCCGATGAAGCCGAGCTGGCCGGCGGCGCCCTTGGACAGATCGAGCACGCGCCCTTTGATGAACGGGCCGCGGTCGTTGATGCGCACGATGACGCTGCGGCCATTATTCTGGTTGGTCACTTTCAACTTGGTGCCGAAAGGCAGGCTGCGGTGCGCGGCGGTCAGCGCCGACGGGTTCATGCGTTCGCCATTGGCGGTCCTGGAATGCAGTGCGTACCAGGAGGCGCGGCCGCACTGGCCAGCGGCGGAGGAGGCGGATGCACCGACCATTAGGCCAGCCGCGATCGTTACCGCGACAAGCGCGGTCTGGTTTGTTTTCTTCATGTTGGGGGGATTGGCTCCGTTTTCGACAGACCCCAGCCGTTAAGTGCCGAATAAGGCGGGAAATGCGGCAAGCATCGGGCAGTTCCGTGGCACCGGCACACGTTTGGAGTCGCTGGGAAACAGTTTGTCAGGCATCTTTCGTGTGGCGCGGCCGTATCGCCGGCGATATTGCGAGCTGTTTCACAGATTCCGTGAGCAAGGCAGGACGTTATAGTACAAGTAGAAGAGAGCGCGATTGGGCGCCGTCCTTTCGCTCTGTCATCACGGTCATGGCGCAGTTGACGATCGACTTCGGAAAGGAATCTTGGCGATGAGACTGTTCAGATATCTGCTGGCTCTGATCGTACTGACCATCGGCGCGCTGTGGTCGCTGCAAGGCATTGGCGTGGTCGGCGGCAGCTTCATGACCGGCCAGTCGCAATGGCTCTATATCGGCATCGTGACCATGCTGGTCGGTTTCGCCGGGCTGGTATGGGCGAGCCGTTCGCCGGGGTGAGTTGCGACGAAAGTCGACCGCCACAGATCGACCCCCACTCCGTCGAGCTTCGCTAGGGCCCCGGGGTTTTTTTAAAAAATTAAGCTGGCGGCGAACACTAGGGTGGTGTTATAGGTGGTGGGGGGTGGATTTAAAAAAAAGAGTGGGGG
>NZ_JAMYQI010000030.1:0-27366 GCF_040320805.1 Mesorhizobium sp. M0615 | reverse complement strand
TTACCCTCCCCCTTGTGGGGAGGGTCGCTGCGAAGCAGCGGGGTGGGGGTGCGGCACCGGGCCCCCCCCCCCCCCGGGGGGGGGGCCCCCCCCCCCCCCCCCTTCGTTTTCGCAGGCTTCGAAATCAGTCCTTTTCGAAGATGCGTGCCTTGGCGACGACGCCAGCGATTGCGCCGCCGATCAGCGGCGCAACGATGAACAGCCAGAGCTGGCTGAGGGCTGCGCCGCCGGTAAACAGCGCCGGGCCGATCGAACGCGCCGGATTGAGCGAGGTGCCGGTCACTGGGATCATTGCGAAGTGCAGTCCGGCCAGCGTCAGGCCGATGACCAGGCCGGCGAACGCCGTCGAGTGCTTCTCGGCTGTGACGCCGAGGATGACGGTGACGAAGGTGAAGGTGCCGATCAGCTCCCACAGGAAGGCCGAACTCGTCCCCCATTTCGCCACGTCCCAGCCATTGGCGCCGAAACCGGTGGTGTGCCCGCCGGTCTGGCCGGAGACGATGATCCACAGCGCCAGCGAGGCCAGAATGGCGCCGATGATCTGCGCGATCCAGTAAGGAATGACATCCTTGGCCGGCAGCCGGCCGGCAAGGAAGACGCCGAGCGTGACGGCCGGGTTGAGATGTGCCCTGAGATGGGACCCACCGCGTAAGCCGCCGCAATCAGGCCGATGCCGAACGCCAGGCCGATGGCTTCCTGGCCCAGCGGCAAGTCGGCGAGAAAGCCACCCGTCGCCACCGACGCCGTGCCGATAAACACCAATAGAAATGTCCCTAGAACTTCCGCAAGATACGTTTTCATTGCCCTCTCCTCGTATCGATCCGTCGGTCCGCTTTTCCGCGCCGCGAATCATGGCGCAAAGAGTATTCCCAACGCAAAAGCTTGGAAAGCAGAGCAATTGCGCCACAGATCGTGCTTACGGCGGCCAGTTACCAACATTAGAGACCTTGCATATATTTGAGATTTGTTATCGCCGGCGGGCGGACATTTGCCGGCGGGGAAATTGTCGGCCGCGAGCGGAAGGCCTCGTCGCCGCGAAATTCAAGCGGGGTTCAATCTCGACGCGAAACGCTCTAAGAGCAGGCCGAAAGATACTGTGCTCGATAGATGGAATGACGAATGCGACTGGGCGGACGGCTGGCGGCAGCCATTGAAGTGCTGGACGACATTGGCCGGCGCCACCGGCCGGTGGCCGATGCGCTGAAAGATTGGGGCCTGTCGCATCGCTTTGCGGGCGGCGGCGACCGCGCGGCGATCGGCAACATCGTCTACGACGCGCTGCGCCACAAACGTTCCGCCGGCTGGCTTTTGGGTGAAGACACGCCCCGCGCCATCGGCTTCGGCGCGCTGCTCATCGAATGGGGCCAGACGCCGCAATCGCTTAACGATGCGCTCCAGGGTGACAAGTTCGCGCCGCCGCTGCTCAGCGCCGCCGAGTTGCAGGCGCTGGCCGAGCGCCGGCCTGAAGACGCGCCGGAGGCGGTGCGGGCGGACATACCTGACTGGTGCGCGCCGTTGTTCGAACGAGCCTTTGGCACAGACTGGGTTGCGGAAGGTGCTGCCCTGGCGACCCGCCCGCCGCTCGACATCAGGGTCAATACGCTGCAGTCCGACCGCGCCAAAGTGCTGGCGGAACTCGCCGAAACCGGCGCCAAGGCAGCCGCTATCGCGCCACAAGGCATTCGCATCCCGCCCATCGACGGCGACGGCAGGCACCCGAACGTACAGGCCGAGCCGGCCTTCCAGAAAGGCTGGTTCGAGGTCCAGGACGAAGGCTCGCAGATCGTTGCCGCCCTTGCCGGCGCGCAAGCCGGGATGCAGGTGCTCGATTTCTGCGCCGGCGCCGGCGGCAAGACGCTGGCGCTGTCGGCGGCGATGGCCAACAAAGGCCAGGTCTTCGCCCATGATGCCGAAAAGGCGCGGCTGGCGCCGATCTTCGACCGCATCCGCCGTTCGGAAAACCGCAACGTCCAGGTCGTCACCAAGCCGGCCGAGCTCAGCCCCCTCGCAGGCCACATGGACATCGTGCTGGTGGATGCGCCCTGCACCGGCAGCGGCACCTGGCGGCGCCGTCCCGACGCCAAATGGCGGCTGACGCAGAGACAGCTCGATGCCCGCAAGGGCGAGCAGTCGGCGATCCTCGACGCGGCCAAGGCCTATGTCAAACCCGGCGGCCTGCTGGTCTACATCACCTGTTCGGTGTTCGACGAGGAGAATGGCGAGCAGATCGCCGCCTTTCGCGAGCGCCACAAGGGCTTTGTCCCGGTCGATCATCGCGCGCTCTGGGATATCAGCTTCCCCGGTCACGCAGCGGCCGCCCGGATCGGCAAGACAAGCGACATCTCGCTGTCGCCGGCGCTGAGCGGCACCGACGGGTTCTATTTCTGTGCGCTGCGTGGGGCGAATTGACGCTGCGATTGACAGCTGACATAGCGCCAGTTGCAGATGCGCGGCGTCGGCCGCCAGACGGGGTAGAATTCTTGCAAAGATATGTGTCGCTTCTGCTTTTCCTCATTCTGGTGCTCGGCGGAGGCCTGCTGATCGGCTATGCGACGTTGCCGGGTGAATGGTATGCCTCGCTCGCCAAGCCGCCCTTCAACCCGCCCAACTGGGTCTTCGCGCCGGCCTGGACGCTCCTCTATGTGCTGATCGCCGTAGCCGGCTGGCGGACATGGGAGCGGGAACGAGCAGGCGCCGCGATGAAGATCTGGGCCCTCCAGCTTGTTCTGAACTTCGCGTGGTCGCCGACTTTCTTCGGCGCCAAACAGATGGGGCCGGCACTGGTCGTGATCCTGGCTCTTCTCGCCAGCATTGCGCTGTTCATAGCCACGGTGTGGAACCGCCATCGGGTTTCCGGCTGGCTGTTTGCGCCCTATGCCGCGTGGGTAGCCTTCGCCACCTTGCTCAACGCGTCGCTGCTCCTGTTGAACTGAGTGCTTTGCTGCAGTGCAGCAAAAGCATTTGCGTGGCGTTCAGGCGTCTGCGATAAGCTTTGCAGGTAAATCAGGGCGATGGCCATGGCAGCAAAGATCGTACCCGCACCCGATTATGAGGACCGCGTCAGGGCGTCGTTCGCCCGCCAGCAGGCGATGGCGACCATCGGCGCCGAGCTGACGCTTGTGACGCCGGGCATCATCGAGATCGAAATGCCCTATTCCCAGGCACTGACCCAGCAGCACGGTTTCCTGCATGCCGGGGTGATTTCGACGGCGCTGGATTCGGCCTGCGGCTATGCCGCATTTTCGCTGATGCCGGAAAATTCCGGTGTGCTGACCATTGAGTTCAAGGTCAACCTCCTGGCGCCCGGCCGGGGCGAACGCTTCCTGTTCCGCGGCTCGGTGACCAAACCCGGCCGCACCATCATTGTCGCCGATGGCCAAGCGTACGCCTTTGCCGCCGATGGCGAGGCCAAGCTGATCGCGACCATGACCGGCACGATGATGACGGTGGTTGGCCGTGACGGGATAGCAGGCTGATGGCCAAAATTACGCGAATTGGTGGCAAGGACGTCCTCTTCGTCATGGCGGCGCAGGCCGAGTACGGTCCGCATCTGCAAAAACTGTTCACGCCGCTGATGACGGGCGTCGGCCCGGTAGAGGCAGGTGTGCGGCTCGGCGCCGAACTGTCATGGCTGAAATCCGAGAAGGCGTTGCCCGATCTCGTCGTCTCGCTCGGCTCCGCCGGCAGCCGCACACTGGAGCAGACGGAAATCTACCAGGCGGTCTCGGTCAGCTATCGCGACATCGACGCTTCGCCGCTAGGCTTCGAAAAAGGCGCGACGCCGTTCCTCGACCTGCCGGTGACCGTCCCGCTATCATTCAGGATACCGGGCATTAAAGAAGCCAGCCTGTCGACCGGCGGCGCCATCATCACCGGCGCCGCCTACGACGCCATCGCCGCCGATATGGTCGACATGGAAACCTTCGCCTGCCTGCGCGCCTGCCAGTTGTTCGATGTCCCGCTTATCGGCCTGCGCGGCATTTCAGACGGTGCAGCCGATCTGCGCCACGTTGGCGACTGGACCGAATATCTGCATGTCATCGACGAGAAGCTGGCGGATGCGGTCGCTCGGCTCGAACAGGCCATCGGCTCCGGCACGCTACACAAGGAGCAGCCTGGGCAAGAGTCGGCGCCGCTCTGAAAGTCGGGTTGCGCACCCCATTGCGCCGACTCGTTTCTTTCTCTAAAGGCTCGCCATGACGACAGCCAATCATCCCGATACAGTCCTGATTGTCGATTTCGGCAGCCAGTTTACGCAACTCATCGCCCGCCGCATCCGCGAGGCTGGCGTGTTTTCCGAGATCGTGCCGTTCCAATCGGCCGAAGCTGCCTTCAAGCGCATCAATCCGAAAGCCGTGATCCTGTCGGGCGGTCCCGCCTCGACATCGGACATCGGCAGCCCGCGCGCGCCGCAGATCGTCTTCGATGCCGGCGTACCTGTGCTCGGTATCTGCTATGGCCAGATGGCCATGTGCGTGCAGATGGGCGGCGTCGCCGAAAGCTCGAACCATCGCGAATTCGGCCGCGCCTTCGTCGAGATCGAAAAGGACAGCCCGCTGTTCGAGGGCCTGTGGGCGCCAGGCCAGCGCCACCAGGTGTGGATGAGCCATGGCGACCGCGTCATCTCGCTGCCCAAGGGGTTCGAAGTCTTCGGCAAGTCGGAAGGCTCGCCCTTCGCCATCTTCGGCAATGTCGCGCGCAAGATGTACGGCATCATGTTCCACCCGGAAGTTGTGCATACGCCGGATGGCGCCAGGCTGCTGAGAAACTTCGTGCACAACATCGCCGGCATCGAAGGCGACTGGACGATGCGCGCCTATCGCGAGCATGCGGTCGAGACAATTCGCAAACAGGTCGGCAAGGGCAAGGTGATCTGCGCGCTGTCGGGCGGCGTGGATTCATCGGTCGCTGCCTTGCTGATCCACGAAGCGGTAGGCGACCAGCTGACCTGCATTCTTGTCGACCATGGCCTTATGCGCAAGGACGAGGCCGCCGGCGTGGTGGCGATGTTCCGCCAGCACTATAATCTGCCGCTGATCCTTGTCGACGCGTCGGAAAAATTCATCTCCGCGCTGGAAGGCGAGTCCGACCCCGAGACGAAGCGCAAGACCATCGGCCGGCTGTTCATCGAGGTGTTCGAGGAAGAGGCCAAGAAACTCGGCGGCGCCGATTTCCTGGCGCAAGGCACGCTCTATCCCGACGTCATCGAGAGCGTCTCCTTCACCGGCGGCCCGTCGGTGACCATCAAGTCGCACCACAATGTCGGCGGCCTGCCGGCGCGCATGAACATGCAGCTGGTCGAGCCGCTGCGCGAACTGTTCAAGGACGAGGTGAGGGCACTGGGCAAGGAACTCGGCCTGCCCGAAAGTTTTATTGGCCGCCATCCGTTCCCCGGACCAGGCCTTGCCATCCGCTGCCCCGGCGGTATCACCCGCGAAAAGCTCGAAATCCTGCGCGAGGCCGACGCCATCTATCTCGACGAGATCCGAAAGGCCGGCCTCTACGACGCCATCTGGCAGGCTTTCGCCGTGCTGCTTCCGGTGCAGACCGTCGGTGTGATGGGCGACGGCCGCACCTACGAATTCGTCTGCGCCCTGCGCGCCGTGACGTCCGTCGACGGCATGACCGCCGACTTCTACCACTACGACATGGCTTTCCTCGGCGCGGCGGCCACCCGCATCATCAACGAAGTCCGCGGCATCAACCGCGTCGTCTACGACGTGACGTCAAAGCCGCCAGGCACCATCGAGTGGGAGTGATTCAGGCCCACTCAAACGCCGCCGAAAACACGCCATTGTACGCCATAACTATTTGACAACACATATAAACCCATTCGGCGACAATCGGTGCGCAGAGATTGGATTGACGGACCGGCTGACGGACCTTCCGCATATTGCTAGCTCAGATTTTTCGAAGTGCCGTCAGATCCAATGAGGCTCTGACGGTACTTTTTTATGCCTTAAGGAATTGAAGATAAAACAAAATTTCTGCCGAAGAGCCTCGAAATTGTACTGACGGTACTTTTCAGACGGATGCCGCCCTTAAGGCACTGAAACCAAAAGAGAAAATCTATAAGATTGCAGACCGTGACGGCATGTATGTCCGCGCGATGCCCAGTGGTGCGATCTGGTTCGGCTGGACTACAGGCTCAACGGACGCCAGGAGACGGTCTATCTAGGCAGGTATGGGCGGGGCGGAATCTCACTTACCCTTGCCCGAGAGAAGTGTCTCGACGCGAAGCGCGCTATTGTCGAGGGACGATCGCCGGCGATCGAGAAACAGCGCGACAAGCGCCGAGTTGTGACCCCGGTCTCCGGCCGACTTCAGCGCCGAAATGGCTACCAAACCAAAGCGATGCCCGGGCCTTCAAGGCCTCTTCTTAATCCGGCCAAGCCGGCCCGGAGCGCCGCATTCACTCACATCCCTTGCACCTGAGTGCAGAGCTGCTGCATCGAAGCCATTTGAGCAGCCGAGTTCGCGCCCGAACCCGTGCTGGTGCTGGCGGTCGTATCGCCAGCTGTATTCGAGGATCCCGACGTGCCGGTGGTTGTACCCGAACCAGTGCTGTTGCTGGCCGTGGTGTTACTGCCGGTCGAACCAGAGCTGCCTGAAGTGCCGGTGGCTGTGCCAGAGCCGGTGCCGACACTCGCCGTTGTATCACTGCCGGTCGAAGCCGAGCTACCTGACGTGCCGGTCATTGTGCCAGAGCCAGTGCCGTTACTGGCCGTCATTCTCGAGCAGTCGGAGCGAACCTGTGCCTGCTGTTCAGAGCTCAGGGACGACCAGTTCTTGCGGATCTCATCCTGCGACAGAAGTCTTCCCGAATTGGCGTCGCTGAAGAATGAGCCCGAGAGCTTGCTGTCCCAGCCGCTCGGGATACCGCTTTGGCCTGAGCCGGACGTAGAACTCATACCCGACCCGGCCGATGAGCCGGACGTTCCGTTCGTGCCGCTGGATGTTCCCGACGACTGCGCCAAGGCCGCGGTGGCGAGACAGAGAGAGATCGCTGTAGCTGTCAAAATCTTACGTTTCATGTGAGTCTCCTTTGGGGTTCGACGCCGTTGCGGCGTCGAACCCTAATCTCGAGGAAAGGCACTTGTTCCTGTATAGAGTGGAATTCGATGTCATGATCCTTGTGCACCAGCCTTGGTCTCGAATGCGATGCCGGAGCGCTTCAACGACGACTGACGCCTCAGGCGAGAGCTGTCCGCTACTGGGTGTTAGAGGCGATATGCGGAACGCTTCCCGAATAGTTGGGTGCCACCATCGGGTAATTGCGAGGCAGGTTCCATTTGGTTCGGTAATCGTCCGGATTCATGCCCAGTCGGCCAAGGTGCGAACTGCGTCGGGTCTCGGTTAGAGACAGGAGGGTGGCCTTTGCCGCGGCGTATAGCTCGACATGCGGAGCTCGTCTCGACCGCGCACACTCAATATGTGTTACGATGACGCCGCCAGATGTCATATGAGCGAATGCCTTTCCGGCGAAATAAATTGCTCCCAGCAGGTCGACGCTCAGCACCTTCAGCCAGCCCGCTCTAGTGAATGCCTCAATGGGTTTAAAGATTATCAGGCCGGCGCGCTGTTGACGATTATTACCAACCTGCCGAACGCGTGAGCGCAAGTCGACAGCACCGTGATAGCGGCCTCCCCCGGCGCGCCCCTTGTCGAACCGATGCGCGCCTTCTCGACCTTGCCTCCACCCACGTCGGCTCACCCGTGCACCTTCGGTGCCCAACCGCATGGCGATGGCCAGTCCAATGCCGCTTGCAGCACCGGTTGCAATGCAGTCTTGTTATCCAGGCGCATCGGGTTCGACCTCTTTCTGGGGAGCAGCAAGTGGTTCAGTCCAGCCTTCAGCGACCCGATCCACGCTGAGCAGGCTGCGCGCATAATCCTGTTGCGCGCGAACAATGGCATCATCCTGCTGTGAGGGAAGAAAGACCGGCAAAGCAAGGCAGACACTTTGTGTGGCCAACAGCTTATTCCAGTTCGCGATCAGCGCCTTGAAAGCGCGCCCCACCGCCCTCGGATTTCGGTCGAGGTCATAGAGGCCGAGCGGATTGATCCGTCCGTTGTTCTCCCGAAGCGCACTGTCCCAGTCCACCTGATCCGTCAGCGAGTACCAGGTGAAGCCTACGATGGGGATGCCATCGTTGCGGATCCGCAGCACGTTGGCCCACTCTTTCCACAGCCAATAGACGGCTTCGTCTCCATTGGGGCCTTCGCTGATGTTGGTCTCCGTATGCATTACGGGAAGCCGGTAGCGGTTGAAGTACTGCCGCGTGATCTCGTCATAGCCAAACACCTCGCCGGACCCGGACGTCGTTCCGTCTGCCCAAACCCGATGTTCGTTGGTCTGGTAATAGTCGGTGCCCATCACGCAATGCCTGCGCAGATGGCTCTCCAGGAAGAAACTGTATTCTTCGGCCGTCATCCCGTTTTCGAGAAGATAGCGATAGGTGTGCGCGTCGACGTCATGACCGTAGTTGAGATCAAGCGACAGGAAACGCTCGCTGTTGAACCGTTCCGCTCTGCCGACCGCCTCGGGAGAATCGGCGTGGAAGTATTCCGAGGATTCGCTCTGTATGAAGATGGCGTCCGGCCGCACCTCGAGGATCGCCCGCATGGCAAGCACGTTCGCCTTCACGATGTGCTTGAGGGCGGTGACGAAAGCAGTGTCGCTGCTCAGTTGTTCGTTCCACCATCCCCAGCGAGCCGAAAAGGTGGCGCAGATGAACATCTCATTTATTGGGGTGAAGAGCTGGATCCACGGATAGCGCATCGCGAAATCCCTGGCGTAGTGCTCGAATAGTGTCGGAAAGTCCGGGTTCTGGAAGTTGCCAACCCAGTCCGGCACGCCAAAATGGCAAAGGTCGACGATCGGAAGAATGTCTTTCGCCTTCAGGTCCGCGAAGGTCTCATCGGCGAATGCCCAATCATAACGTCCATCACCCAGCCACGTTTTGTGGATGGGAGGTCCGTAGCGGAGGAAATGCACCCCGAGATCCTGGACCAGTTCGAAGTCGGTGCGCCATCGTTCGTAGAAGCGGCATTTTTCCATTTCGTCGACGCGCTCCCGGCCTTGTCGAATGGTGGGGGTGCTGTTCTCGATGCCGGTGGCAAACATGAACGTGAACATTGATGGTCCTTAGCCAAGGCGGAGATGCCCGCGCTTGGTCAAACGTTCAGTGCTCAACGCAGTTCCTGCAAGACTGCTTGTCAAGTTCGGTAGGCGCCTGACAACCACGTGCCTGAAATTGGCGGAATTCTATCCCACGGTTCAAGCGAGCAGCTTGCGCCGAACATGGTCGGACTATGCTGGACGGAGATGTCGGCTTCGGGCCAGACCAGTTGGCGTCAAACGCGCCTTTGCAAGTGAAAGCGGTATGGTAGCTATCCACGTTTGCAAACTGCAAGCGGACGTTCCGCTGCCGGCCCCATTTGAGCCATTCACTGGGAGGCAGACCCGCGGTACATCACCAATATTCTCGAAGCCAGTAGTTAGTCTCGTTCATCGTCCTTTGGTTCGACAGACCCATACGAGAGAATACGAGAGATATGGACCGGCGAACCATCCGCTGTATTGATCTCCTGTAGAAAACAGTGACCCTCAGACACTAGCATGATCGTTATTCGTCAATGGCTACGAAGCTGTTCGCCAAATTGATTCAAGAAGCTGATCCAGCCATTCGCTGACCGCATTTATCTTCTGCCGAACAACAGCAACGCGCCTGAATCCTGCCTTCGGATCAATGTTCGCGTACGCAAAAACGGCCGCTCGCGAACATACATTGACAGGTCCAGTTCCGAATAATAAGTTCGGTCATAGAACGAATTAACCGGAGTTCAATGTGACTGACCTGCCGCGCATATCCCGTCAGTTCTCACAGCGCTCCGTGATGGAAGCGATCGTCCAGGGCGGGCCGATCTCCCGCGCCTCGATCGCCAAGCTGACGGGCCTGTCGAAGCAGACCATCTCCGAAATCATGCGCGGGCTCGAGCAGGAGGGCTGGGTCCAGGAAACCGGCCGCACCAGCGGCCATGTCGGGCGCACCGCCGTCACCTACGAACTGGTCCACGACGCAGCCTATATCATCGCCGTCGACCTTGGCGGTACCAAGGTGCGGGTCGCGCTGACCGACCTTGCCTGCCAGATCTTTGCCGAAGCCGCCACACCGACCGATCCGCGCGGCGGCCAGTTCGTCGTCGATCAGATTGCAGCGCTGGCCTTCGATGCCGCGGCCAGACAGCACGTCGCGCGCAAGAAGATACGCCTGGCCGTCATCGGCGCGCCTGGCGCTCCTGACCCGGCCACCGGCCGCATTCTAATGGCGCCGAACATTGCCGGCTTCGACACAATGAATGTGCTGGATGCCTTCGAAGAAGCGCTCGGCGTCGCGGTGATG
This sequence comes from Mesorhizobium sp. M0615, assembly GCF_040320805.1. Taxonomy (NCBI): domain Bacteria; kingdom Pseudomonadati; phylum Pseudomonadota; class Alphaproteobacteria; order Hyphomicrobiales; family Phyllobacteriaceae; genus Mesorhizobium; species Mesorhizobium sp. M0615. Next base: position 16,960 of record NZ_JAMYQI010000030.1, on the reverse strand, counting down.
ATCGAGAACGACGTCAATCTCGCGGTGCTTGGCGAGAACTGGCTCGGCCAAGGCCAGGGCATCGACAATCTCGCCTACATCGCGCTCGGCACCGGCATCGGCAGCGGGCTGATGCTGGGCGGCCATCTGGTGCGGGGTGCTGGGCACGCCGCCGGCGAGATCGGTTTTATGCCGATCGGCGCCGATCCCTTCGCCGAGGAATCACTGCGCACCGGCGCATTCGAACGCGCGGTGGCCACCCACGCCATGACCGATCGCTACCACGCCCTCACCGGCAGGCAGGTCTCGGTGCCGGCAATATTCGAGAATGCCGCGCTTGGCGACAAGGACGCGCTCGCCGTGCTCGACGAAACTGCCCGCCATCTGGCGCAAGGCGTTGCGGCAATCGCGGCAATTGCCAATCCAGAAAAGTTTATCCTCGGCGGCTCGATTGGGTTGCGGCCCGAAATCCTGTCCAGGGTGCAGGCGCTTCTGCCGCTATGCTTCCCCTATCCAGTCAGGGTCGAGGCGAGCGAACTCGGCGCACGCGCAGCCCTCATCGGCGCGGCGGCAATCGGCCTTGGCCAGTTGCACAACACGCTGTTCGGCGTCGACGCGCCTGATGGCCGGATTTCGCTGCCGCCTGCCCAGGCCGCCGCGCTGAAGGAGGCCGCGATATGACTCACGATATTACCGCCCGCCTACAGGCAGCGCTCGACCGTGACGACGCACTAACGCTGTTTCGCGGCGCCATTGACCGCGAGAGCATCACCGGCAACGAAGCCAACTTCGTCGACTTCCTCGAAGCCAGGATGCGCGACCTTGACCTCAGCGGCCTGACCAGGACGGAATTCCTTCCTGGGCGGCCCAACATCTGGGGCGAGCGCAAGGGGGCCGACCAGGGAAAGCGCCTGCTGTTCATCGGCCATACCGACACCGTCCATGTCGACGGCTGGCGCGAGCATTGGGCAGGCACCGAGCGTGAGGATCCGTTCGCCGCCCCGATCATTGATGGTGCTGTCTGGGGCCGCGGCTCAGGCGACCTCAAGGCCGGCATCACTGCTTCGCTGGCTGCACTCGCGCTGCTCGAAAAGGCAGGCGTTCGCCTCAAGGGCGACGTCGCCTTCGCTTTCGTCGGCGACGAGGAGAGCGGCCAGCCCGGCACCGGCATTTCCGCCGGGATCAAGCACTTCGTCGGACGCATCGAGGCCGGCGAGATCACAGCACCCGATTTCACCATCTATGTCGAGCCGACCCGCCTGGCCGTCTATGCGGCGCAGATCGGCTTCTTCATCACCGATATCTCGATTACCGGCAAATCCGCCTATTTCGGTGTGCCAGAACTCGGCAAGGATGCGCTCCGTGCAAGCCATGCCGCGATGACGGCGCTTTGGAAGCATTCGGATGAGGTCGCCGCGCGCGTCGAGCACAAACTGGTCGGGCGCGGCTTCCTGCTTATCACCGGGCTTGCCGGCGGCGGCTACATTGCCGTTCCCGAGCGCTGCACGCTCTCGCTGATCCGCAAGCTGTTGCCTGGCGAGGACCTCGACACCGCCGCCGCCGAGATCGAGGCTGCCGTGCGCGGCGCGATCGCCGATCCGGATATTTCGGTAGAGTTCGCCTACCCCGCCGGCCGCGACCACAGGCTGGGCGGCACCGCTGCCGAGATCGGCGAAACGCGGGCGGAAGTCGCCATGCTGTCCGACGCGATGGCCGGCGCAATGAGCGGACGCGGCGTCATCGAGGGCGCACCGTTCTGGTCGGAGTCCCCCTTCATCATCAATCAGCTCGGTATTCCTGCCGTCTATTGCGCGCCCGGCGACATCAGGAATTGCCACACATTCGAGGAGCACGTCGATGTCGAGGAATATTTTGCCGGCATAGTCGGCTTCGCCGCCTTCATGGCCCGCTATTGCGGCGTGGCCGACTGAACCACCAACGAAGCAAAATGGGAGAACTGACATGCCGATGAAGACACTGATCGCCGCCGCCTTTGCCGGCGGATTGATGCTTGCCGCCAACCCAGCTTTCGCACAGACGGTCGGCCCGCAGGGCGAGAGCGCCACGCCGAGCGCCGACGTGATCCTAAGCGATGCCGACATCGCCGCGCTCAAGGACAAGGGCTACAAGGCTGCCTTGCTCTGGCACACCTCGTCCGATTTCACCAATGCGGTAACCGCCGGCGCCACCTACGAATTCGCCCGCGCCGGCATCACCATTGCGGTCAAAACGGATGCCCAGTTCGACTCCGCCCGCCAGCGCAGCGACATCGAGACGGCGTTGGCCGCCAAGCCCAACGTCATCTTGGCGCTGCCGCTCGACCCGGTCACCTCGGCAGAAGCCTTCCGCCAGGCGGTCAAGGACGGCACCAAGTTGGTGTTCCTGTCCAACTTGCCCAAGGGCTACAAGCAGGGCACCGATTACGCTTCGATCGTGACTGACGATCTATTCCAGATGGGCAAGCAGGCTGCGGACGCGATGGCCAAGGCGATCGGCGGCAAGGGCAAGGTCGGCTACATTTTCCACGACGCTGCCTACTACGTCACCAACCAGCGCGACCAAGCCTTCAAGACCACCATCGAGAAGGTGTATCCCGACATCAAGATCGTCGCCGAACAGGGCATATCCGACCCGGCCCGCGCCGAGGAACTGGCCAACGCGATGCTTTTGCAGCATCCCGATCTCGACGGCATCTACGTGACCTGGGCCGAGCCGGCCGACGGCGTGCTGTCGGCGCTACGCGGCGCCGGCAACGCCAGGACCAAGATCGTCACGCTCGACCTCGCCGAGCCGGTCGCGCTCGACATGGTCAAGGGCGGCAATGTCGCAGCCCTCGTCGCCGACAAGGCCTATGAACTCGGCCGCGCCATGGCTGCTTCCGGCATGAAGTCGCTGCTTGGCCAGCCGACCCCGGCCTTCGTCGTCGCCCCGGCCCTGACCGTCACCAAGGAGAATGTCGCGCAGGGCTGGAAGGACTCGCTCAACCGCGACGCGCCGCAGCCGGTGCTCGACGCGGCGAAGTAAGGCTCTCGCTCCGGCGCGGCCCGCCGCACCGGAGCTTTCTTCGACACAACAAAAAGGGAACCGGGACATGCGCAAAGCATCTGTAATCATAACGACAGTGGCGAGCCTGCTAGCCATGCACGCCTTCGCCGCCGAAGGCGTCACCACAGGACCGAATGGTGAAAAGCCGGTGCCGGCGAGCAGTCTTACGCTGACGCCAGCCGAAGAGCAGCAGATCAAGGACGGCAAGTTCACCGCCGCCCTCGTCTGGCACGAGATGAGCGAATACACCAACGCCGTCAACGCCGGCGCCCATGACGAATTCAAGCGCCTCGGCATCGAGGTGGTGGCGCAGACCGATGCCGGTTTCGACGCCGCGCGACAGAAGGCCGATATCGAGACGGTGATGGCCAAAAAGCCGTCGATCATCCTGTCGCTTCCCGTCGATCCGGCGACCGCAGCTTCGGTCTACGATCCGGCACGCCAGGCCGGCGTCAAGCTCGGCTTCGTTGACAATTCCCCGGCCGGCTACAAGCAGGGCAGGGACTATGTCACCATCGTCTCCGACGATCTCTTTCAGATGGGCAACAAGGCCGGCATCGCCATGGCCGAGGCGCTCGGCAAGAAAGGCAAGATCGGCTACATCTTCCACGATGCCGACTTCTACGTCACCAACCAGCGCGACCAGGCCTTCAAGAAGACCATCGAGCAGGACTATCCCGATATGAAGATCGAGGCCGAGGCCGGCATGGCCGACCCGGCGCGCAGCGAAGACATCGCCCAGGCGATGATCACCCAGCATCCGGACCTGGACGGCATCTATGTCACCTGGGCCGAACCGGCGCTGAGCGTGCTTTCGGCCTTGCGCGGTGCCGGCAACACGCACACCAAGATTGTCACGCTCGACCTCAATGAGCCTGCCGCGCTCGACATGGTCAAGGGCGGCAACATCGCGGCCCTCGTCGCCGACGAGGCCTACAGCATTGGCGTGACGCTGGCGCGCGCCTCGGCAGGTTCTCTGGTCGGCAAGAAGGCCGAACCATTCTATGCCGTAGATTCCATCGCCGTCACCAAGGACACGGTGAAGGACGGTTGGAAGAAGTCCCTCAACAGGGACGTACCGGCGGCTATCGCGGACGCGGTGAAATAGGCTCGAGGCGAAGCGCTCACCACCGGAGGAATAAAATGTCCAGTGCCAACACCAGCGCCGGTGGCAGCTTCGCCAGCCGCTTCAATCTGCAGCAATATGTCGTCTACCTCGGTTTCCTGGCGATCTTCCTGTTCTTCGCCATTGTGCTGAGGGACAGCGGCTTCCTCACCGTCCGAAACTTATCGAACATCGTGTTGCAGACGACGCCGGTGACGATCATGGCCATCGGCCTGGTCTTCGTCATGTCGGCCGGCGAAATAGATTTGTCGATCGGCTCGATCGTGGCGGTGGCGGCCCTTGCAGCCGCCGTCACCATCAACGCGTACGGCATGCCGGCAGGGATAGTCGCCGGCCTCGGCGCCGGCCTGCTGATCGGCGTCATCAACGGCGTGCTGGTGGCGTATGTCAGGCTGCCCTCCTTCCTGGTGACGCTGGCGACGCTCGGCCTGTTCGCCGGCGTTTCGCGTTCGATGACAGACCTTCGCTCGATCTCGGTGACCAACGAAGCGTTCACCGGCTTCTTCGGTTCCGGCTCGCTGCTCGGTGTCCCCTCACTCGTCTGGTGGTCGGTGATTGCCGTGGCCATCGGCCACCTGGTGTTCCGCGAGACCCGTTTCGGCGCGCATGTGCTGGCGACCGGCGACAATGCCCGCGCCGCAAGCGTATCGGGCATCAGCGTGCCCAGGATCAGGCTCGCCGTGCTGACCATCAGCGGCGGGCTCGCCGGTCTTGCCGGCTTGCTCTATGCCGGTCGCCTGCAGGCGGCGAAATATACTCTCGGCGAAACCGACCTGATGACGGTCATCGCCGCCGTCATCGTCGGCGGCACGCTGCTCAATGGCGGCAAGGGCTCCGTGGTCGGCGCGCTGGTCGGCTCGTTGATGATGGGCATGCTCAACAACGGCCTGATCCTGATGGGCCTGTCGGTCTCCGACCAGATGATCGTGCGCGGCCTCATTATCCTGACCGCAGTCGCCGTGTCGCTGCGCGAAAAGAACCGCTGAAGGAAGCCATCCATGTTTCTCGAGATTCTGCGCCGCCGCAACCCCGCCTTCATCGAATCAGCTATCCGGTTGCACCAGCAAGGTAAGCTGCCGGCCAATGCTTATGTGCTCGATCTCGACACGGTTGAGGCCAATGCGCGGGTTCTCAAGAGCGAGGCCAACCGCAACGGCCTGAAGATCTTCGCCATGACCAAGCAGGTCGGCCGCTCCTCGTCGTTCTGCCGGGCTGTGATGCGCGGCGGCATTGACCGCGCGGTCGCCGTCGACATGGCTTGCGCCCGCGCCACCCACAAGGCAGGCATGAAGCTTGGCCATCTCGGCCATCTCCAGCAGGTCGCAAAATTCGAAGCGGCGGCTGCGGCGAAAACCTTCAAGCCGGACTACTGGACCGTGTTCAATGATACCAAGGCTGGGGAAGCGGCAACAGGCGCCAAGGCGGCCGGCTATGTGCAGCATCTGCTGGCCCGCATCGCCGCCGAAGGCGATATCTTCTATCGCGGCCATGAAGGCGGTTTCAATGCCGCCGACATTATCCATGTCGCCGACCGGCTGGATGCCGTCGAAGGCGGCCGTTTCGCCGGCATCACCACTTTCCCTGCTCTGCTGTTCGACCATGCTTCGCGGAAAGTGCTGCCGACCCCCAATCTGGCGACGCTCGCGAAAGCTGCGGAAGCGTTGGCCAAGGCAGGCCGCAAGGACATTGAGATCAACGCGCCGGGCACCACGTCGAGTGTCATGCTGGCGGCACTCGCCGAGGCTGGCGCGACGCAGTGCGAGCCCGGCAATGGACTGCATGGCACCACCGCGCTGCATGTCATGGAAGATTTGCCGGAGCTGCCGGCGGTGCTCTATCTCACCGAGGTCTCGCATCTCTCCGGCGGCAAGGCCTATTGCCTTGGCGGCGGCTTCTACATCGATCCGATCTTCCCCGACTACGACGTCAAGGCGATCGTCTCGGCTGAACCGACGACGGCAGGGTCGGCACTGCGCAGCGTCGAGGTGCCGCCGCCCTCTGCGATCGACTATTACGCCATGATCGATGCCGCCGGCGCGAACGCGCCGAAGCCTGGCGACAGCGCCGTGTTCGGCTTCCGTGGCCAGGCCTTCGTCACCCGCGCCCATATTGTCGGCGTGTCGGGCATTTCGACGGACAATCCGAAAGTGGAAACCATCGAGAACGGCTTCGGTGAACCCTATGCCTGGCCAGTCTAGGAGAAACACATGACGGTGAGCGCGCCCATCCTTCAGCTGCACGACATTCGCAAGAATTTCGGCGGCATCACCGCGATCGAGAGTTTTTCGCTCGAGGTTTTCCCGGGCGAGATCGTTGCACTCGTCGGCGACAACGGCGCCGGAAAGTCGACGCTGGTCAAGATCGTCTCGGGCGTCCACCCGCCCTCGTCCGGCACCATCGTCATCGAAGGAAAACCGGTGACGATGTCGAATGCCACCATGGGGCGCGCGCACGGCATCGAGGTCGTCTACCAGGACCTGGCGCTGGCCGACCAGCAGACGGTCTACATGAACATGTTCCTCGGCCGCGAGCCGCTGAACCGCCTCGGTTTGCTCGACCGCCGCCGCATGATCGACGAGACCGAGAAACTGGTGAAGGAACTGGACGTGCGCATCCCCTCCGCCCACGCCACTATCCGCGATCTCTCCGGCGGCCAGCGCCAGGGCGTTGCGATCGCGCGCGCCACGCATTGGGCAAGCAAGCTGATCCTGCTGGATGAGCCGACGGCGGCGCTGGGCGTTGCCGAAACCGCCCGGGTGGAGGCTATCGTCCAGTCGCTGAAGCAGCGCAATGTCGGCATCCTGATCATCAGCCACAGCCTCGACCAGGTCTTCAAGCTCTCCGACCGCATCTGTGTTCTCAGGCGTGGCAAGCAGATTGGAATTCGCGAGACCGCGAAGACCGATAAGAACGAGATCGTTGCCATGATCACCGGCCTGCAGCAGCAATAGCAGGAACCTCTCTGAGAGCCCCCCGCCCGAGATCCGGATGTTGTCGGAGATCACGCGATCGATCAGCTTGTGCCGCGTGGTGATCGCCATCGGCCCGTCCTGGTCGTAGCTGCCTTGCCACTCCGGATGCGGCGCCAGCAGCGCTGGCACATACATCGTGTCGCCCGAAATCATGCGCTGTTCCTTGCCGTAGTTTGCGAGGTAGACCGAGTGGCCGGGCGTGTGGCCGGCGCAGCGATGATCTGGAAGCCGGGCGCGACTTCGGCGCCGTCATGGATGCTGCTGGAACTGCTGCGTCTGGTGAAGCTGCCTGCATCGCCTGAATTTCTCCAGGCGTATCCGCACCAGCTTTCTGGCGGCCAACAGCAGCGCGTTGGCATCGCTATCCCAGTCTCGATTTGATAGGACCTATGCAATGTATGGCGGCGCCGACATCACCGTGCCGCCCGGCGGCGTCAAGCTGTCCGGTTTCGGTCGCGACAAAGTCGCTGCATGCGCTGGACAGATACACCGTCTCAAAACAGCCTGGATTTCTCTGGGCTGCCCGTTTCTCGCTAAGCGCTGCCGAGGATGAAATCGGCGCACCGATCGGCGATCATGATCACCGGCGCGTTGGTGTTGCCGCTGATGGGACGCGGCATGATCGAGGCGTCGCAGATGCGTAGGCGCGGCACGCCGCGCACGCGCAATTGCGGGTCGACCACCGCCTGGTCATCGGTGCCCATCCGGCAGGTGCCGCAGGGGTGATAGACCGTCTTGGCATGTTCGAGGATGTGGTCTGTTATGGATTGATCGGAAAGGTCGGCGGCCCCGCCCGGCGACAGCTCCTCGGCGATCACCGCCTGCCCTACGAAACCCGCTTCGAGGATCTGGAATATCTCACCACCGGTCGCACCGATCTGGTCTCGGCTCTTATCAACAACGCCTACACCTCCATTCCCATTCCTCATTCTTTTGTCTTCCTGCTCGTGCTGGCGGCGGTGAGGTCGTTCTGCACCGTACCGCCTTCGGACGATATCTCTACGCCGTAGGCAAAAATGAAGAGGCCGCGCGGTTTTCCGGAATCCGTACCGGCCGGGTTATCATCTGCGCCTATGTGATCTGCGCCGGGCTGACGGCGCTGTCATCCATCTTTCTCGCAATGTACACACGCTCGATCCTGCCAAGCTCGCACGGCAATTTCTACGAGCTCTACGCGATCGCCGCCGGCAGCCTTGAAGAAGTTTCTGCATTCGGCTGGCTCGAACAGGTGGCAGATGTCGCCGAGAGCTTGGCGGAGTGCGTCGAAGGTTCTGGCCGCTTTCTTTCGCAGCCGCGCCTTGAGTTTTGAGTAGGCCATCTCGATCGGATTGAGATCGGGTGAGTATGGCGGCAGGAACAGGAGCCAAGCGCCCCTTTGGCGAACCAGTTGTGCGGCGCGCTCGTTCTTGTGGAAGCCGACATTGTCGAGAATGACGATATCGCCGGGCGACAGTTGGGGAGCAAGCTGTGTTTCGATGTAGTGTTCGAAGATGGCGCCATTCATCGGCGCGTTGACGATCCACGGCGCGACAAGACCGTGGCATCGTAGCCCGGCGATGAAGGTCTGCGTCTGCCATTTGCCGAAGGGCGCATGCGTCCTGAAGCGCTCGCCCTTCGGCGCCCAGCCGGTGCGTTTGGTCAGTTTGGTGTTGGTCGACGTCTCATCGATGAAGATCAGCCGCGCCAAAGCCTTGTTGAAGAAGCGCTTTCGCCGCCCGGTCCACAGCTCACGCGCCTGGCGCACGTCGGCCCGCTGCTGCTCGCTGGCCAGTAGAGTTTTTTTATGACTGAGCCCAAGGCGATGGAGCAGGCGCCCGACATTGGAGCGGTGCACGCTCACACCACGCACCTCCAGTTCGACGCAAAGCTCATCCAGCGTCAGTTCGCCGGTCTCGGCCAATCGCAAACGCACAAACTCGGCATGCGGCTCAAGCTTGCCGCCGCCCACATGGCCCTGCCGGCGCGCTTCAAGCGAACCGGTCTGCCGCCGCAAGTTGATCAGATTGTTCACAAAGCGAGGCGAAACGCGGAAATGGCGCGCTGCCTCGCGGTGACCATGCCCCTCATCGACATACGCAACAACACGCTGACGCAACTCAAGCGGTAGCGGCTTGCCCACCGCGGTCTCCTTTCAACCGCAATGAATCACGAACTCAAACCAAAGGGAATCCTGAATCCCTTAAATCGCGACAGGCTCTAGTTGTGGAGGTGCGACAATTGAAATCCAGGCTGGCGTTCGACGCCGGATAACAGCGATTCCGCCGATCGGAACATGTCCTCGAATTCCAACTCGTTTTCAAACACCACGCCGCCGACGCTGATGGTCAGCGTATCCGCGGTTCCTTTTGGCGCGAAATAGGCTTGGGCCACGCGCGCCCGGATACGCTCGCCGATCTCCCTAGCGTCGTCTTCTGTCGCACCGGGCAGAAAGACCCCGAACATGGAGGTTCCGATCCGGCCCACCAGATCTTCCTTGCGTACCGATGACTGGATGGTCGAGGCTATGAGCCGCAAGGCTTCGTCACCCCAGCCAAGGCCGAAGCGCAGATTGATGGACCTGATGTGTTCGGGATGAATGACCAGGAAGGCGCCAGATCTTGGACCAGACGATTTTGGCCTGGTTGCTCTCCTTTCGACCATCGACGTGAAGACCGTCCGGTTGAGGCAGCCTGTCAGGCTGTCAAAGGTCGCCGACTTGTTGAGTTCCCTTCGATAACGGACGAGCTCGGTCCGCTGCAGGCCAATGAACAGGAAAAGTGGGCCACCGACGATGACCGGCAACAGGATCGCTGTGACCATGCTGCGGCCAAACGGCGTCAAGGCTTCCGAGAACAGAAGCAGATAATTTAGGCCAACCGAGAGGAGCAGAATTCCCGCCGAACCCAGGGCAGTCAGCCATGCGATATCTTTCCATTGCCGGGGCGAGCTATTCGCCATTGGTGTCATCATTAGCCAATCTCCCGCCTGATCGGCTGTCATAAGGCCAAGGTGCTGCACTTTCAGTTTCGAGGAAACATACAATTTTAGTAATGGCGCAATCACCTACCATTGGCCCGAAATCAGGCCTTCAAAAGCAAGGCTACGGCGGCAAAAGCAAAGACACTGAATTGTCGGCTATTGTGGCGGGCCGAATATCCCCATCTCCGCGTCTCTGGCCACTGCCTCCGCCTTGCCATAGATGCCACTCGCCAAGGCCGTCGCCCAGCCATTGGAAACAAGCCAGGCGCCGACATCCTGCCTGCCCAAGCTGCACGGTGCCCCAATGACAAAACGATCGATTTCCGGCGGCACGACGCATTTCAGCGCCCGGCCGCGCAGCCAGGAATTGAACGTCGCGCGCGCACGCTGGCCGCAAGGCCAGGCGACGCCGCGAAAGGAACAGGTCTCGTCCAGGTCAATGCCTTGGATCCCGCTGACGACTACCTTGCGCCCCATGGATTCGAAGGTTGCCGACGAGGTGGCAACCGGTTGGAAAAGCAAGACCTCTGGCCAATCCTTTGGCATTCGCATCCCTGCAGGCGCGGCCAGACCAAGGTCGCTGAGCGGCGGGCGCGGCTCGACCCGTTCGATTTGCGCCGGATCAAGCTGTGGCGGCGCGATAAGGTCCTGAGCAATCTTGCGTGCCCGTCCTCGCCATGGCGTATTGGCGGCGCTCGGAGGTGGTCGCATTGCCTGGCTATGATCGATGGATTGACGTGGCGCTGGCCGATTGTTCGGAAGCAGATCTGCGGCCCGGATGATCAACAAGACCCCGGCCAGGAGGAGCAGGCTTCCGAGCGCTATCAAGCGATTGTGCCTCAGCCAGCCCATCAACTCAAGCAAGGTTCCTTGCCCCTCAATACCCCGATGTCGATTTGGCGACCAGCTTGAGTGCACCTTTTTGAACCTGATAGAAGGGCATGGATCGCTCACTGGAGCCATCCGCCCGAAACCGGAACAGGCCGGTCGATCCGCGAAATCCGCTCCGATTTTCGAGCACCTGCTTGCTGAAGCCGTCAGGCCCGGCCGAACTTGCAATTCCTGCTGTCAGGGCGACCATATCATAGGCGTAGGCGACATTGGCGTCGGCTGGATAATTGTAGGTCGTCTTGAAGCGGTCGGCGATCGGGCCGGTTTCCGTTGGGTCGAGCGTGGCGATGTAGGAGCCTTCAAACAGCGGCTCCATCGGATGTTCCAGCCAGCGGTTGGTTCCAACGACGGCAATTGCTTCTCCAGGAATGCCTTTCGTTTTGAGCGCCGCAAGGATCGGCGCCGGATTGTCGTCGCCGCTGGCGATGATGATGGCATCGGGAGCCTCGACCAGCGAGCCCACATCATTGACCACTTTGGTGCCGCCATCGCCGGCCGGATACGGAACGGTGACGGCGAGCGTCGCGCCATAGATGCTGAGACTGTTGGCGACCCGCTTTTCAACCACGCTGGCATTCGCGCCCGCCGCAACGAGCAACACGAACTTCTTGCTGCCTTTGGCCGCCAGGCCGGCTGCGCCCGCGGCCGCGCTGTCGGCCTCGTTGAGGCGCACCGCATAGACGCCCGGGCCGCCAGCGAAATTGTCGGCCAACGCCAGCACCGGCGGTCGCTTCGATCCCGACAGCTTGGCTATGTGCTGCGCGGCCGCGAGTTCGACCGGGCCGATGACGATCTTGGTTCCAGTGGTGATCGCCTTCACAGCCAATTCGCTGGCGTGCGCGCTGTCGCCCTTGGTGTCCTCGACCGTAATCGTGAGCAGGACATTTCCAAGGTCGGCCATCGCCAGCTTGGTCGCATCGAGCATCTTCCGGCCGTTTTCGCCGGCGTTGCCCGGGGCCGACAAAGGCAGCAGCATCGTGACCTTCGTCGACCCGGTGCCGAGCGATCGCGTGGCTTGGGCCGGGCTGGCAGCGGTGCCGGCGGCCGGCGCTCCGGGTGCGGCGATCGCCGCCGGATCGAGCGCGTCCGAGACGCTGCCTTTCGACTGGCAGCCCGACACCATGCCCGCGAACGCAAAGACGATCGCCCACGTCCACAAACCGTGTCGCTGCCGGCCAGAATCCATGATGCCTCCCTCATATCCCGCCGGGTATTTGTCCCGGTCTCATCCGTTCATCTTACGGCAGACTTGCCTCGCCGTCTTTGCAATTGCTGGATTATGGCTCAGCCGTCGAAAAGTCTTGCCCGGAGCGCCTTGATCATTCTGGCTTGCCCGGCGCTTCGATAGTCCGCGCATTTCATGTATCGCGGGCCCGGCACGAACAGTCGGCGCACACAAATCCGCCTCGCCGGGGCAGGGGCACCATCGTCTCCTGCTGTCGGGAATGCGGAGAATCCGAACGTCGCCACCGGCAATGGCCCGGCCACCGCAAAACCTTCTCTCGCCAGGATTGCACGCGCACGCCGGCAGTAGCGGACCGAAAGTTCGGAGAACCGGGTTTCACCGTGCCCGGCACGATACTTCATGACGGTGGTGCAGAGATCGCCTGCGGCAAGGCTGTTTGCCTGCGCCAGATATCTGACGCCGAGCGCGATGTTGGTCGCCGGCGCGCCAAGCTCGTCGAGCGAGCCACGAAAGCCCAGCATTCGGGCCGTCGCGGGCATTACCTGCATCAACCCGACCTCACCATCGGCGCCGTGCACATCGGGATCGAACCCGCTTTCGATCTCCATCACCGCGTGCGCCAGCACCGGTTCCAAGCCGTAGAGCGATGCCTGGCATGTCGCAAACGCCTTGAATGTCGCGCGAGTCCATTCGGAGGCGGCGTCGCAGCGAACTGGCCGCCTCAAGCCGAACGGTGCTGGTCTCGCCAGGCTAGGTCGTTCCAGCCAGTTGGCGCGGGCTTGCGTGGCAAGCTGGCCAAAACCGGTCAATGCGATCACTCCGGCGATCGCCCTCGTCAATCGTCCGCCGACCATCGGGTCAGCCAACCGGCACTGCCGGATCCCTTCCGGTCAGTTCATGTACTCGACCATGCGGTCGTGGAAGCATTCGCACTTGTTGAGGGTGTCTTCGTCCTTGTAGTTCGTCTTGAGGTAGCCATAGGCCATGCCGCAGGCGACCTTGGCTTCCGACGCCCAGATGAAGGCGGGGCGCGAAGAATTGATCCATTCCGAGCTGTTGGCGACGGCCACCGACTCGTCCATCAGCTTCACCACCTCGGACTTTAGATCGACGATGTTGTCGTTCAGCACCAGGTTGGATGTGCCGACGGTCCGGCAATAGTCGGCCACCGGCCCTTCGATAATATCGGCAGCCTGCAGTCCTGTCGCGCATAACGACAGCAGCCCGGCCCCGAAAGTCACTCGCAAAATTCTGGTCATGCTCCTCACCCCGTCCCTTTCGCCCCTTAGGCCACGTCCGTCTTGGTGCCGTGGCTGTCATCGTAAAGTATCTTCACCGCATCGGCGGCGCTGTGGAATGTGTAGTTCTCCAGCACGGCGACCGTATGATAGTTGTCGCCGCCGCCGTTGGTATCGACCTTGACCTCGGCATTGGCCGCATTGGCCGAGGACTGCGCGATCTCCACGAAGCCGCCGCCGACGAGATCGGTGACGCCAGCCAAGCCCTTGAGCAACGAGGAAAGATCAAGCTGGTCGCCGTTGTGGAAGTCGGCGATCAGGTCTGCAACCTCGAGCGAGCCGATGGCGAAGGTCTTTGTCCCATCGGAAGCGACGGTCGGCTCTGCCGGTGCAACGAGCGAGGTGTCGAGTTCGACCTCAACATAGTTGCCGGTCGTCCCGTCGGCCATCTGGAAGGTCCCACTGCCGGTCACGGTCTGCCCATCGATTTCGCCGACAGCGGAGGACGTTGTCGTGCCGATCGAAGTAATATCGTTATGGGCGAGGTTCGACAACTCCCCGGCGTCGCTTATGCCGTTGGCGTTGGCGTCTTTCCAGATCAGCAAGCTGTCGAATGCCGCGTCATCGTGGTCGATGAGGCCATCATGGTTGCTGTCGAGCGATGCAAGTGCCGCCGCGCCGCCTGCGAAGTTGCCGCCGCCGAAGCTTGGCGTGAACAGTTCGGTGCCGTCGTCGATCTTGCCGTCATGGTTGAGGTCGATGGCCAGCATGCCGTCATGGGATGTGTTCCAGGCAAGCTGTTCTTTCGTGCCATCGCCATTCATGTCGAACTGGACCCCATGGCTGACGTCGGAGAAGGCGAAGCCATCATGATTCATATCGAGGATGATGGGATCGATCGATCCGCCGATCAAGGTGTTCAAGTTCGCTACCGTGACGTTCTGAAGATCGACCAATGTTCCGACGCCTGCGCTCGCGGTAGTCTGCGTGTAGACGAAGGTGTGATTTACCCCCGAGATCGTCGCCGTGAAGGCGAGCGTCGCTCCGGCGTTTCCGATGTCTGTGCCCATTAGATACTGGACTGCCGCAGCTACGCCTGACGTTGTGGTGATAACCAAAGGCGAACCGCCGAGATCGGTCCCGAAGAAGCTGGCGATCCCGTTCGCGACCGAATGAGATTCAACCGTATCTCCGCCGATCGTTAATACGGAATCTCCCGCACCGTCAACCGCGCCGGCGGTAGCTGACACGAGCGTGCCAGGCAGGCTCAACTTGTCGGTGCCGGCAACGAAGTCGGTGATGATGTCATAGCCGGAGATAGTGCCGGTGTTGCCTGATCCACCGATGACTGGTGTGGAGTCCCCAGCCCCGATCAGGAAGGTATCGGCACCGGTTCCACCTGTCATGGTGTCCGCGCCCGATCCGCCGCTAAGTGTGTCAGTGCCGGAACCGCCGTCGAGCGTATCCCTTCCATCGAGGCCTGTCAGGGTATCGTTACCCTGTCCTCCGGAAAGGATCGTATCATGTCCATTGATGCTGGTCAGATGATCGTCGCCGTCCTGGCCCAGCACCGTGGTCTTTGTCGCGGTCGCCACCAGATTGTCAGCGCTGCCGCTGCCCTCGAGGGTTGAGGTTGTTGGGTACAGGTGTGCGCTCACGCTGCCGGCCGCCGTATCGCCATCGCCATCCGTTCCTGTGACAGGGATTTTGATATCGAATGGGTCAACCGCGTTGGCGGTCGCGAAACTAGCGGCCCCAAGCTTGAAAGTCCCCGATGAGGCGCCCGAGATCTCGACCGCACTGAACGGATCCGAACTTGCCGTAACGGTGAAAGTGTCGCCTTGGTCCATTCCATGCAACGCGAAGGTACCGGTCACCGCGTCGTACGTCACTGTCGGTACGGCCCCTCCGGACCCGTTCACAACGACAACCGTGATCCCGGTGGCTACGGTTTCCCCCGAGAGGTCACCAACAAAACTATTGTCATTGTCGACATTCAAAGCTCTGATCTTGATATCAACCGTGCCGCCGACCACTTTGGTTAGCCCTTGAGTGAAGCTCGATACTTCATAGTGGTCGGTATAGCTGGTCCCGGCGAGGCTTCCGTTGGTCGATGCGTTCGTCACGAAATCGAAACGGATCGTCTCTCCATTTGCGATGCTCTGACCGCTGCCAACGCCGAAGTTTCCGGTGCTGGTATTTACCGTGTTGCTACCGTTGGCCGTGACCAGCAGATCGTTCGGGGTGTCCGGGCTGGTCAACGTGGTGAACGCATTCACCTGATTGTTGCCGCCGGTGGCCGTGGCGCCAGCCGTCGTGAATTGAGATCCATTGAAGATCGTGCCGTTCAATACAAATGACCAGGTGTCATTTGCCTGGTTGAGTGTTGCCGTGAACCCGAGATCGTTGCCATTTGCCGCCGATGTCCGACCCTCGACCGTGTGTCCATCGGGAGAAATGTGATAGAATAGCTGCTCGCCGTTGAGGAAGATGCTCGCGCCGTTGGCGTCTGTAACGGCCGCGCCCTCGGTTACGCTGAACACGACATTCCCCACGCCGTCGGCGCCGGCGCCGGCGGCGAAATTCAGATGCTCAGTCAGCGTAGAGTGCAATGAATCGGGCAAATAGATTCCATCGCCGACGAAAGCGTTCGGAGCGTCGTCCAGTACCGTCAGATTGACCGATCCGGAAACATGATCACCGCTGGTGTCGGTGGCCACCACCTGAAGCCCGTTAATGGTGATGTTGCCCGAGCCGGCAATATGTTGGAGCTGGTCAGTCAGCGTCGCGGTGATGATCGGTGTCAACGAGCTGTTGGCGCCAGCGCTTGTGTTTGACAGCGCCAGATAGACGAATGCGCCGAGGTTCACGCTGCCGGCCGTTTGTATCAGACTGCCGACGAGTTGGTTGCCGACGAGCGCCCAGCTGATTGTGTATCCAGAGGCTAGGCCAGAAACAGTCGGCGCCACCCAGTTTGGATCGCCGGTCGGGTTGGCGAATGCAACATTAATGGCTTCGCCGGTCGTGGTGAAGGTGATGCCGCTGATTGCTTGCGCCGTCTCGCCGCGGCTGCCTGGGTTGGTGCCGGTCACGGCCCCGGCTTGGAGATCCGCAGGCGCCGAAGCATCGAGCGTGGTGTCGAGCGCGGCTTCGTTCAATGTCAACGATGCAGTCCCGCCACCCGATGGAACGGTGTTGGTCTGCACATTCAGGGTCACCGTGGCCGTCGAAGTGTCGCCGTCACCGTCCTTGATCGTGTATGTGAAAGAGTCCGAGCCGACATAGATGCCCGTCGGCGTATAGGTGAACGTTCCATTGTTGTTGTAGGTGACGGTGCCGTGAGCACCGTTAGTGACGGTCACCTGACCGCTGACCGGACTGTTGTCCGTATCGACGCCATCGGCGCCAAACTTGTCATTGGTCAGGAGGCCGGTGAGGACCGTCGCACCGGTGATCGTTGGCCCCCAGGTGTCATTCGTCGCGGTCGGCACGTCGTCGACGATGGTGATGACGAGATTGCCGGCTGGAGCGCTGTCGCCGTCGGCGTCGGTGACGACGACCGCGA
>NZ_JAMYQI010000029.1:0-33510 GCF_040320805.1 Mesorhizobium sp. M0615 | reverse complement strand
TCCTTCCGAAATGGGTTGGCGTCAACAACCAAACCCTACCGGAAAGCGCCGATGACCACCCACACGCCGCTCGCTCGCTACAGCGCTACTAACGGCGCGCTCGTGAGCGGCTTCGCTACCGCCGAGCTACACCACCTGATGGGACACGACCTCGGCGCGCCCGGGTAATCGCGGACGCGCACCGTAGGGCGAGCCACCTCATCGACACAAGCCGACATAGTCATACGTTCGTTCGAAGTCCGACAAGTTGTGAAAAAGCAAACAGAAAGTATCGAACGTGCAGAGTCGGTATATTGGACTGACACCGGTTTCTTGAGCAGGCACGCCTCTTGCACCTTGAGATGCGACGTTCACCAGCAACGGAGCCGTAATATGGCCGTATCAAAAATTCCGCTGAGAGTTACCGCTCGATCAGCTTCTGGCGGCGGAATGGCGCTATGCAGGAAAATCATCGGCGCGCGGGAATCCGGCCTGCAGCAGGCCGAGTGCGCGGTCACTTAATATGCATGCTCAGATCCAGGCGACACGGTCGCTGGGCGCCGTGCGCACTTTCCCAAGCGATCGACATCGTTCCAAGCTATTGTGTTGCACGGATACCCTTCGCAGGTCGGCTGGAGACTTGACGTACTCGATAGGAAATTCAAATCAGCTTTCGACTAGTACGAGATGCGGCTAGGTCGGGTGAATTGTTAAAACCAGCGGCAGGAGAATCGAAAATGTCTAATGAGCTCAATTACGGCGAAATTTATGCCCCTATATATGAAGAATACACCACCGTGCAAGGTATGGTCGCTGAGGTAGACGAGACGGTCGCCTTTCTTGAGCGGTATTGCGGCGGGGGCAGTGCTCTCGAACTAGGTATAGGCGACGGGCGTCTGGCAGCCCCGTTGAGTGAGCGCGGCGTCAAGGTTGAAGGTATCGACAATTCGCCCAGGATGTTGGCGCTTCTCGCCAAGCGTACCGATCTAATCAAGGCTTGGCAGGGAGATATTGCCCGCTTCAAATCAGAGCAACGCTACAGTATGGTGTATTGCGTTTATTGCACTTTCACGCTACTCGTCACCCGCGAAGCGCAAATAGAATGCCTTCGATCTGCAGCGGAGGCGCTAGATGATGAGGGTGTCTTGGTGATAGAATTGGACGTACCGGGTTTGAATCCTCTCGTCGGCGGTCAGAAAACTACAACGTCGCGGCTAGTGGATCATGAGAATACGATTCTCAATGTGACTGTCCACGACCCACTAAACCAGAACTTGGTTTCAAGCCTTCTCTGGTTTTCTGGTACGTCAGTCAGACGTTTACCGCAACGCACCCGTTACGTTTATCACCAGGAACTCGATACCATGGCCGAATGCGTTGGGCTGGAGCTGGTGGAGCGGTGGGGAGATTGGTCGCAAGGTGCGTTCACCGAACGATCCGAACGCCATATTTCGGTCTACCGCCGAAGCAGCCTGTAGTCCGGGATCTCCATGGCAAAAAAGGCTCCAGATAAGCATCAATTGCGGCTATCGCATTAGGCTGTAGTGACAATTTAATCATTTGAGCCAGAGCATGTTGGCTGCGAGCTTGACGAAGCCGAGGAAGTTGCGGCAATTTTGTCGTAGCGCGTTGCGATGCGCCGCTACTGCTTGAACTTGGCGAAAAACGCCTCGATGCCCCAGCGGTTTTGTAGGCGATCTTGTCGCAGCTGTGTTGGTATTTGCGATGGCGTCGCGGCGGAATGACCGGTCCACCGCCTTGGTCGAGGACCACACCATGCAGTCGATTGGGCACCATAAGCGCGGTCTGCGATGACTTGGCCAAGCCCCTCGACCGAGGCAGATGTAGCAGCATGGTGGAGCGCGTCGTGCTCTCGACCAAGGTGCCGATCGCTGAATTGCCAAGGCCGAGGATGAGGTCTCCCTCCCAGTGACCCGGCACCGCGCGATCGGCCGCTTCTGCGGGGCATTGACTGATCATGAGCTCCGGCGAGACAAAGCCCTTGTCTCGCCTGCGTACACCCCCTGCGCCCCCAGTACGCCCCGTTCGCAAGCAGGCCGAGAGCTCGCGGCGCAGCGCTCCCCGACCCTGAACGAAGAGGGCTTGATAGATGGCTTCGTGGCTGGTGCGCATCGTCTTATCGTCCGGAATTCAAGATTGGCATCGTCGGGCAATCTGCCCGGGCTCCAAGCTCTGGCCCAGCGCCAATCTTTTCGCGGGCCATGCCGGTGGCCTTCCAAAATGAGCCGGTCGGGCAATGTCTGGGACAGTGCGGCTATGGAGAGCTTCTTCTCGTCGCTCTGAAAACCGAGCGGACGGCCCGCAAGTACAGGACGAGGAATGACGCCAAGGCGGATGTGTTCGATTCATCGAGCGCTCCAACAACCCTCGGCGAAGCACTCGACACTGGACTTATCTGAGCCAAGCTATGTTAGCTTAGCCTCGTGTCCGAAAGACCTGCCCGCGGTAATTGGCGGAGAAGGCGACGGCCGCCTGACCAATATCGCTGACTTAAACCTAAACGCGGTGGTAAGCCCCAATGGCTCCGCTGCGCCGGACTTCATACTTAATGTATAGTGGCTTTCGAAGCGTCTCTTACACGTCGACAATTCCAAAATTAACGGCCTTTATTGCTGCGGCTGTCCTATTGCAAGTGTCTAGCTTTCGCATCACGTTCTTTATATGGAAATCGACTGTGTTTGCCGATATTCCTAGGATTGTTCCTACTTCCCACGACGACTTACCTTTGGCCGTCCATAGTATACACTCTTTTTCTCTTAGGGAAAGGTCGGGGGTTTTCTCGCTAACGCTCAAATTTTCGAACTTCGTGAATCTTCTATGAAAATGAAATGCAGCAAGTTCCAAGTATGTGACTGTTCTATTTTTGAATTCGCCGTCCCAAGGATGAGCAAAGCTCATCACCGCGGTCCTCCCATCCGGGCCATGTAACGGAACGCTAAGGCCTGACCTCAAGCCGAACGTCGCAGCCTCATCGAAAACGCGCCGCTCGTTGTCAGTCGTGCTTGCGTCGTCGTACACCTCACTCCATCGAAAGGCGCCTGCGCGCTTTCGACTGGTTTTGATGATGATCGGATCTATCCTGTCATAACTCATTTCGAAATACCGATCCTGCCATTCGACAGGATAGTTCAGCATGACCGCTGGATCGCGTCGGACCGGCTTCAAAATTCCTGGTTCAGGGGTAAGCGAACGATAAGCGATCCACGGGCAATCAAAATTTAGGGCAAAAGCAGACAATAGGTCGAACAACTGCTGAGATCGAGCAATGCCATTGGTCTGGTCTAGAAATCGGCCGAATTCTACCGCAAACGCCTCTCTGGTTTCGCTAGGGAAATTCATCGAGGGGGCAAAGAAGACCGGTCTGACACTTTGATTGCCAGACCTCGAAGTTGAGAGACAGCAGTTGTCGGCGGGCGTTCCATAGGGCTTTGCTCCGCAGCCATTTGCACCGGATGTTGTCACTGACGCACAAGCCGGGTGTAAGGTTACGGCCCTGCGCGCGTCCTCTGCATCGACGAAGTTCTACCACCTCGTTGCAGCGTTAAATGTTATTTGAAATTAAATTTATGCTTCGCAAGGTTATACGAGTGCAACAAACGACGAAATACGCTTTGAGTTGCCAGGCCCCGGGCGTGTTCCGCGACTTCATGTGGTCGACTTTAGATAGCTGGTCACGACGACGGCGGATCGTCGCCAAGGCCGAGTGGGTGACCCAGGGCACAAATCCGCGCTTGGTCGTGACCTCGCTCAAGCCAAAGCGTTGGGCGGCACGGGGGCTTGAGGAGGATCTCTACTGTGCCCGCGTCGACATGGGACCCGGATCAAGGAGTGCCAGCTCGACCTCTACGCCGACCGTCTCGGTGCGTCGGATCAAGGTCGTAATGGCTTCAGCCTGTCCATACGCAGACGAATTTGCCCTGGCCCACGCTCGAATATGCGCCGCGGCCCGCTGACGCCGCCGGACCTGAACCCTTCCCGCAAACAAAAGAGGAAAATTGCAGAGCCCACCACCGCCGCTCTCCGCGGCGCTGGCTGCGCTCGTCCTCAAAACGGGGATGAGCAGCACCGACCCGCGCCAGTCAAGATGCGGCTCGAGCCTGGCTCAGTGAAAGAAGCGGGCTAACCCTGCGCGAGAGCCGGCGCATCAAAGCCGGTCTGACGATGGGGCGCCCGACCACCATAAAGACGCTCGCGGCCTTCAACTTTGCTTTCCAGCCCTCGCTCGATCGCAACCGCATCATGGCGCTGGCCGAACTGAAGTTCATCGGCGGTGCGTGATGGGATGGACGGCACTCCCTCATATGACTGCGACAGCCACACTATGGCACTCGATGCCGGGAGCGGAGGCCGTCCACCCCACCAGGTCAGTGTAGCCAAAGGCGGTGTACGCGAAGTTCGGTTTATTTGTGAAGAGAAGAGGTTGGCCCGGAAAAGGTTGCTTCGAGACCGGGCCGACTGGTCACGGACTTTGCCGTCAGGTCCCCGATCTTGGTCACAACGGCAAGGTGGTTGCGCCCGCCATGGTTCCGACACGGTCGGGCGAGCGCATTAAGACGAACCGACGGGGCGCTGTCATTCTGGCGTGGCTGCATCGGACTGGCGAACTGACCGGTCGAGCCTTCTCGGTCGGAAATTGACGCGCTCGTGCGTCAACTACCAGATGCCGTAGTATCGACACCCGCGCGAAAGCTCTAGTGAGTTCCGGTCCCAACGCACGACCGGGGAGATATCGACATGTGGAGCAGTGACAACCAATGTATCGCTGAATGCGACGTTTACACGCAGGAGGGCTCTGAATGAACACCGATGTCTTTGCAGCTCATGAGTCTAACGTTCGTCGCTATGGGCGGTCGTTTCCTACAGTCTTTAAGAGGGCCCTTGGAGCGACAATCTGGGGCGAGGACGGTAACCCATATATCGATTTCCTCGTAGGATCGGGCGCCCTCAACTACGGGCACAATAACCCGAATATTGTTGAGCCAGCGATTGAGTATCTCCTCGGCGAAAACATTCTTCTATCGCTCGACATGTACACAGTCGCAAAACGTGAATTCATCGAAGTGTTTGTGGATTCGATCCTGAAGCCCAGGGGGCTTTCTTACAAGATACAGTTTCCCGGGCCGACCGGTACAAACGCTAACGAAGCAGCGCTGGCCCTCGCGCGAAAATATACCGGCCGCTCAAGCATCATGGCATTCACGAATGCGTTCCATGGCATGTCGCTCGGCTCTCTGGCGGTGTCAGGTTCGGCTTCAACCAAGGAACTGGGCGGGGTCGCTCGCCACGACGTGACTCGTGTCCCCTACGACGGCTATCCTACCCCAGCTTTCGATTCCGCGAGTTACATCGACCATGTATTGAGTGACGCAGGCAGCGGCATTGACAAGCCTGCAGCAATTATTCTGGAGACCATCCAGGCAGAAGGCGGCATGAACACTGCATCCGCAGCTTGGCTCATAGAAATTCAGCGCATTTGCCATCGGCATGGTGTCGTTTTGATCGTTGACGACATTCAGGCGGGTGCGGGACGAACGGGGGAGTTCTTCTCATTCGAGTTCGCGAAGATCAATCCTGACATCGTATGCCTTTCGAAGTCCCTAAGCGGGTCAGGTAGTCCGTTCTCCATTGTTTTAATTCGCCCGGATTTGGATATTTGGAATCCCGGAGAACATAGCGGGACGTTCAGAGGCAACAATCTAGCCTTCGTGACTGCAAGGGCGATGTGCAAAATGTGGTCCGACGGACAGTTTACTACAGGTGTAGAGCGGACAACAGCCAGACTGCAAAGACACGTAGATAGTCTTGTTGCGAAATTTCCTTGGTGCATTGAACAAAAGCGCGGCCGCGGTCTGATGGCTGGCCTAAAGTGCCGCTCCCAGGCTGTCGTCAGCCGGGTGCGCCATGTCGCGTTCGAAAATGGCCTGCTGATCGAATCTTCAGGACCAAATCGCGACGTCATCAAAGTCCTGCCACCGATAACTATCACCGACGACGAACTCGATCATGGTATCGCCATCCTGGATCACGCACTAAAGGAGCAAGCCAATGGGTACTGACCAAGCATCTCAAGCGCCTGCCATCTCGCCTCCTACAATCAGAGAACGAACCGGCTCAATCAGCACTGATGAAATCGTCTCAGTCCTGAAAGGTGAGATCACCGCTCTGCACGTCAAGCAAGCTTTCAGTACGCAAATAGCGGAAGAAATCACCGCGAACTTTGTTGACAGTCCCGGTCTCAGGGAGCGTAAGGATGGCGTCTCCGGACAGTATGTCGGCGCATCCCACTACAGGAAGGATGCAGCCAGCTATTTCGCAGAATCGGAAACGGCGCGACCACACGTCGACGCCCTTTTTGGCAATTTGGTTGATCCGGTCCGAGCACTATTCGACGCGTTGAAGCGCGAGCTTCACAAGCAGGGCACTGAATTGAGACTTGCTCGTTCGGCGCACGGTCAGGCAAATGTCTGTCGCGCTCTCAGTTGGTCTGACGGGGGCACGTATGCCCTCCAACCCCACGACGACGTCGCTCAAGTCCTGTGTGCCGGGAGCGATTACGAGCTTTCTGCCGTGGCGATAAACACCGTCGCAGCACTCAACTTTTATCCCAGCATGGCCGAGGAGGGTGGCAATCTTCGCCTCTGGTATCACAAGCCGTTAGTCACCGACCGAAAGTCGCAAGGCGTGGAGACCACGGGATACCCCTATTCGGCAGCCTATCTTGAAGACGTTCCTTGTCGCGAATTCCAGCTCGAAGTTGGGGACATCGCCCTGATCGACGGCGGTTTCGTTCATGGCGTTACCAGACAACCAAGGAATGGAAAGCGTCGCCTAGTGCTGAACAGCTTCTTTGGATTCGCGCGACCAGATCTTGTTCTCTGGTGGACCTGAAGTGGACAGCGCACACTGACTGCGCAGTTGTCATCCGCCGAAACCTACGCAGCGACGATGTTGCTGGGTTCTTCGGGGGCGTTGCCCTGATCGGGATTGAGCTGCGCGACGGGACACCACTGGGCTCGCGTTCTGATGGGGCCATCAGGTCCGGCGGACGCCGGCGTCCTATGTGAAGCAATACGTAGCGGCAGAAGAATGATGCAACAGATGCGGAGGCGATCTGCGAGGCGGTGACGCGGCCGTCGATGCGCTTCGTTCCGGTGAAGAGCCAGGAGCAGCAGGGTGTGCTGATGCTGCATCACGCCCGAGAACGGATTGTTCATCAGCGCACGGACCTAGTGGATGGAATCTAACATTTGGTTCCCCGCGTTTGACGGCAGCGATGATCTTGTCTGGATCGGCGATCCAAGAAAAAGGTTTGGGTTGCTGGTTGTGCTCTACGAGGAAGCGGTTGATTGCCGCTTGGAGGTGGACAACGGAGTGGAAGACGCCGCGCTTGAGGCGACGCTTCGACAACTTCGCGAAGAAACCCTCGACCGCGTTGAGCCACGAGCACGACGTCGGCGTGAAGTGGAAGGTGAAGCGCTGATGGCGGCCGGGCCAGGCACGCACCTTGGGGTGCTTGTGGGCGGCATAGTTGTCGAGGACGACGTGGACGGCCTTGCTGGCGGGCATTTGCGCCTCGATGGCGTTGAGGAAGCGGATGAACTCCTGATGGCGATGCCGCTGCATGTTCTTGCCGATAACGGTGCCGTCGAGCACGTTGAGGGCGGCAAACAGGGTGGTCGTACCATGCCGCTTGTAGTCGTGGTCATGGTGCCGAGCCTACCCTTCTTCATGGGCAGGCCGGGCTGGGTGCGGTCGAGCGCCTGGATCTGGCTCTTCTCGTCGACCGACAGCACGACGGCGTAAGCCGGAGGATCGACATAGAGGCCGAACCTTGCGCAGTTTGTCGACGAACTGGGGATCGTTGGAGAGCTTGAACTGGCGCCAGCGGTTGGGCTGCAGCCCGTGCGCCTTCCAGATTCGGCGCACCGCGCTGGCGCTGATGACGGCCGCGGCCGCCATCATGTCGGCGGTCCAGTGCGTCGTCTCGCCAGGCGGGTCCTGCAACGTCAGTGCCACCACGCGCTCGGCGACTTCAGGTCCGAGTGGGGCAATGCGCGAGGGGCGCGTCCTGTCGCGCAACAGTCCCTCGAAGCCTTCCGCGGCGAAGCGCTCCTGCCAGCGCCACACGCAGGTCTTGGACTTACCAGTTTGCCGCATGATCTCGTCGGTGCCCACGCCGTCGCTGCTCAACAGAATGATCTCGGTTCGCCAAACGTGCTTTTGCGGCGCATCGCGATCTCTGATCAGCGCGCCCAGACGCCGACGATCAATCGAAGAAACGGTGAGCAATATTCCTGTGCGCATGCGCCGGACTCGCATGCGCACTCACAAAAGGGAATCCCCAGCCGGACTTGATCTGGCGAACACTGCGGAACAACATGGCCGTATTCATAGAGTCAGGCTCTGAGCGCTTTGACTGGTGGTTTACGCCTCGGCCAAAACCGATCGGCTGAGCGTGACATAGCGCGGCGGCTGCAGACGATGCCCGGGGGCGGTTCGCTGCCGCTCTGGCGATCGAGGCCTTTGCGCC
Organism: Mesorhizobium sp. M0615; assembly: GCF_040320805.1. Classification (NCBI taxonomy): domain Bacteria; kingdom Pseudomonadati; phylum Pseudomonadota; class Alphaproteobacteria; order Hyphomicrobiales; family Phyllobacteriaceae; genus Mesorhizobium; species Mesorhizobium sp. M0615. Next base: position 24,980 of record NZ_JAMYQI010000029.1, on the reverse strand, counting down.
TCCGCTGCGGGCGCTGCCTGGCTCGCCTCGTCCCGCACCAGTTCTCACGGGCGGCAGGAACGGCTCGGGCGCATTCCAAGGCAGGGCAGGCCAAGAGTCAGGCCCTGAGGAGCTCAGGCGCGATTAACTCCGCCACGTCGCGCCACTCGCCCTTTACGCGGCTGCGTCCGGCGTCAAAGAATGGCCGCAGAGAAGCAATGGCAGAATAGCGCTCCCCAGCGATCTCTATCTCAAATTCCCTTTCCGCCAGCCAGTCCGCCGTCACCCCAGTTTCCGAGTTGAGATACCCCATGCCGATACCGCAGCCAACAGTGTGGCCAAAACCGGCGGAACGCAGATAACCGACGAGCATCCCATTGCGCCAAACAGGCTCGGTGCCGAACATCAATGCCTTGGCGCCGGGTGCAGCGAGCTGGACGAGCCGTCGGGTTAAGGGTTTGCCGCGCTGTGCCTCCAGGGCAGCTCGTCCGATGAAATCAGCGGGCTTGTCCCAAGCAACCGTGAAAGCCAGCCCCGATTCCAAGGGGGTGTCTTCGTCACCGACATCCGAGCCCCAGTCACGGTAGCCTGCTTCAAGACGCAGCGTGTTGAGAGCGACATATCCGGCGTGCCCCACGTCGAGATCGGCGCCGGCGGCCACTAAGGCATCGTAGACACCCAATGTCTGCTCGGTCGGAATGTGAAGTTCCCAGCCAAGCTCACCGACAAACGTCATCCGGAATGCCAGCGCCAGGCTGTATCCGACCTCGATCTCGCGAGCGGTTGCAAAAGGGAATCCTTCGTTGGAAAAGTCTGCGGGACTGACGCGCTCCAATAATTCGCGCGATCGTGGACCCATGACGGAAAGAGTGGTGTATCCAGACGAAACGTCGGTGACTGCGACGTGGCCGGCCCCCTTGGCGTGCAGGCGCAACCACGCAAGATCGCGGGTGCGTTGCACCGCCGCTGTGACGACGAGAAACTCCTCATCACCTGTGCGCGCTATCGTGACGTCGGACTCCATACCGCCACGCACGTTCAACCACGGTGTATATACGATCCGGCCGACTGCCACGTTCACGTCGTTGGTGGACAGGCGCTGTAGCAGGGCCAGGGCATCAGCTCCCTGAACCAGCATGTGCGCGAAGGAGGTCTGGTCGAACAAGGTGACGCCAGAGCGGGTGGCTCTATGTTCAGCGCCACTTCGCTCGAACCATTCGTCACGACCGAAAGTCGCATGGTTTTCATTCGGCGATCCGGGGGCACCAAACCATTGAACGCGTTCCCAACCGGCACTTTCACCGAAATTGGCGCCGGCGGCGGTCAGACGGCCGTGGAGCGGGGATACGCGGACGTTGCGTGCCGACTTTGGTGACTTGTGCGGCAGGTGAAGCGTCCAGAGGTTGCCGACCGCCTCCACCGTACGATCGCACAGATACCGCTTGTTCCGCTGGAAGGGCATGGAGCGCCGAACGTCCATTTCCCAGCAATCGCCCGCCGGTACTCCCGTCGACATCCATTCGGCCATCACCTTGCCCGCGCCCCCTGAAGACTCGATGCCACAGGAATTGAATCCAGAGGCGACATAAAGCCCCTGAATTTCAGGCGATGGCCCAAGGTGGAACCGATTGTCTGGCGTGAAGCTCTCCGGGCCGTTGAAATTAAGTTGCAGGCCGATATTTGCCAAGATCGGCATGCGCTCGATGGCCGCGGAGAGATAAGGTTCGATATGGTCGAAATCCTCGGGCAGCGAATCGAAACTGAAATCGTGGGGTATGCCATTCATGCCCCAAGGTTTGCCGTCCGGCTCAAAGAATCCTACGAGCAGTTTTCCAGCGTCGGCCTTCGCATAGACGCGTGCGTCCATATCGCGGATCGTCGGCAGGTCGTGGGGAAGGCCGGGGATGGGCTCGGTGACAACATAGAAATGCTCGGCAGCTTGCAAGGGCACCGACCAGTTGAGATCAGCTGCCAGGTCCCGCGTCCACAGGCCAGTGCTGATGACCGCCTTCTCAGCACGGACGGTCCCCTGACTGGTTTCCACACCGACGAAGCGGCCGTTCTCGACAAGGATCCGCGTTACGGGGGTCCGCTCAAGGATCGTAGCTCCACCTTGGCGAGCCCCGGCCGCGAAGGCGCGGGCCGTATCGATAGGGTTTGTCATCCCGTCGGAAGCAATCCATGCCGCCCCGAGAACATCACTGACGTCGAGCTGCGGAACACGGCGCTGGGCTTCAGCCGCGCTAATCATCTCCACGTCCAAACCAAACGAGCGTCCCATCGAGGAGCCGCGCTTCAGCTCTTCAAGCCGGTCCTGGGTCGCGGCCACGGTGATGGAGCCTGTTTGACGAAAACCGGTGGCTTGACCCGTCAAACTTTCGAGATCGCTGAATAACTCCGCGGAATATTGAGCGAGCCTTGCCATGGTTTCATTGGCGCGGAGTTGGGTCACGAGGCCCGCAGCATGCCAGGTGGTGCCGCATGTCAACTGATCGCGTTCCAGGAGCAGAATGTCACGGTGCCCTAGGCGCGTAAGATGGTAAGCTATGGAGAGGCCGATAATGCCTCCTCCGATGATGACGTACCTGGCATGGGAAGGCAGTTTGCTGGTCATGGGAAACCTATTGTAGCCCGTCGCGGGAGCGGAGCGGTTTATGGCGTCAAGCTACGACAAGAGGCGCTCCGATTTTCCCTAATCTAAAGGCTGCGGCAGCGGTATTCCCGCGCCATCGCGCCCTCAGGCGCAGCCTTGCTTCAGGTTAGATAAGCGCGGGGGCCTCACCGGCTATATATTGCGTTGCATTGCCGAAGAGACAGCCTCTATAAGGCGCTGAAAATTTGCATTCGGCTGTATATTCCAGCGCCGCGACGTTGGAGAAAGCGGCCCCAGCCGAGATGACCGTAGATGAAGTACGACCGGATCGATGCCCGCATATTGGAACTGGTTCAGCGGAATAACCGCCTGACCTCCGATGTCATCGCCGATAAGGTCGGGCTTTCAGCAAGCGCTTGCCAGCGTCGCCTTAAGAGACTTCGGGCGGAGGGAATCATTGAAGCGGACGTCTCGATCCTATCGCCGAAGGCGGTCGGCCGGCCAATTCAGATGATCGTGATGGTGACGTTGGAGCGCGAACGCACCGATATTATCGACAAGTTCAAGCGCGACATCAAATCCTCGCCGGAGATTGCGATGGGATTCTATATTACCGGCGAGGCGGACTTCTTGCTCTATATAACAGCGCAGAGCATGGAAGATTACGAACAATTTACGCGCGAGTTCTTCTATCAAAACGCGCATATAAAGAGCTTGAAGACCATGGTGGTCGTCGACCGGGTTAAGGCAACGTTTGGTGTGCCGGTTGACGATCCGGAAGATTTCTGACGCCTCTCCGTCTGGGGGAGATACCAACGCTACGTCATTCCGCAGGACCGGTGGTATGGATTGCGCGCCTGCTGCATCGAAGGCCAGGACCACCAGCATGTCCTGCACTTCAACTACTTGGATTACTTGGTCGACGGCGGCATCGTCGTCAATGGGTGGTGTGGGACCTCAATGCCATCGAAGCGGCTCCGTGCGACGGACCAGCTGGGGGAGAGTGGAACTGTTGCGGCGGAAGAGTTGCCGTATTCGTCGATGGTCTGACGAACGCTTGATCTGCTACGCTCGAGATTCCTGCTGACCGCGTCGCAAAATGCGGCATTCGCCTGATGCAGTACGAACCGCCCGGTGTCCTGTGGTCGCACTGCGGCAGCGGCAAGTGCGCTGATCGAGAAATCGGTCATCATCTCGACGGCTTGTACGCCGTCGGTGGTCGTGATGCGCGTTTGCGCAAGGTCGAGGTCGCTGTGAACGGTTTGTTGGCGAGATAGCGGGGCATACGTCAGCTATGGGTCACCCCATAAATTGCGCGGGTATCACAGCTTGTCGAGTTCAGCAAAGCATCTCATAGCCAGATAATAACCATATGCAAACAGAATTTGACGTACGTTGTCCAGAAGGCTGTAGTCGACGGACCGGCGCGCTGACGCGTTAATAGACAAAGAAAAATTTTGATGGGAGGATGGGAGGCAGCATGAAATGTTCGATGAATCGGGGAGGTTCATTGCATGTGGCGCCGAGGTGAGTGGGCCGTTGGCGAGGTCCGTTTGTCTATTCGATCCCGTATGAAGTCTACAGCAAATCGAAAACGCCGCTCGCCTTCGAAAGCACTGCTCACGGCTTGGGGTATTTACACCCCGAAGTGCTTCGCCAATGAATGAGAGAAACTCTTAAACTTGGGAAGGAAATAAATCATGGAGGCTGTCGTAGACCGTCGGGCCTTTCTCAAGACTGGCTTATTGGTTGGCGGCGGTGTAGTCGCTGGAATGCCACTGTCCAAAGCCATCTGGGCTTCTGAGGGCAAGGTGCTGAAGGCGCGCTCTGCTTGGGATGTTACCACACTTGACCCTGGCTTCTATACTGCAAACGAAGAAGTAGAAGTGATGGCCTGTATTTACTCGAAGCTCACGCACTTCAAGCCGGGTTCCGAGTGGAGCTGGGAACTGGAGGCCGCGGAAAAGATCGAGCAGGTCGATCCCACGCATATCCGCTTCAGTTTGAAGAAAGGCATAAAATTTTCCGGCGGCTACGGCGAACTGACCGCTAAGGATGTCAAGTTCTCTTTCGAGCGAGTGATCAAGCACAATTCGCCTTCAAAGGCTGATTGGGGTCCGCTAGACCGCGTCGAAATCGAGGATGACCATACGGGGGTAGTCGTCTTAAAGTCGCCCTTCGTTCCGATCTGGACTATTGCGCTGCCCTTTGGTGTTGGAACTATCGTCTCCGAGGATGCCGTAATGAAAGCAACCAAAGACGGCGGTAATTTCGGCATGACGCCGCCCGCTTTCTCGGGTCCGTATATGCTCGCCGAGGTGAAGCCGAAGCAGTACATGCTGCTAACCCGCAATCCGGACTGGGCTGGCGCAAAGCCTGGCTTTGACGAAATCCGCATTGTTCCGATCGACGATGATAAGACGGCGGAGCGCGCCTATCAGGCGGGCGATATAGATTTCACCAAGATTACTCTCGATTCGCTTACGACTTTCAAAGAAAATCCACCTCCGGATACAAAGCTCGAGGAGCGTTCTTCGCTGCGTTATATCTGGCTGGGCATGAACGTAGATCATCCGAAACTTAAGGACATTAATGTCCGCAAGGCAATTCAGTGGGCGACTAACGTGCCGCAAGTCTTGGACGCTGCCTATGCAGGTCACGCTGCTGTGGCAACGGGAGTCATCGCTCCAGGCATTGTCGGGCATCGCGAAAAGGCGCTAATCTCGCCTGAGGGTGATCTTACAAAGGCTAAGGCGTTTCTGGAAAAAGCCGGCGTGAGCGATTTGACTCTGACTATCGATTGCCTCAACGACAGTACTCATTCCACCATAGCCCAGACAGTGCAGGCGCAGTTGTCCGAAGTCGGCATCAGAGTCGATGTCAATATGCAGGATTCCGGCTCATTTTACACAATTGGCATGGAATCAGAAGGTCAGCGCTGGAAGGACATACAGCTCATCGTCAATGACATCATGAGCCTCCCGGACCCGCATTACGCATTACAATGGTTTACGTCAGAATATGTCGGCATATGGAACTGGGAACGCTTCCGCGACACTCGCTTCGATGAACTCATTGCAAAAGCCGTCACCGTTGATGACCTGGATGAGCGAGCTAAGCTTTACCACGAGGTGCAGGATATCATGGAGGAGTCTGGCGCCTATCGATTTCTGACCCACGGGGGGGCGCCGATAGCGTACCGTACTACAAGAATGCAGGCCGCAACGCGCCCGGATGGGTATCCGCTGTATCTCGCTTTCAAGCCGGTTTAGGCTTAGGCAGCGAAAAATCGGACTCAAAATATGTGGCTATATTTGGGCAAGCGTATCCTCCTTGCGATCGCAACCGTTGCGATCGCAGTAACGCTTCTGTTCCTGATGATCAGAGCGGTGCCCGGCGGTCCTGCCGCGGTACTGCTTGGGCCGCGAGCGACTCCCGAAATGATGGCACAACTCCACGAGCAAATGGGACTTGATAAGCCGCTCGTCGCGCAAATTGCCGGCTTTTTCGGCGGGCTTCTTCGTGGTGATCTCGGGTTCGACGTATTAAGCCGTAGACCTGTTGCCGACGTAGTCTTCGAACAATTGCCTTTTACGATCGAACTAATTTTCGTCTCGATCTTGTGGGCGGTCGTGATAGCTGTGCCGCTTGGTTGTTACTCAGCGATGCGGCCCAACTCCTTTGTCGACCAGGTGGCCGGCGTCTTGACGGTCGCTACAATCGCAATTCCTTCCTTCGTGATGGCCGTCTACGCCCTGCTGATTTTTGCAGTGATACTGCGCTGGCTGCCAGCGATCGGTGCCGGCAATGGCTTCTGGGATGGACTCATACATCTAATCCTCCCAGGATTCGCTATGGGCATTGGCTGGGTCGGCTACATCTCCCGACTATTACGCGCATCTATGCTTGAAATTATGGGTGAAAACCACGTGCGCATGGCCCGCTCGTTCGGGATATCCGAATGGCGTATCGTTGCGCACTACGCGCTGCCCCTCGCGATCCTGCCAACGGTGACCATCCTCGGGGTAGGCATTGCATGGCTTCTTTCGTCTGCAGTCTTTATCGAGGTGGTCTTCGCGAGACCTGGCATCGGCGCGTTGATTGTAAACTCGGTTAACACGCGCAACTATCCGATTGTGATGGGCGTCGTGCTCGTCAGCACGTTCCTTATTGTTTCCGCCACGACGTTTTCTGATATTGTCAACGCTTTCCTTGACCCGCGAACCCGGGAAAAGCTCTGAGATGGCGATCGTTGAAATCATCCGTCCTGATCCCAACCATGCAGTAGCTACCGGTGTCTTTCGCACCTTTTGGCGGCAGTTTCGCAAAAACCGCCTCGGGATGCTTGGATTGATGCTTGTGCTGCTCATAGCACTGATTGCAATTTTCGCTCCATTGATGATCACTCATGACCCGATCCGGATCATGATCGGACCTCGTCTGGCGCCACCTTCAATGGATTTTCTATTGGGCACGGACCAACTAGGTCGCGACACGTTTTCTCGCGTAGTGATGGGCGGACGTGTCCCGCTCCTCGTCGCTTTCGCATCTCTCGGCAGTTCACTTGCAGTCGGCCTAGTTCTTGGTTTGATGGCGGGGTTCGGTCCGCGCTGGCTCGACAACTTGCTTTTGCTATTTTTCGATACGATTCGTTCATTCCCTAGTATCATTTTCGCACTTGCGATGATCGCGCTTCTAGGGCCCAGCTTACCGAGTGTTATTCTAGTCATCTCAGTAACGTCTATGCCCATCTACGCTCGTGTCGTGCGCACTCAGACCGAAGCACTGCGTAGCAGTGAATTCATTGCGGCAGAACGGTGTATGGGCGCAGGCACAACGCGCATCCTGGCTGTGCACGTCCTGCCCAATGTCCTCGGCCCGCTTCTCATTCTGGTGAGCATGGATGTGCCAGCTGTGATCGCCGTAGAAGCTGGCCTCAGCTTTCTGGGCATGGGCGTGAGGCCACCGACGCCCGATTGGGGAGCTACCCTCAACGACGGCTTTAGTTACATCAGCCAAACTCCTTGGTTAGTGATCGCCAGCGGGGTTCCGATTGTTCTCGCAACGCTCGGCTTCACGTTCCTCGGCGAGGCGTTGCGCGATATATTCGATCCCAAATTGCGGAAAGACCTATGAGACACGACCGTCTGATACGGCAAACGTTCGCCCGCCCGCTTCTTGAGATACGAGACCTAAATGTTGATTTTGGCACACCGCGTGGGCGGATCCATGCCCTGCGCGACGTCTCCCTCGATGTCCCGGCCTCACAGGTGATTGGTATAGTCGGCGAGAGTGGATCTGGAAAATCGACGCTCGTCCATACGGTGATGGGACTACTTCCAGATAACGCAGCTGTGACAGCCGGAAGCATTCGACTCGAAGGTGAAGACCTGCTCAAAATGAGCACTCGGGCACGTCGGAGCCTGCTCGGCAATCGTCTCTCGATGATCTTTCAGGATCCGATGACTGCACTCAATCCGGTGCGGACTATCGAGAGCCAGATGATCGATGTCCAGCACCATGACAAACGAAGCCGGAGCCAAAAGAGCGCCCTCGCCCTCGAGATGCTTCACCGGGTCGGAATTCCCGATCCGCAAAGCCGAATTAGAGGCTTTCCGCATCAATTCTCTGGTGGCATGCGTCAGCGCGTTTGCATTGCCATGGCGCTTCTTGTGAAACCAGCTCTCCTCGTTGCGGATGAGCCAACCACGGCACTTGATGCAACCCTGGAGGTGCAGATCATTCATTTGCTCAAGGAGCTGCAAAAAGAAATTGGTTGTTCTATCCTGTTTGTTTCCCATCACCTCGGCGCTGTCGCTGAATTGTGCGACCGGGTCGCCGTCATGTATGCGGGCGAAGTCGTGGAGCAGGGTGAAGTCCGGGACATTTTCCACAACCCTGCGCACCCCTACACGCGGGCGCTGCTTGAGTGCGACCCAGGGCTGGTCCGAAAAAGCAGACGCACCTTGCCTACCATTCCCGGTGAGGTTCCCAACCTGCTTGGCCGCAATGTGGGATGCATCTTCCGCACACGTTGCCGACAGGCATTCAATCGCTGCTTGCAAGAGAAACCGGTTGAGTACCGCATCGGCGTGGACCAAATCGCTCGATGCCATCTCCTCGAGAAAGAGCGGTTGGTGTCGGTATGAGTGCCCTGCTTTGCGTCCAAGATCTCCGGGTTCGCTTCCGTACCATGGGTCCGCTGAAAGCGCTCGCTACCGGCACGAAGTCTCCCTTCATCGACGCGGTCTGCGGTGTGTCGTTTGAAATTCACCAGGGAGAGACCCTGGCCCTTGTCGGCGAAAGTGGCTCAGGCAAATCCACCATTGCGCGGACGATCATCGGTTTGCAACGGGCGGTGGGCGGCAGCATCCGGTTCGATGGGCAGGAACTCACGCAACTCAGCGCGGCCGAACGCAAGCCCTACTTGCGGCGCATGGCGATGACATTCCAGGATCCGATCGGATCGCTTTCACCAAGGCTGACTGTTCGCTCACTCCTGACGGAGCCGTTTCGCGTCCATGGATCAAAGGCTCGCGAGGCCGGAGGCGAAGCGGAGCGTCTGCTTCGGATGGTCGGTTTGCCGCCGGATTTTGCGAGCCGATATCCTCATCAGCTTTCTGGGGGGCAGGCCAGGCGGGTGGGTATCGCGCGCGCTCTTGCGCTGGAGCCGCACTTGATTATTGCCGATGAGCCGACCGCAGGCCTCGACGTGTCGGTGCAAAGCGAGGTGCTCAACCTTCTAACGCGCCTGCAGGATGAACTCGGAATTGCGATCCTCATCATCACTCACAATCTTAATGTGGTGCGACACATAACCGACCGCATGGCGATCATGTATCTCGGCCGCTTCATTGAAGTGGGTTCGACCGAGCATGTATTTAATCAACCACGTCACCCCTATACCGAAGCGCTGCTTGCGGCCAATCCCGAGCCTGACCCGGATGCGGTGCTCAATAGGATTGAGCTTAAGGGCGAGGTGCCTAGCCTGATGAGGCGGCCATCCGGCTGTGAGTTTCACACGCGGTGCCGCTATGCGCAGGACGTCTGCAAAAACGTCTTTCCAGAACCTTCAGCAAGTCCGCGTGACGCGAAGCACAGCTTCAGATGCCATTTACCACTTGTTCAAAGGGGCGCAACTCTTGCGGGCATGCCGCTATCTCCAGTCGGACCAACTGAAAAGAGGTAGCCGCGCCATGCATGTCACAAGTTCCTATCCCCACGCAAACGATCTTCAGTTGGAGCGGTCGCACCCGCAAGTGCTGCTGCGCGGCAAGGGGCGTAGAGACCGCGTCGTCCCCTATTCCAAGGATCTGGCGCGAGCGCTGACGACCTTTTGAGCGAGCGCGGGATCGCTCATCACGAGCCGCGACCGATATTCGTCGGCGCCCGCAACGAGCGCCTGACTCGTTTCGGAGCAACCCATATCGTGCGGCGTGCGGCCGCCGGGCCGTGGCTATCAGGCCGGCCTTGGCCGACAAGCCCATATCGCCGTACATCTTCCGGCACTCCCTCGCCATGAAGCTTCTCCAGTCCGGCGTGGACCTTTTGACGATCCAAGCCTGGCTCGGGCACGCACAGGTCGCCACGACCCACCGCTACGCCGCCGCGGATGTCGAGATGATGCGCAACGGACTCGAGAAGGGCGGGCGTCGCCGGCGACCACGGCGTGCGTTTCCGACCGGACGACGCCTTTCTGAAACTGCTGAACAGCATCTAAATATTATATGGCGGAGGCAAGCTGGGTTTGGCCGGCCCTGACGGGCGTCAGGGCGGCTCCGCAACATAATCTCGCCCGACGCATAAGAATGGATCCGAGCCGGCATCGCGCACCAGTGCCAAAGGCCGTCGGGACCTTTTCTATTTTAAAATCGACGGGATGACTGGCGACCTTCACGCCAGCCGGGATCATGCCTGGCGAACCGCCCGGATAATCCGCACCAGCTGCTCCTCATTGATATCGGCACCGGCGCGAATGACCACGCCACCCAGCTCGATCTCCACCGACGCAGACGCTGTCGGCGTGACCTCGACAAAGCCGAGCCGCTCCGCATCCCTGTCGATACCCTCCGGCGAAGGCCGCCTTGCGGGAGCATGGCCCGGTAGCGAAGCTGCGCTCTTAAGGTCGTTCTTTCGAGCGTAGTTAGCAGCACACCATGAGCCATGTGACGTTATTGACCGGACCGGAGCGTCGTCGTCGTTGGCGTGAAGAGGATCAGTGCCGGATCCTGGCTGCGGTATTCGCGCCCGGGGCCATAGTGGCGGCGGTAGCGCGTCAGTACGATGTCGCAACCAGCCTGATCTATAAGTGGCGCCGCACGGTGAGAGCCCGCGGGACGGGCTTTGCCGAAGTCGTCGTGGTGCCCGATAAGCCTTTCGCCGCTTCGGTGCTGGCGGCGCCACCAGCGGTGATCGAGCTGGAGATCGCCGGCAAGGTGCGGCTGCGGATACCGCTGACCACGCCGCCGACACTGGCGGCGGCGATGGTGAAGGCGCTGGGCGTTTCATGATCCCGGTTCCGAGCCAGGTGCGGATCTGGTTGGCGGTTGGCCGGACCGATATGCGTCGCGGAATGCAAGGCCTGTTCAGGAGACGTTAGGCCGGGTCCGCATGCCGGCGATCTTTATGTCTTCCGCGGCCGCAACGGCAACCTGATGGAAGATTATCTGGCATGATGGGCTCGGCATGTCGCTATATGCAAAACGGCTCGAGAAGGGCCGGTTTCATGGCCGTCGCCGGCGGACGGCACGGTTTCCATATCACCGGCGCAGCTCGCCTACATGCTCGACGGGATCGAATGGCGCAACCCGCGTCACACGTTCCGACCGCAGCGCGCGGGCTGAGTTTTTCTTTGAGTTTGCGCCATTTTCCGCGAGTCAGCGGACGCGTTTTATGATTCACTCCAGGGCATGGTTGCCACCGCCCAGGATGCTGTTCCGGACGATATTGGCGCGCTGAGAGCAGCGCTGACCGCGGCGCTGGCCAGAGCCGAAGACGAGGCCGCACGCGCTGCGCTGGTCGAGGCCGAACTGGCGGTCGCCAGGGCCAAGGCATCGGATGATGCGGCGCTGATCGCACATCAGGATCTGACGATCCGGAAGCTGCAGCGGGCGCTGCATGGTCAAAGTTCTGAACCTGCCGCCCGCCTGCACGACCAGATGGAACTCACCTTCGAGCACGGCAACGGAAGACGATGTCGCCGCCGAACAGGCAGCGGCGCGGACCACCGAGGTGGCGCCTTATGTGCGCAAACGACCGGCGCGCCAGCCATTTCCCGAGCACCTGCCGCGCGAACGCGTGGTCGAGCCGGCGCCGACCGCTTGCCACTGCTGCGGCAGTCATCGGCTGCGCAGGCTGGGTGAGGATATCACCGAGACGCTGGAGGTGGTGCCGCGGCAATGGAAGGTGATCCAGCACGTGCGGGAGAAGTTCACCTGCCGCGACTGCGAGGCGATCAGCAGGCTCCGGCGCCGTTCCACGCCACCCCGCGCGGCTGGGCCGCTCCCGGCCTGCTGGCGATGATCCTGTTCGAGAAGTTCGGCCAGCATCAGCCCCTCAACCGCGAGGCTGAACGCTATGCCCGCCAAGGCGTGCCGCTCAGCCTGTCGACGCTCGCCGACGAGGTCGGCGCCGGCGTCGCGGCGCTGATGCCGCTGTTCAAGCGGCTCGAAGCCCATGTGCTGGCCGCTTCACGTCTGCACGGCGACGACACGACGGTGCCGGTCCTGGCCAAGGGCAAGACCGATGCCGGCCGATTATGGACCTATGTGCGTGATTATGCACACCCGATGATTATGCGCAGCTCATCGGGACAGGAGCGTGTAACCATCGGTCACCCGAACGAATTCCAACTGGTGAACTGCGCATAATTTTTAAAGGCTCAACAGGAACTGCATGAGCTGGTCCGGCGGTCGATACCGGGTTTGACTGGCCGTCATGGGCTGCAGCCGTTGAGCGTACGCTCCTTCATGGCGAGATCCGCCTGAAGGTACATGTGCGTCGTGGCGGGGCTCTCATTGACCCAGCCATAGGGCAATAACGCTGATGTCGACGCCGGACTGCAGAAGATGCATTGCCGTGGTATGGCAGATGGTGTGAGGCGCCGAAATCGAGCGACGCGCGAGTTGCGGGTAACGTTCCGCGGAGGCCGAGACCGCAAATTCAAGGCGCTGGGTGACGTTCGAACGCGCCATGCATCCGCCGCCTCTGTTCGGAAACAGGAAGTTCTCCTTGCCCCCATAGTCCAACCGGCGCTTCCAGTTGCGAATCAGGTTGGCGGTCGTCCGCCAGAGCGGCACGCTGCGATCTTTGCGCCCCTTTCCTTGCAGGTGCGCGACCGCCGAGCCATCGACGGCGACCTCGCCGACGCGCAGGCGATGGCTTCAGACACACGGGCGCCGGTGTTGTACATCAGACTGAACAGTGCGCGATCCCGCTCACCTGCCCATGTCCGCGCATCCGGCGCCTCAAGGATCGCCTGCATCTCCTCGCATGACAGAAATCCCAGGACCGGCCGGTCGAACCGTTTCATCGCAATGGCCAGCACCTCTTCGATGACGGGGAGCGCGGTCAGATCGTAGTGGGCGGCATACTTAAGGAAAGAGCGAAGTGCCGCCAGGCGGGCGTTGCGGAGTACGGGCGCCGTTGCTCCGCTCCTTCTCCAAGTGGTCGAGGAAGCTCAGGATCAACTGCGCATCGAGGTCGGCCAGGGTCAGCCGGGTGGGCGCCTTTCCAATCGTCGCATCGGCGAAGTCAAGCAACAATCGGGTATCGCGGTAGGCGGCGATGGTGCGTGAACGACGGCTCGCTGATTGCCCAGATGCTCGACGAAAAAGCGTTGCAGCAGGATGGGGAAGGACGATGCCAGCTTGGGGTCAGTCATGCGCTGGCAAACGATTCGAGCTGTTCGCCTCTACCGTGCTCGTGCCAGAGCTGGATACGGCGGCAAATGAAGGTGTGGCGCAGGTCATGAATACGCACCTTGCCATGGCCGCCCCGCGCGGTCCAACCAGGTTGGTGCGAAGCTTCTGGTAAACCTTATTGATCCTCCGCTCGCGATGAATCCACCCGCCGGAGACAGGAACAGCGGTGAGTCCTACGGTGAGTGCACCAGGACGCGCCCGAACCGCCAGATAGCGCCGTAGCTTGGCTACGACGGTGGCGCGTATGGGCACATGCCTGGATTTGCGGAACTTCGTGTTCCGAACCGTAAGGAACGCTCCATCGAGATTGACATCGCTGCAGCGCAGGTGAAGTGCTTCTGAAGAACATGCCGCGCTAGATGGGGTCAGCTTGGCGCTTACGCAGGGTGGGGTCTTAGATCGTTTATTTGCCGCCTAAGTTGCCGTGAAGGCGGTTGACAAAGTCATGCGGCACAGGTCGGTGATGTCGTAAACTGGTAGCCTTGTGGACTTGCGGATTGCCGATGCGACCAAAGGAAACGCCGTACATTCGAATAGTAACGCCCCAACTTCTGGATGCGCGGCACGGAGGCGAGCGACGCACGCCGCGACTTCTATCTCGAGAGCAGCTGCGTCCGTCATTGCCGGAGCTGTTATCTGGCTTTGCGGCGTGTATGCCTCGTTTAGCTCCTGTAACAAGCTGCTGTTCTCAATACCATCGATGACTACCCGCGCCCGGTCATTCGGATCATCGAGCCCAAGGAAATCTGCAGTGCAGTGCCTAGAGTCGGCGGTCAGGACGGCTAGCTTCGCCTCGCGCGGCAGTTGCCGAAGCAATGTTGACGCCAACAGCAGACTTGACATCACGACAGGGACAGGAACTGAAGCAGCCACCGCCTTCTGATGGCGAATAAGGAATCCGCAGTCTGAGGTTATTACTGTGGCGCCTCGCTTCACTAAGCGTCCGGCAGCGGCAATACAGGCTCCCTCAAGGCTTGTATTGCCTCGGATCACGTCCTCCGCCCATGCTCCAGCGACTACTTCCGAAATAAGAGTGATCCCAACGAAAGCCTGCACCCATTCAGGGTGGGGCTCGGGGAACTCGCATCGTGTTGCTCCCTGTTGAAGTTCCAATATGCCCAGGGAGCCCATATTTCGAGACGCCATTTGATCCCCAATTGTTGAGATTATCGTCTGGAAGTAGTGTTGCCACAAACCGAGGTCAGTCGATTACAAAAAGCTCCCGAGGCGCCTTTGTCAGAAGCTCCACGCCTGACTCGGTAACCCGTATGCTTTCACTAATTACGCAGCCGAAGTTTTCCTCTATCCAAGATCCGAGATGTAAATGAAATGTCATGTTAGGCTGTAGGACTGTGCTGTCGCCGATTTTTAGACTGGTTGCCTGCTCCCACCAGCCGATACCCAAACCGTAACCGCAGCGCGAACGCTTCTTGAACCCATACTTTTCGGTTGTGCGATGGATGACCCCGGCTACTTCATCGCTAATCACTCCGCTGCGAATCACGCTCAGTCCAGCCTCTAACCCAGCGAGTTGAGCCGCATGCATGCGCAGTAGGCGATCAGATGGGTTGCCAAGGGAATATGTCCTGCAAATCGCAGCGTGGTAGGCATGCCTAACCGCCGCGATCTCAAGATTTATCTGCGAACCCTGTTGAAGGGTGTCCTCGCTCCAATGGGTATGCGGACTGCCGATACGGGAGCTAGCACAAAGGAAAGGCTCTGCTAACCAGGTTCCGATTTTGCCATTTGCCCCTCGGGCAAGAGCTCCTACAATCTCTGCTATTGCATCAGCCTCTTTGACGCCTGGACGCATTATCTCTAAGGCGCGAAGAACTGCGGCGTCGGCTATCGCCGCCGCCTCCCGCATAACGGCGATCTCAAGATCAGACTTAATCGAGCGGATCCGCTCGACTTCATGTGAAAAGTCGACGATACGAATTTGTGGCAGTCGAGTTTTGAACTTTTCAAAAGAAGCGACGGTTAAGTCGCTCAGCTCTAAACCGATTGATGCCTTGCTGAGGCCCTGATCCAGCAAAAAATCAATAACGGCGTCGTAACCATTCGTGTCGGGACCCCCTACAAACTCTTCAGAATAGGCCAATATGTTGTCCCGATCGAGAAAAGTTTCCTGCTCAGTAAGGGCAACATCCAACCAACGCAAAATGAACACCGGCTCCTCTCGCGATTCGAAGATGATAAGGCCGCGCGCGTCTGGTGGAGAGATCGATCCTGTTAGGTAAGTGATGTGTGCGCTTTCAGTGATGACAACCGCCTCGATGTCACGCTCAGCCATCTTCACTTTCACCGCAGCGAGCCTACGTAGGTATTCTGGCCGCGGGAACACCTGAGGACCTTTAACGACTGCCATAAAGACTCCTTCGCGCCTAGTTTCAGAATTCGGATCCGGCTGGAATTTGCTCCACTCGCAAATTCCCAACTGTAATGCTATCGAGTGCCGACATGCGGCGTTTTGTGGCTCATTTGTGATTAAAATCTGCGTAGGCTGACACTATGTTAAGGTTTTCACGCGGCACCGTAGGTTCAAAGCGTTTCTGCGGCGACGCGCCTGAGAAGACGACATCTCGCAGACTCTGCGCGCAAGTTGGTGCGTCGATAGCGAAGCATGGTTTGTCGGCCTTTGCTCGCAGCGGCTTCAATCGGATTGAAAGCGGGAGCTTAGGGCGGCACGTGGAGCAGTCTCGGGTGTAGTCTGAAGCCTTGGCGCTTAAACGCCGGCGTCGAGGCCGAGTACGGCGCCAAATACGACCGCGAGTGGCATGCTTCCTCGAGGCAGCAATCGCCCACCTGCACTTCCTGGTGAACCAACGCCGGGCGATCGGTACCTGCTCGACTAACCTGCTCGAGCGTCTGTTCGTCGAGGAGCGCCAGTGCCTGAACATCATCCCCAACGGCTTCGCCAAAGGCGATCTCGCCGGATTATCGGCGCTATGGTGATCGCGGCGGGCCCACCGAGACGAGGTACCCGCGATCCCACGCCGCCTCGACGATCCGCCAGCGGCCGATCAATCGGCAGCCTGCCGGCACGGTCATGGTGACAGCGTCAACAGCTTCCGTAACCGCACTAGATCGTAGGCAGCAGCGCTGACCGTGAAGGCCCAGCCGACACGGTCGCGGCCAGGGAACTTCGTCTTCCCCTCACCGGCAACCGTGTCGATCCAGCCGAACACTTCCTCGATGCGCTGCCGGATGTGCTGGCTGATAGCGTAGCCGCGATGCCGTGTCGTGCGCCCGTCGATCGCCGAGCGGCCGCCGTTCGTGTTCTGCGCCAAATGCGGCGTCACCTTCATCGAGCGCAGTTCATTGACGAAGTCCTCTGTGTCGTAGGCCTAGTTTGCGCCGAGCGTGACTGCCAGCGGTCGGTCGGTGCGCGGCTAGATCATGTGCAGGGCGGGCACGCGCTCGGCATGGCCGTCGGCGAACGTCAGGCAGGCATCGACCAGCAAGGCATTTCGGTTCACCATCAGCTCGTGTCCCATGAAGCACAGCTTCGCCTCCCTGCCTTGCCCCTTGCGATAGAGCCTGGCGTCGGGATCGGTGGTCGAAGCATGCGTGTCGTTCGACCGCTTCTGGCCGTGGAAGTCCAATTCGGCGTTACCCGCCACCCTCCGCCGGCGGCTCGCTCGAGCGATGCCCTGGGTTATCGCCCGAAGACGGGCCCTTAGGCGTCATGCTCTTTTATCGAGCCCAGTCTCGATCAACGTGCCGTCGAACGAGAAGTGACCCGTCGACAGAAGCTTCTTCACCTTGGGCTGTGCCAGCCGCAGCCAAGAACTTCGCCGCGATATCGCCCTCGAGCAGCCGGTCGCGGTTCTTCGAGAACACCGAATGGTGCCACGCTCCGTCATGATGCCGACGGACCAGCGGAATAGAAGGTCATATTTCTTGCCCTTCCATCAAAGCCGCTCCGAGCGGATCGAATAGAACGCCTGCAGCAGCATCGCCTCAACAGCTTCTCCGGCGGGATCGACGTGCCCTCCGATCGGCGAGTACAGCGCACGGAAATCCCGATCAAGCGCCGGAGGCGCCTCGTTGTGTGCCCAGCATGTTCAATCGCTTGGGGTAAAAATTCCCCTTGCCAACCTGATGGAGGCGAAGGCTTAGTGAAGCGCAAGGGCATCATCGCGAGGTGGTGTCTGAAGGAAGCGTGGGGCAAAACCGCGACCTGACGAACAGAAACCGGATATGAGGCATCCCTGCTCGGACGAGGGCAACAAGCCGCGAAGGTTGTCGCACCCGAGCTTCGCCCCGGCGACATCGTGGCCATGGACATGTGTGGACGCCCCCGTTGGTGCAAGAGGAATCTTTTCGAAGAGCGCGAAGCGTGGTCGGGTGCTGACATGTGTCCGGCCTCTGTTGCGGCTATCACATGCCGCGGGCCCGTATGGGAGTTCGAGGATCGGGTCCAATTCAACCTCGCGCGCTCAAGGCGCGTATCCATGATCTGGTTCTTCCCGAACCCGTCTCTTTGACCGTAGCGCCATACTCTCCGTTCGACCTTCTCACACCATGGCAGCCCGCTCGAGGAGCGGACTATCCTGCTATGGCCGGCGTCCGATCGGTTCCGCCTTTGGCCATCAATGCCCACGATGGGCGCCGTCTTCTTGGCCAAGGCGACGATGACCGGCATGGGTGGCTTGCGCTCAAGCGTCCGCGAAAGCCACGGATGCCCGGTCGATCCCTTCCGCATGGCCCAGCGCACAGCGGCGCTGGCCCCAATAATCAGCAGCTGTCGCAGGGTTTGCTCGCCCATGCGGGATGTCTCGCCGAGCTTTTGCTTGCCGCCCGAAGAACGTTGCAGCGGCGTTAGTCCGAGCACGCGAAGTCCCGGCCTCTCTTGAAGGTCTGAGCGGACGGGGCCAACGCGGCAAGCGCCGTCGCGGTGATCGGTCCTATACCGGGATCGTCATCAAGCGCTTGTCTTCCGCATCCTCTCTGGCGCGCCGGGCAATCTCACGGTCGAGCTCTGCCACTCTCGCATCCAGCGACCGCAACTGCTCAACGAGTAAAGACAGGATCGGGCGGTCGGCTTCGGGGAGGGGGCCATCTGCTCGATCGCCGTAACAAGTTTAGCGAAGTGGAAGAGGCCTTGCGCATCCACAAGTCCAAAATTCCGCAAGATGGCCGGGTTGCATTCATCGTATGGGTCCGCTCGAACCACAAGGCGGACGCGGAACACCATTGCCGCAGCCTGCTGCTCTTCGCTTTTTGCCGCTACGAAGCGCATGGTTGGCCGCTGAGCAGCTTCACAGATCGCTTCAGCGTCAGCCGCATCGTTCTTTTGACGCTTCACAAATGGCTTTGCGTATCCCGGAGCGATTAGCCGGACTTCGTGCACGAGCTTCGCAATCTCCCGCGCCCAGTAGTGGCTGCCGGCGCACGCTTCCATGGCAACGCCGTGCACCTGGACACGTTCTTCGCCAGGTCCAATCCGACTATGTTAACTTCCAACATGGACGCCTCCGTTCAAGTGATGATCAACGACACCACTTCGGCACAGCGATGCCGGAGGGGCGCCCACCCAATCAACCTGCCGGCCCACAGGATCAGCGGTGTGCCTGCCGCCATACTCGCCCGACTTCAACCCGTGTATGGATGGCTCCTGCGGGTCAAGGGTATCGGATCGGGTTTGGTGAACAGGTCGGTTGCGGCCATGTATACGGCGTCTGAATGTGCAACGGGATCGCTGCGCGCCCTGATGAATATCCGCTTGGAGAACAGGTCCCACTCAATCGAGCGCGCTCGAGGCGCTTCGGATTGATCGGGGTGTCCTGGTTCTTCGTCTCCGTTTGTTCGCCATCACTTCACTTTGCCCTGACCATTCCGAGAGCCTGTCAGGCTGACTGCGGCTCGTAACGCGATCCGTCCCTCAGGACGGCGAATATTGTTCGTGCCATGCGATGCGCCAAAGCGACGGCGACGATCTTCGTCTTCTTTCGCATCAGCATGCCCGATAGCCAGTCCGAGCTCGGCTCGCGCTTGAGTCTGCATCTGAGCATGATTTGCGCCATGGCGCCCAGATACAGCAAGCGTCGGATATAACGATTGCCCATCTTCGAGATCCGGCCCACCCTCTGCTTGCCTCCGGTGGAGTGCGGCTTGGGAGTGAGGCCGAGCCAGGCGGCATAGTCCCTTGCGCTGCCGAAATTGTCGACATCCGGCGTCGTCGCCGCGATGATCGTCGCCGACAGCATCCCCACACCTGGGATTGTGGCTAGACGCTGGCTTTTCTCGCTTTGCGCGTAGGTCTCTTCGAGCTCATCGGTCAGCCGCTCGATCCGCTTGTCCGTCTCGGCCAACTGATCGAAGAGCAAACTCACAGGCATTCGAGCTACTTCCGGCAGTTGATCCAGTTGATCCTTCAGTCGATTGACGTTCTGCGCGCCCTTCGCCGCGATGACGCCGAACTCCGTCATGTGGGCCCGGATCGCGTTGCCGATCTGCGTGCGCTGGCGAACCAGAAAGTCTCGCGTGCGGTGAAGAACCAGAACCGACGAGCAGGCTTCGCTCTTGATGGCGACAAACCGCATGGAGGGGCGTGTCACGGCTTCACAGATGGCGGCCGCATCCGCAGCATCCGTCTTCCCGCGCTTCACGTAAGGCTTCACATAGGAGGGCGGCATCAGCCGGACGTCGTGCCCCATCTCCAGAAGCCTGCGCCCCCAATCGTGAGAACCTGCGCAAGCCTCCATGCCGATCAGGCATCGTGGACGCTTCTGGAAAAACACCAGCAACTGGCTGCGGCGAAGCTGACGGCGTACGAGAACCCGACCGTTCCCATCGACACCATGGATCTGGAAGACACTCTTTGCGAGGTCGATGCCAACTGTGGCAAGTTCTGACATGGATGGCTCCTTTGCTCGGGACGACAACATCCCAACTATGGCGCAATGCGACGCCGGGAGCAGGAGCCATCCACACCATCAATCGAGATGGCTTTCTCGAAGCTCAAGGCCCTCCTGAGAAGGCTGCAGCCCGAACCATCCACGAACTCTGGTCGGTCGTGCCCAACTGCCTCGCAGCTTTCACAGCCGAGGAATGCAGGCACTGTTTCGGGGCAGCCGGCTATGACCCGGAATAAGTCGAATCTGCTCTAGAGGAGTGTCGGCAGCCGCCATCTCGTCGCTAGATGCTCGCGATACATAAACTGAATTGGACGCAATCGTTGATGTCGTCAGAAATGCGCCAAACGATGCAGCCAGCGGACGTTGCCATGCACTTGAGGCGCAGACATCCTTAGAGCGAACTTATGAGGTAATGCATGAGCCACCACTCGTCGATTCCTTTCGTCAGCCTCCCATTCCCAAAATCAGAGTATGCGCGGCGGCAGCAGAAGATGTTCGAGGAGATGGAGCGCGTTGGACTTGACGCGATTTTGGTCACCGCGCACGGTCATTTACAGTATTTTACTGGATACAATGGACAGGGCGGATATTACCGACCGTTTCCGTTGATCCTCATTCCTGGGCGGCCACCTACTTACGTGGTTCGGGAATACGAGGTTGATGCTGTGCGGTCGGAAAGTTGCATTGATGATATTACAACGTATACTTATCAGGATGACTTCGCCAAGGTGTGCGCCGACGTTCTCCGACGTTATGAAGTGCAGTCCCGGAAAGTCGGGCTACAGCTTAACTCCTGGAACCTTGCGCCCGCAGATGTGAGCGCGATTCAGGCGCTTCTCCCCGAACTAAAAGTCACCGATGCGACTTCTATAATTTCCTCCGTCGCCTCCGTCATGGGAGATTTGGAAATACAAGCGATGCGCGATGCTATGACCATGACCGACTTGGCTGTAAAAACATTCCAGCAGTCACTACGAAACGGCGTTTCGGAAGTAGATGTTCTAAATAAGATACAGAAAAAGGTAAGAGCGTCTGGCGGAGAAATCTCGACTGACGTCTACATAGTGTTTGGCGAAAGAGTAAAACTGCCGCATGGTCACCCAACGAGGCATCAAATTAGGAATAATCAGCCCGCCTTTATGGAAGTCGGAGGTTCAAAACAAGGCTACGCGGCGGGTTTGCTCCGCTGCGCAGTGCTCGGGCGTCATCCTGAGACGGAATCATTGCATCAGTTGTCCGAGGAGGTGCTTGAGGCCGCGATCGCGGCTATTAAGCCGGGCGTGGTAACTGGTGAGGTGCATGCAGCCGCATGCAAAGTCATGGGCCGTTCCGGGCGACGGGACGCTTTTCGGCAGCGGACGGGTTATGGCACCGGCATTAATTGGAGCGAACGCGGTTATCTGAGTTTTGAGCCAGGAACTGAGTACCTACTAAAGGCCGGTATGACCTTTCACATGCCGATTATTCTGCGTGGCGAAAGCGGTTACCTTTTCGGGGCTGGCGAACAAATTCTGGTGACCGAGGGTGGCGCGGAGATACTTAGCACTACATCACGCAGGCTCTATTTCGCATGATTATTATTTGTGATGCGTTAGAGAAATCCACCAAGTAAGGATGTAAAGTATGGTGAATTATGACCGGTACAGCACTTACATTTGATGCCGAAGCTTATGGCTTGAGCACGGGTCATCTTATTGTTCCCGAGGGGGTCGACTGCGAGGCTCTCTCTCTTCCTGTATTCAGCCTCAACAAAGGGGACGGGCCGCGTCTTCTCATTACTGGTGGAAATCATGGCAACGAACTGGAAGGGCCAATCGTAGCTCGGCGACTTGTGGAATGGCTGCCTGAAGCGCAAACTTGTGGAAGGGTGATCATCGCACCTGAAATCAATCCACTGGCCGTGCAGGCCTGGACTCGCAACACGCCGCTCGATGGCAAGAATCTCAATCGAGTGTTTCCTGGACGTGCCGACGGGTCAGTAAGCGAAAGGATCGCAGACGCGGTTACGCGCGTGTTGTTGCCAATGGCGGATATCGTATTTGATCTGCACAGCTTCGCACCGACATGGAATTGTGCGCCGTCGGTCGTGATGCATCCTGTTGCTGATGCCGAGCTGATGGCCAGGACGGTCCGGATGGCCGAAGCATTCAAATTACCTGTAACATTGGTCTGGGATTATCACGACACGGCTGGAATGTTCGATATCGTGGCCCAAAATCAGGGTAAGGTGTTCGTCTGCAGTGAATTCGGCGGCGGCACTGTTAGTGCCGATGCACTGGCCGTTTATGAAGCCGGGGTGCACAATGCGCTTATAGCGCTCGGACTGGTGGAAGGAAAAGCGGAGCATCCAATCTTCCGTCAGCGACAATCCACCCGGACGCTGAAAACGCTCTCGTCTGACGAACTGCAATCCCCCGCACGGGGCATCTTTGAACCTCGTTGCTCAATACTCGATGAAGTGAAGCAGGGAGATCTTGTAGGCGTGCTGCATCCCCTAGAGTCGCTATCGGGTGGTGCTGTTGACATTTATGCGCCCACCACATCTTTCATCTACGCTGTCCGATCAGGAGGGTATGTCGAGAGCGACGAGGAATTAATTTATTTTGCACGACCACTTAAGCTTTGAGAATAGGGAGTGCGACGCCCTGGGTCGCGTCCCTACAGGTGGTGTAGCTCGGCGGTAGCGAAGCCGTTCGCGAGCGCGCCCTCGATAGCGCTGTAGCGAGCGAGCGGCTTTGCGGTGGTCATCGACAGTTCGCCGGTAAGGTCGGGTTGCTGACACCAACCTGATTCGAAGGAACCATCGATGACCGACGACATGATGAACCTGCGTGCGCTCGTGGAGAAGACTCCGGATTCCGATCTCTTGCGCGAGATGATTGGCTTTGCCACCGAGCGGCTGATGGAACTGGAGGTTGGGGCCGCCACCGGCGCCGGCTATGGCGAGAAGAGCCCGTTGCGCACGGCCCAGCGCAACGGCTATCGCGAGTGCGACTGGGAGACGCGCGCCGGCACCGTCGAGCTGCGCATCCCCAAGCTCAGAAAGGGCTCCTATTTCCCCGGTTTCCTAGAACCGCGCCGTCCAGCGTTCCTTGAAACACCCATCGAGGGCGACTGGCCATATCTGTGGATCGATGCCGTGCGCCGCGCAGGCCGCATCCTCTCGGTCGCCGTCATCATCGCTGTCGGCGTCAACGCGGACGGCCGGCGCGAGGTGCTGGGCATGGAGGTCGGCACGTCTTAGGCCGAGCCGATCTGGACGGAGTTCCTGCGCAAGCTGACCCGCCGCGGCCTGCGCGGCGTCAAGCTCGTCGTCTCCGATGCCCATGAGGGAATCACGGCGGCCGTCACCAAGGTGCTGTGCGCGACATGGCAGAGGTGCCGAGTCCACTTCAACGTGCTGGTCCATGCCGGCAATGGCGCCGCGTCGTCTCCGCTTAGATCTCGCGGATGTGGCGGGCGATAGCGGCCAGCTCGTCGTCGGGAAGCACCTGCCGCTCGAGCTAGGCGCGACCGCGATTGTTGAACAGATCGGCATGCGGGCACTTCGGCACGAGGTGCGCCTGCAGGATGCCATGCACCTCGTTCTTCACGCGCGTGCGATGCCGAACTACCTGGTTGCGCCGCGCGACGAGGCGGCGAAGCCGCTCGGTCCGCTCGTCAGGTACCCAGACCTCCGTCAGAAAGCCGCTGGCATAGAGCTGCGCCAGAACGCCGGCATCGATCTTGTCGGTCTTAATCCTGGCATGGGCGATCGCCTTCACCTGCATCGGGTTGGCGACAATCACCCGGCCGGCATAGGGCGACAGAACTCGCACTGCCGCCATGGCGTTGCCCGTCGCCTCGACGACAACCTCATCCGTCCGTCGCAAACTGCGGCCGAAGTCCCGAGCGGGTCATGTCGACCCGTCCGTGATGGCGCAGCCGGCCGTCTTCCCAAACCCTCCGCAAAGGTTCGGTTGATGTCCATTCCAATCACACGTCTCATCGGCTCCCTCTCCTCAAACAGTCGGGAGCCGGCGGGCGACGCGACACCTACGGATCCGCGCTCTCGGCGCAACCGGGCAGGTCGCAGGGGCGGCCAGCTACTAACGCGAGCTCGCAGCCATCGAATACATCGGCCTGCCCGCACTTGGCGTGCTCCCAGTGCCCCTGTCCCGGATGGTCGCACCATACGCCAAAAATCGCTCAGCGGGGATCGGATGGCACCGTCATGATCATACCGGTTACCAACCCGATCGAGCGCCTCAACGGCGAGATCAAGCGGCGCACCGAGGTTATCGGCATCTTCCCAAATGATGACGCCATCGTCCGCCTGGTTGGCGCGATCTTGCTCGAACAGAACGACGAATGGTCCGTGCAGCGCGCCAGATACATGACGCTGGAAACCATCAGCCAAATGAGCGATCATCCGCTTATCAGCCTGCCAGCCGTGGCACGCTGATCACCCCGGCCGACCAAGCCGTCAGCTACACCACTCCCGGGGACACGATCCGACCTGCCTGGAAATCGACAGGAAAACGATATGCCGGCGCCTCAGAGTCCGTTTTGAAATTCACGGATGAGCGTTTCGGCGGATGAGATTGCCGCCCATAGCGACAAGGATCATGGCTTGCGAGACGT
>NZ_JAMYQI010000028.1:0-34129 GCF_040320805.1 Mesorhizobium sp. M0615 | reverse complement strand
CTTCGACCATCGCCACCACCGCATCCATGTCGCGCGCCTTGGGGTTTCGCCAGGCCGCGCCCATGCAATAACGGGTGGCGCCGGCGTCGCGCGCCTTGGTCACTTCGGCGATGACGCGCCTGACATCCATCAGCTTGGACGCCTCCAACCCGGTTTCGTGACGCGCCGACTGGCTGCAATAGCCGCAATCCTCCGGGCATCCTCCGGTCTTGATGCTCAGAAGCCGGCTGAGCTGGACCTTGTTGGGATCGAAATTCTGGCGGTGCACGGTTTGCGCGAGGAAGAGGAGGTGATTGAAGGGCAGTTCATAGAGCGCGCGCACTTCCGTCCGCGTCCACGAACACCCGGAACTTTCGTAGTTGAGTTGCATCCACTCACTATCATTTTCCTACCTATGGCGAAGCAGTCCCGATTTTTCGTCGCGGTTCCGTTCAGCGATCATTAATGACCATCTATTCCGAGGGTCGGGGCTTCGCCGCGCCACCTAAGGCCGTAAGACTGTTCATTGATTGCGGCGCTTACCTTCGATGAGATCGATAACCGCACGCGCGGCATCCAAGATATGTGTTCCGGGGCCGAAAACGGCGGCGATCCCATGGTCCATCAGGAATTGATAATCCTGGCGCGGCACCACCCCACCGCACACAACGATGATGTTTTCGCCGCCTCTCGCCTTCAGGGCCTCGATGAGTTGCGGCAGGAGTGTCTTGTGTCCGGCGGCGAGCGAGGATGCGCCGACGACATGAACCTCAGAGGTCACTGCCATGCTTGCTGCTTCTTCCGGGGTTTGGAAAAGCGGCCCGGCGACGACATCGAAACCGAGATCGCCGAAGGCCGATGCAATCACTTTGGCGCCCCGGTCATGACCGTCTTGGCCGAGCTTTGCCACCATCATTTTCGGCCGACCGCCGAGCGAGACGGAAACGTCCTTGATGCGCGAGGCCAGCGTTTGGTATTCCGGCTCATTCTGCAAGGCGGCGCCGTAAACCTTCGAGATCACCTCGGGGACAGCCGCGTGATCGCCGAAGGTGCGGCGCAGACTGTTGGAGATCTCTCCCACCGTCGCGCGATTGCGCGCCGCTTCGATCGCTGCTTCGAGTATATTGCCCTTGCCGCTGGCTGCGGTCTCGCCAAGTGCGGCAAGGGCAGCGTCGACGCGCTTGGGATCGCGCTGACGCTTTGTTTGTTCGAGACGACGAATCTGCGCCGCGCGCACCGCCGCATTGTATATCTCAAGAGCCTCGATCGGGATCTCGTTTTCCAGCCGGTACTTGTTGACGCCGACGATCACCTCGTCTCCGAGGTCAATCGCCGCCTGGCGACGAGTCGCGGTGGTCTCGATCAGGCGTTTTGGCAAACCGTCGATGACGGCCACGGTCATACCGCCGATGGCCTCGATCTCCTCGATGAGCGCCCACGCCTTATCAGCAAGTTCGGCGGTCAGGCTTTCGACGTAATAGGAGCCGGCCAGCGGGTCGACGACCTTGGTCACGCCGGTCTCGTGCTGAAGGATAAGCTGCGTGTTTCGCGCGACCCGCGCCGAAAACTCCGTCGGCAGTGCGATCGCCTCATCGAAGGAGTTGGTGTGGAGTGACTGCGTGCCACCGAGCACCGCGGCCAACGCCTCATAGGCGGTGCGCACAATGTTGTTGTAGGGGTCCTGCTCCTGAAGCGACACACCTGATGTCTGGCAGTGCGTGCGCAACATCAGCGATGAAGGCTTCTTCGCTTCGAACTCTTCCATGATACGCGACCACAGAAGTCGCGCTGCCCGCAGCTTGGCGGCCTCCATGAAGAAATTCATCCCAATGGCGAAGAAGAACGAGAGCCGTCCGGCAAAATCGTCGACGTCGAGACCCTTCTTCAACGCCGCGCGGACATATTCGCGCCCATCGGCCAATGTGAAGGCGAGCTCCTGCACCAGCGTCGCGCCGGCCTCCTGCATGTGATAGCCGGAGATGGAGATCGAGTTGAACTTCGGCATCTCCTTTGCGGTGTACTCGATGATATCGGCGACGATCCGCATCGAGGGTTCGGGCGGGTAGATGTAGGTGTTGCGGACCATGAACTCTTTCAGGATGTCGTTCTGGATGGTCCCGGAAAGCTTGGCAGGCGGGCAGCCCTGTTCCTCTCCGGCGACGATGAAGCAGGCAAGGATCGGAATGACCGCACCGTTCATGGTCATGGAGACGGAAATGTCCTTGAGCGGTATGCCCTCAAACAGGATCTTCATGTCCTCGACGGAATCGATTGCTACACCCGCCTTGCCGACATCGCCGACGACACGCCCGTGGTCGCTGTCATAGCCGCGATGGGTGGCTAGATCGAAGGCGACCGACACGCCCTGCTGGCCGGCGGCGAGCGCCTTGCGGTAGAAAGCGTTCGACTCCTCAGCCGTCGAGAAGCCGGCGTATTGCCGGATTGTCCAGGGCCTGCCGGCATACATGGTTGCCC
The DNA here is from genome assembly GCF_040320805.1 of Mesorhizobium sp. M0615. Lineage (NCBI taxonomy): Bacteria > Pseudomonadati > Pseudomonadota > Alphaproteobacteria > Hyphomicrobiales > Phyllobacteriaceae > Mesorhizobium > Mesorhizobium sp. M0615. The sequence continues at coordinate 31,675 of NZ_JAMYQI010000028.1, read as the reverse complement.
GCGGGCCTCGGACGAACGGTTTCAGCCCGGGCAGTGAACCGAGATGGCTGACCTGCTCGAGGTCATCGGCCGTGTAGAGCGCCTTGACGTCGATGCCCTCGGGCGTGCGCCATACCAAGGCATCTGGTGGGGCCTTCAGTTCCCGTTCGGCAAGAGTGCGCCAGTCGGCGAGTTTGGGATCGGCCATTATTGGAACTCCAGAATGGGTTCGTTGACGGCCAGACTTGCCCCCGGCTTGGCGGCAATCCGTTTCACAACGGCCCGCCGTTCGGCGCGCAGGACGTTCTCCATTTTCATGGCCTCGACGGTGGCCAGTACCTGCCCGGCCTCCACCGACTCTCCTTCGGTCACCGCAATTGCGGTGACCACACCGGGCATCGGGCAAAGCAGGAGCTTGGAGGTGTCAGGCGGCTGCTTTTTCGGCATCAACCGCGCCAGTTCGGCTATAGGTGGGCTGCGCACATGGGCGACGATGTCCATTCCGCGCCAGCGCAATCGATAGCCGGTTCCTGACCGTGACGTCTTGATCGCGGCGCTTTCGTCGCCAATTTCAAAGTGCGCGAGGTGCCGTCCCGGGAGCCAGTCGCTGACAACGCTCAGGGCCGAGCCGTCATCGAATGAAACCGCGGTTGAGTCTTCCTGATCGCGCACCGCGATTTCAAAGGTATGGCTGCCAAGCGTGACGATCCAATCGCGTGAGACCTTGCGACGATGATTGTCCAGCGCCCCGGAGATCAGGACATTGCGGTGCTGGAGTTTCCAGTTGATATGCGCCGCGACCGCCGCGAGCTTGCGCTCATCCACATAGGTTGGGGACGCACCTGCAAAGCCGTCCGGAAACTCCTCGGCGATGAAGGCTGTGCTTAGCCGCCCCTCGCGAAACCGGGGATGGTCCATGACAGCCGCAAGAAACGGCAAGTTATGGCCGATGCCTTCCACTTCGAAATCATCCAGCGCAGCAGCCATGCAATTGACTGCTCCCAGACGATCGGGCGCCCAGGTGCAGAGCTTGGCGATCATCGGATCATAGTACATCGAGATGTCGGAGCCCTCGACCACACCGGTATCGTTGCGGATGAGTGAGCCGTCAGCTCGCGCACCTTCGGGGGGCGGCCGGTAGCGTGTCAGACGACCGATCGAGGGCAGGAAATTGCGATACGGATCTTCGGCATAGAGCCGGCTTTCGATCGCCCAGCCGTTCAGCCTCACGTGCTCCTGGGCAAAGCGCAGCTTTTGGCCAGCGGCGATGCGGATCATTTCCTCGACCAGATCGATGCCGGTTACCAGCTCGGTGACCGGATGCTCGACCTGAAGCCGGGTGTTCATCTCGAGGAAGTAGAAGTTGCGGTCGCGATCGACGATGAATTCAACTGTACCTGCCGAGTGGTAGCCCACCGCCTTGGCAAGAGCGATGGCCTGCTTTCCCATCGCATGCCTTGTTGCTTCGTCGAGGAACGGGGAGGGGGCTTCCTCGATGATTTTTTGGTTGCGGCGCTGGATCGAGCATTCCCGTTCACCAAGATACACGATTTTGCCGTACTGATCGCCGAGCACCTGGATTTCGATGTGACGTGGCTCAGTAATGAATTTCTCAATAAAGATACGATCGTCGCCGAAGGCGTTCTTCGCCTCGTTTCGAGAGGAGTGAAACCCTTCGCGTGCCTCGACCTCGTTCCAGGCGATGCGCATGCCTTTACCGCCCCCACCGGCGGATGCCTTGATCATGACAGGAAAGCCAATCTCCGCGGCGATGCGCACGGCTTCGTTTGCATCTTCGAGCACGGCCATATGGCCGGGCACAGTGGAGACGCCGGCAGATGCCGCGATTTTTTTTGACGTGATCTTGTCGCCCATCGCTTCGATGGAGACGGGCGAGGGCCCGATGAAAGCAATGCCATTGGCTTTGAGCGCGTCGGCGAAATTCGAATTCTCCGACAGGAAACCGTAGCCCGGATGAACGGCATCAGCACCCGTGGCGGAGACGGCATCCAGGATGTTTGCAATGCGAAGATAGGAGTGGGCTGAGGCGGCGGGGCCGATATGGACCGCTTCATCGGCTAGCCGGACGTGCAAGGCGTCGCGGTCAGCGTCGGAATAGACGGCGACGGTGGCTATGCCAAGCCTGTGCGCCGTCTTGATTACCCGGCATGCGATCTCGCCACGATTGGCAATCAGGATCTTCTTGAACATTTTTGCGAACTCAAAGCGGGATCGTGTCATGCTTCTTCCAGCGCGTCTCGACGCTCTTGCAGCGCAGGGCGGCAAAGGCACGCGCGATCCGCTTGCGTGAGGAATGTGGCATGATCACCTCGTCGATGAAGCCGCGCTCGGCGGCTATGAAGGGATTGGCGAAACGCTGCTCGTATTCCTTGGTACGAGCAGCGAGCCTCTCGGGATCGCCGAGCTCGGACCGGTAGAGGATCTCCGCGGCGCCCTTTGCGCCCATCACCGCGATTTCGGCGGTCGGCCAGGCGTAGTTGATGTCCGCGCCGATATGTTTCGACGCCATCACGTCGTAGGCGCCGCCATAAGCCTTGCGTGTGATCAATGTCACCATCGGTACGGTCGCCTGGGAATAGGCAAACAGCAGCTTGGCGCCATGCTTGATGACGCCGCCATATTCCTGGGCAATGCCAGGGAGAAAGCCCGGCACGTCAACGAGCGTCAGGATCGGGATGTCGAAAGCGTTGCAGAAGCGAACGAAACGCGCCGCTTTGCGAGAGGAATCAATGTCGAGGCATCCGGCCAGAACCATCGGCTGGTTGGCCACCACCCCTACCGTCCTGCCCTCGATGCGAACAAATCCGGTGATAATGTTGCGGGCGAATTCGGCCTGAAGCTCGAAGAAGTCGCCTTCATCGGCGATGGCGAGGATCAGTTCCTTCATGTCGTAAGGCTTGTTGGCGCTCTCCGGCACGAGCGTGTCGAGGCGCAACTCGCTCCGCTCGGGATCGTCATAAAACGGCCGGACCGGCGGCTTTTCCCGGTTGTTCAGCGGCAGGAAATCAAACAGCCGCCGAACCTCTTCCAAAGCCTCGACGTCGTTTTCGAAAGCCCCGTCCGCAACAGAGGACTTTTGTGTGTGCGTTGCAGCGCCGCCCAGTTCCTCCGCGGTCACGATCTCGTTTGTGACCGTCTTGACCACATCGGGACCGGTCACAAACATGTAGGAGGAATCCCGAACCATGAAGATGAAATCCGTCATGGCCGGGGAATAGACGGCGCCGCCTGCGCACGGGCCCATGATCACCGAAATCTGCGGAATGACGCCGGAAGCATCGACGTTGCGCTTGAAGACGTCGGCGTAGCCAGCAAGCGAGGCAACACCCTCCTGGATGCGCGCGCCGCCGGAATCGTTGAGGCCAATGACCGGCGCCCCGTTGCGCACCGCCATGTCCATGATCTTGCAAATCTTCTGGGCGTGCGTCTCCGACAGCGATCCGCCAAGCACCGTGAAGTCCTGAGAGAAGACGTAGACCAGCCTACCGTTGATCGTACCCCAGCCAGTGACTACGCCGTCGCCAGCCACCTTCTGGGCATCCATGCCGAAGTCCGTCGCACGATGCGTGACGTACATGTCGTATTCTTCGAAGGAAGCTTCATCGAAAAGCACCACGAGGCGCTCGCGGGCGGTCAGCTTGCCTTTCGCGTGCTGGGCATCGATACGCTTCTGCCCTCCGCCCATGCGGGCCTGCGCACGGCGGACCTCGAGTTGTTCGAGAACCCCTCGCATCAGCGCCCTGCCTGTGCTTCGAATAGGCTCCAAGCCGTCGGCAACGGCGTCGCGGTGAACCTCCTTCGCGGCGAACTCGGCCTTGCTTTGGTCAATCGCATCAGAACCTCCCGCAGAAATGAGCTCCGCATTAGTTCGCCGGCGATGAAAGGAAAAGGATTGACCAGGTGCGTTTGTAAAAAGTATGTAATTGCAAACAGCAAAATGCGAATTTGCAAATGGCTAACAATAAGCTCTTCATTGGGCGCCGCGTCCGCGAATTGCGGGAGGCCAGCAAGGCCACCCAGGCCGCGTTCGCGGAGCGGCTGGGGATTTCGACCAGCTATCTGAACCAGATAGAAAACAATCAACGACCGGTGTCAGCCGCAGTGCTTCTTGCGCTGGCTGAGAAATTCCATGTGGATATCGCTTCGATCGGCGGCAGTGAGGCTGACCGGCTGCTCTCGGCACTGAGCGAGGCACTTGCTGACCCCGTATTCGGCGGAGTTACAGCAGGATTTCAGGAACTCAAGCTCGTTGCCCAAAACGCACCGTTTTTCGCCCGTGCGCTGATCGCCTGTCATCAGGCATATCGGAGAAACAGCGAGCAGCTTGCGAGCTTCGACGACCAGCTGATCCGAACCAATGCTTTTGCCGAGCCGACACCCTACGAGGAAGTGCGGGACTTCTTTCATTTTGTTGACAACTACATCGATGAGCTTGACCGGGCAGCCGAGCATCTGGCGGAAGCCTTGGGTGTGCCGGATCGAGATGTCGGGACGGCATTGGCAGATCACCTGGAACAGCATCATCACGTTCGCGTGGCACGTGCGGGCAACAGCGAGCGGGTAATCAGGCACTTCGACGCTTCCGCGCGCGTGCTGTACTTGAACTCGTACTCACCTGCGCCGACGCGCAGTTTTCAGATGGCATTCCAGATCGGCGCCTTGGAGCATCGGGCGGAAATCGACCCGATCATCGAGCGAGCGCGCTTCCGTACCTCCGAAGCGGCAGAGATATGCAGGATCGGTCTCCAGAATTATTTTGCCGGCGCGCTTATGTTGCCCTACCGTCCCTTCCTGACTGCGGCAAAAGAACTTCGGCACGACTTGCACCTGCTCGCAGTGCGCTTTGGCGCCAGCCTTGAGCAGGTGGCGCATCGCCTTTCGACGTTGCAAAGGCCTCGGATGAAGGGAGTTCCGGTTTTTTTCGCGCGCATCGATCGAGCTGGCAACATCACTAAGCGCCACAGTGCCGCGAAGTTGCAGTTCGCCCGCTACGGTGCAGCTTGCCCGTTGTGGAACGCTCATCAGGCGTTTGAAACTCCAGGCCGCATGATTTGCCAGCTGGCCGAGACACCAGACGGTGTGCGTTATCTCAGTATCGCTACTGAAGTCGCCAAGACGGAGGGCGGTTTTGGCTCCCCGCACCGTCGCTATGCGATAGCGCTCGGATGTGAGATTTCCGATGCGGGCGATTTCGTCTACGCAGACAGGCTGGCCAACAGCTCGGCTTTCGAGCCTATTGGCGTTTCATGCCGCATTTGTGCGCGCATTGATTGCATTCAACGCGCCATTCCACCGCTCAAGAGCACCATTGCGATCGACCACGACCGACGCAGCGAACTGCCGTACACGATTGCTGGTTGAAAGTGAGGTGGCCGGGAGTTCAGCTTCAGCGCGATACCCGCCATGGCGACGTTATGCCGCCCAGACCTCATCATCTTCGACGAACTGACGATCGCTTGACGCCACGACGCAGATCGAAGTCCTCGCGGCCATCCGGCGAATAGTCTCCAATTTCGAACGCTGCCGTCTACATAACCCACAACCCTGCCGTCGTGGGGCAGATGGCCCACCGCATCAAGGCTCTCCTGCGCGGCAGAAAGTCGAGAAAGTCGATAGCTGGACGATGCTCTGATGCTCTCGGCCGCCCGAGGACCCACCGGACTTCTTAGGCCCCGAGAGGGCCAAATTCTGTTCGGAGGCAGCTGTCGCCAGAGAACGAAAGACCAGCTCCGGCAAATCCAGACGATGTACCAGATGGCGATACGGTCCTTAACCTGAAGCCTTGACCCAGGGAAATCATTGGACGCCCTGCCGAGATGTATCTCGGCCTGAAGGGGAAGGCGCTTACCGAGCGCGTTCGCGAACTGCTGTGCCTCATAGAACTGGAACCCGACAGGTACATCGACCAGGCTGCCCTCCGAACTCTCGGGTGGACAAGCGGCAGGTAGGTATCCCAGGGTCCTTGTCGCCGAGGCGAAACTCGTCATTTTTTACGAGGTAACTTCGGCGCCTGACCAGATCGTCGCCGAAGGAGTCCTGAAGCTTCTCGACCGGCTCCAGTCGGAGTTTCGAGCTCGCGTACATGTTCATCTCCCCTGCCCTCGCCACCGTCCGGGCAATAGCGGACGACAGTGTCGTCATGCAGTACGGCAAGATGGACGAGCAGGGCGAGAAAGAGGAATTTTCCAGCCGCCTCATCACTCGTAGGGAACTGCTGCTCGCATTGGCGCCGCAGATGGATCCGGGCTGGCTCACGAGGACGCTCAGCAAGACTGTGGCGCTTTTAGAGGATCCTTTGGCGCCCGTCAGCATCACGGCTAGCTCAGGAATCACCGCCACTAGCACGGCGCATGCATCAGCGTCGCATGGAGTCATATTTGCGCGTCCTACAGTCAAATTCGCGGTCTGCACGGCTGATATTGTCTCGCTTCACTCGTAATCTCGGTCTCATGAAAGAAGCGGCTAATTCGATCCACGTCGTGTTTGTCCTGATCCCCCGCTTCACTCTATCGACACTGGCGTTGGGCATCGACGCCCTACGCGTGATCAACCGCGTGGCACTGCAGCAACTATTCACCTGGGACATCGTGACGCCGGATGGGGCGCCGGCGATATCCAGCTCGGATATTCCTGTTACACCAACGAAGCGGCTCCAAGAAATCTCCTGCGCCCCGGTAACGCTCGTGCTGGCATCTTGGGAGTTTGAGGCTGGTTACCAGCAGCCCTTGCTCGCATGGCTTCGCCGACAGGACCGTCAGAAAGGCGTGCTGGGGTCGGTGGAAAGCGGTGCCTTCATCCTTGCCAAAGCAGGGCTCCTGCGTTCAGGCGAGGCCGCGGTCCACTTCGAATCCCGCTCGGCATTTTCTGATAAGTTTGGGTCGGAACTTGTTACCGATGATCGATGGATTCTCACGGATCGACGGGCAAGTTGTTCCGGGGTGATCTCGTTGTTCGATATGATACTTGCCCTGACCGAGCGAGAACTCGGTCGTGAGTTGGCACAGAATGTGGCCGATATCATGTGCTACCGCCCGCCTTCTCAAGCATCGTCGGCCGATCAACTGCATCGAGATCAACTGCTGATCCGTGCGGATCAGGGCTTGGTTCGCGCCATTGAGGTGATGCATGCCAACCTAGAGAACCCGATAAGCCTTACACAAATCTGCAAGACGGCGAACCTGTCGGTTTGGCGGTTGCGTCGCCTGTTCAAGCGTGAATTGGATCAGGCGCCGTCTGCCTACTACATGGGGCTGCGGCTTCGCCGGGCTCGGGAGTTATTGGAACATGGCCGCGAAAAAGTGCAGAATATCGCATTGAGCTGCGGCTTCGCCGATGCTCCTAGTTTCAGTACCGCTTTCCGCCGGCTCTATGGCATGTCGCCAACCGAATGCCGAGATCGGCTTCGTTGATTTCACAACAGGGGCAATCTGCTCAATGCACACCCTTGAAGGTTGTGAGGAATGCAAATCTCTACAAAGGCGACCTTTGTCCCGGAAATACTGTCAAGACTCGTTGACGCCGTTTCGGCGAGTGAATTTCTTCTATCTAAGGACAGGTGAGAGAAATTGCGACGCAAGAGGCGAAAGCCGTGGCCGCGTTTTGCAAAAGCGATATAGGCCGCCAACAGGAGCAAAATATGAGCGAAATGACCAAGGTTGGTGCCGCCCTGATCAAGACGATGTTCGAGACGCTGGCTCCACGCGCAGGGCAAGGAGGTTGCAGGTATTCGGGTGCATGCGGTGGACGTCTACACCGTCCACGCAAAGACAATCCGCAAGAAACTGGACCTGACACAGGATCAGATGGCGGCGGTACTGGGCACCAGCCGGGCTACAAGAAATGGGAGCAAGGCAGAAGGCAGCCGAGCGGCGCGGGCGCTGCTTCGTATCATGCGTCACCCCGGCCACGCCAGATGCGCCGCCGCTCCGCCAACGAGCCGGTGATCCCACATCAAGGCCGAGCACCGGATGGGCCGCAACTAACCTCGCCGACCAGCAGGGCGACGTCGTCAACGCCATCCTGGCCGCCGCGGGCTACAACTTCTCGCTCCTGCGCAGCTGGCTGAAGGCTCTTTTGTGGCTACTCATCGCGCCCTCCAAAGTCAGCCGAAGGCGCTCGAAGCCTGATCCTCCCATTGTTCACGGACGACTTAGCAGTTATGTGACCAGCCGCGCCGCCCTTCCCAACGTACCACAATGAGGCGGATAGGACGAGTTGGGACGCCTGCTGGACGGAGCAGTGCTGCGACTGACTCTTGCGCGTGCGCTGGCGCGCATCGCATAGAAACGGGCTTTCAACGCCAGCACATTCTTGAGCAACGCGCGGCGGTGCTTGCCCACACATCGAAAGGGCAGATCACGATCGATCTGCAGCGCGACAATCCCATTGGATATATGAGTAGCCCCAATTTGGAGCGAATTAGGCACTCTTCCGTGAGAGTCAGGTTATGCCAACGCGCGCCATTCTGACAAGAGACTGTTCGTTTGAAACAAGGTTTCCGTCAATCCTCCTATTAGTCTAGCAGATCGCGGCAGACAGTTGGCATCATGGAGGAGAAAATGAGCAAAGGGCGTAAACGTTCGAATATGGCTATGACCGTGAACCGACGGAGCATCCTCAAATCCGCGGCTGCGGTAGGTGCGCTGGCTGTCACTTCATCAGGCGGCATTCTGCCTGCTATCGCCCAGGAATCAACTTCGAACAAAGGGGGGCATTTCAAGCTCGGGGTCGCCGCCGGCGCCACATCCGATTCCCTTGATCCCGGGACGTACACGAACACATTCACAGAAGTATTGGGCAAGAGCCTGCATGGCTATCTCACTGAGATAGATGCGGACGGAAAACTGACCGGCGAAGTCGCCGAATCCTGGGAGGCGTCGAAAGATGCCAAGACCTGGACCTTCAAGTTGCGGCAAGGCGTCGAGTTCCACAATGGCAAAAGCTTGGATGCCGACGATGTTATCGCTTCCATCAATTACCATCGCCGCGAGGAGTCCAAATCTGCGGCGAAGAGCATCGTTGAGGCGATCGACGATATCCGTGCGGACGGCCCCGGAGCCGTGGTCATCTCATTGAAGAACGGCAACGCAGATTTTCCTTACATTCTTGAAGACTTCCACTTGGCCATTGTGCCGGCGAAGGACGGAAAAGCAGACATCTCCGGAGTAGGAGCCGGAGGTTATGTGCTTGAGAACATCGACTACGGCGTCAAAGGCACAGCCAAACGTTTCGCCAACTATTGGAAAACGAATGCGGCCTGGTTCGATTCGATCGAGCTTCTTTCGATCCAAGATGCCACGGCGCGCACTAATGCACTGACAACAGGCCAAATTCACGTGATGGAACGATGCGACCTGAAGACGGTCCACCTGCTAGAGAGGAACAAAGGTCTGGAGATTGTATCGGTCGGCGGTACCCAACACTACACCATGCCCATGCATTGCGATGTCTCCCCATTCGACAATTTGGATGTCCGACTGGCGCTCAAATATGCGATTGATCGCAAGCAACTGCTGGATACCTTGCTACGCGGGTACGGCCAGCTCGGCAACGATCATCCAATCGCGTCCACAAATCGCTTCTTCAACAAGAACCTGCCGCAACGCGAATACGATCCTGAAAAGGCGAAGTTCCACCTCAAGAAGGCTGGTCTTGCTGATCTTAAAGTCAGCCTGTCAGCTTCAGATGCCGCCTTTCCAGGAGGGGTCGACGCCGCAGTGATTTACCAGCAGAATGCAGCCAAAGCCGGCATCACCATCAATGTTGTCCGCGAACCGAGCGATGGCTATTGGAACGCCGTCTGGCTGAAAAAGCCCTTCTGCCTAAGCCAATGGGCCGGCCGGCCCACAGCGGACTGGATGTTCTCTCAAGTTTATGCCGCCGATGCCGCGTGGAACGACAGCCATTGGAAGAACGCTCGTTTCAATGAATTATTGCTCTCTGCCCGGTCAGAACTCGATGACGCCAAGCGTCTGGAGATGTATTCAGAAATGCAGACCCTCTGCAGCGATGACGGCGGCGCGATCATACCGGTCTTCGCGAACTACGTCAGTGCCCTGTCGAGGAAAGTCCGTCACAGCAAGATAGCTTCCAACTGGGATTTGGATGGCTTCCGTTGTACAGAGCGCTGGTGGTTCGCTGAAGCCTGAGGACGTCGGAAGCTTACCATGACCTCCATTGCTAAGATTATTGGTCAGCGCGTCGCACTTGGCGCGCTGACCCTCTGGATTGTTTCGCTGATCATTTTCGCCGGCATTCAATTCCTCCCTGGCGACATTGCAACCGAAATGCTCGGACAGTCGGCTACTCCTGAAACCGTGGCGGCTTTCCGCAAAAACCTGGGGCTGGACCTACCTGTTCACGTCAGCTATCTCAGATGGTTTGGCGGTATACTCCATGGCCACTTTGGGACGGCGCTCGCTAGTGGCCGGGACATCGGGGAACTTATTGCCCCGCGGCTGTTCAATACGCTTTTCCTGGCGCTCAGTGCTGCTTTGATTTCCGTCCCCGTCGCATTGCTGGGGGGCATTGTCGCCGCACTCTATCGCAACACCTTCATCGACCGTGCAATCAATGTCGTCACACTTGCCTCGATCTCATTCCCAGAATTCTTCGTTGCCTATATGCTAATCCTGTTTCTTGCGGTCCACGCTGGCGTACTGCCCAGCCTGTCCGACGTTGACTCGAGCACCACCTTTTTGATGCGGCTGAATGCCGTCGCACTTCCCGCGCTGACTCTGGCCGTGGTCGTGCTAGCGCACATGATGCGGATGACCCGAACGTCGATCGTAAACCTTCTGGGTAATCAGTATATCGAGACTGCCCGACTGAAAGGCATGTCCGAATGGCGTGTCATGGTCCGGCACGCGTTCCCTAACGCTCTTGCTCCGATCGCCACCGTAGTCGTCCTGAACCTAGCGTATCTCATCACGGGGGTGGTCGTTGTCGAAGTCGTGTTCGTATACCCCGGCCTCGGCCAACTTATCGTCGATTCTGTCCAGAAGCGGGACATCCCGGTGGTCCAGGCCTGCAGCCTGTTGTTTGCCACCACATACGTCCTGCTTAATCTTACGGCGGATATCCTGTCGATTGTCATGAACCCCCGACTGATGCATCCGAAATGATCGTCGGCAGCTTCGACCGACAAATTGGGAGTAAAGCCAGATGACATTTATCCGGCCCGGCATCACGCGGACAGGTGCCAGGAAAATCGGGACGGCCCCGTTAAGCGCGAAATTCGGCATGACGGTCATTGTTCTTTACGTTCTCGCCGCAATCTTTGCACCACATATAGCGCCGTACGGCGAAGCCGACATCGTCGGCTCCCAATTCGAGCCTTGGAGCTCGAACTTCTGGCTCGGCACGGACAACTTGGGTCGGGACATGTTCACGCGGCTTATATACGGAGCGCGGAACACGATAGGCATAGCGCTGACGACCTCAGTGCTGGCTTTCTCAATCGGATGCGCGGCTGGCCTGATGGCCGCAACCTTTGGCGGCTGGACTGATCAGCTGCTCTCGAGGTTCGTGGACATACTAATGTCGATACCGCAGTTGATCTTCGCCCTTTTACTGTTGTCCATATTCGGGACCTCGATACCCTCTCTCATTATCATCATCGCCGTGCTCGACTCGACACGCGTTTTCCGGCTAACCCGGGCTGTCGCAATCAATGCCGCGGTCTCGGACTATGTAGAGGTGGCAAGGCTCCGCGGCGAAGGCCCAATATGGATCATGAGCCGCGAAATCCTCCCAAACATTCTGCCAACATTGATTGCGGAGTTCGGTCTGCGCTTTTGCTTCGTGTTCTTGCTGATCAGTGCGCTTTCTTTCCTGGGTCTCGGCATACAGCCGCCCAGATCGGACTGGGGCACAATGGTTCGCGACAGTGCAACCCTTATCGTGTACGGCGACATTACACCCCTTCTGCCGGCCGCTGCGATCGCCCTCCTTGCGGTGGGTGTCAATCTGGTCGTGGACTGGTCCTTGCACTCAGCCAGCGGGCTGAGGGACTGACGCCGCCGGCTCGAAAAGGATACCTGGTCGGCTGCCAGACTCGTATTTATACCATTCAAGCTGATTTATGTTGATTTCCGCTGAGAACTGACCCGGGATCTTCGCCGAGAAGTGACCCGCCTCAGGTTTTGGTCAATGAGGCGGCGTTCTTCTTCTTGCTCGTTCGGTTTGGGCTGAGCTGTTCTTGAAGCGCAAGCTGTCGTTTCCGGTCTCCAGGATTGTGGATGTTGCGTCGGTGTTCGCAGATAATCTGCCCCTCCGCGGCAACCACGATCCGTTCCGGGTAGACCCTGAGGCTAACCGGCCGATTGGCGAAGGATGCAGGCACGCTGTAGCGGTTGCGCTCCAGATGAACCAGCAGGTTGGACAGACCCGCTTGATGTATTCGACACAGCATCAAAGGCTCGCGGCATCGGCATCAGGAACCGTGCTTCCTCGGCCCGGATGTCTTTGATCGTTCCAGGCGTAAGGCCATGGGGAATCTGTTGCCACAGTTCCCAGCAACGCTGCGCCAGCGATGGGAAGTGCGGGATCGGTTGCCGTAGTCGGTGGCGGGTATCCTGAACGTTCTTCTCGACTGACCTGGGACCCTTGTTCCCTCCAGTTCAATGGAGAGTCCGGAGTTTCATTTCTGGCCTCATGCGGCCTGTTTTTCCAGAGCCATTTTGATGGCGAATTCGATGGGCGTGATGTTGCCCAGGGCTGAGTGTGGTCTGTTCTGGTTGTAGTCCTCCTTCCATAGGTCGATTGCTGCCCGTGCTTGCGTGAGAGTGGAGAACAACGTTTCGTTCAAGCATTCGTCGCGAAATCGGCCGTTGAAACTCTCCACGAATCCGTTGCGCATCGGCTTGCCGGGCGCGATGTAGTGCCATTCGACGCCGCCTTCCTGGCACCATTTGAGGATCGCCATCGACGTTAGCTCGGTGCCATTGTCCGAGACGATCGTGCGAGGCCTGCCGCGGCGGGCGAGGATGGCATCCAGCTCCCGAGCGACGCGGGCGCCCGACAGCGATGTATCCGCGACCAGCGCCAGGCACTCGCGCGTGAAGTCGTCGACGACGGCCAGAACCCGGAACCGGCGTCCGTCCGTGAAGGCATCGCTTACGAAGTCCAGGCTCCAGCGCTCATTCGTCCGACCCGGCGCGATCATCGGCCGTCTTGTTCCCAAGGCCCGTTTGCGGCCGCCACGTTTGCGGACCTGGAGCTTCTCCTCCCGGTAAAGCCGCCGCAGTTTCTTCTGGTTCATCACGATCCCTTGCCGTTCAAGCATGATGTGGATGCGCCGGTAGCCAAAGCGGCGGCGCTCGGCAGCCACCGTCTTCATCGCGGCTCGAACGGCGGCATCGTCCGACCGGATGCTTGTGTAGCGAACGCTTGAGCGGTCGACGAAAAGAGCCTTGCACGCCCGACGCTGGCTCACCCCATGCCGATCGCAGGCGTGGGCCACAGCGCATCGCTTGGCATCGGGCGTCACCATTTTTTTGCGGCGACATCCTTCAGGATGGCATTGTCCAGCATCTGCTCGGCCAGCAGCTTCTTCAGCTTGGCGTTCTCCTCTTCCAAAGCCTTCAGCTTGCGCGCATCGGAAACGTCCATGCCACCGAACTTGGCCTTGTATTTGTAGAAGGTCGCTTCCGAGATCCCATGCTTGCGGCAGACATCGGCGGTCTTCATGCCCGCCTCCTGCTCCTTCAAAATCGCGATGACTTGTTCTTCCGTGAACCGTGAACGCTTCATTCGTCCGTCTCCTTGAGTGGGACAGACTCTACCAAAAACTGGAGGAGCTTCAGGGTCTCAGGTCACGACCTGACCCTTCTCCCAGCCCGAGGCTGGATTGCAGAACTCGGCCTCGAACAGATAGTGGCTGGCCCGCGGAGAAGCGAGCATTGACCTGGTGGTGATCCTTGCTGCGGCCGATCCTGTCGACCGTGGGCATATTATGGTAGATCCGCGCCGGGTACGCCGCCCAGAACCCGGAAGGCATGGTTGCGGGCAACAGCATCTCGTGCGTTTGCAGCGGATAGACCCGGACGATGAAGGCCCGGCTGTAGCTGAGCTTGAAGTGCGCCACCTGAAGCTTGGTGCGCTCTCCGCCGAGAACCGTCCAGTCCGCCGACCGGTCGAACCGGAACGCCTCTCCAGGCAGAATGAGGCTCAGGCGCAGCTTGTCGAACATGGCGGCTGCAGCTCGGGCGCTTCGGCGTCGCGGTGCGCACTACGTTTGCGAGTAGGCGCAAGGGGAACTGGGTGACATCCTTCTGCAGGGGAGACGCTCCGCGGCGAGATGGCTCTGCCACCGGGACGGTCAGAATCTTCATGTCGGGCGGCCGCTTGACCGTTATGCCGTCATAGCCCGGCCGGATGGGCGCCCGCCAAAGACTACGGCCAACAGGGCATTGGCCATGATACACTCACGTGGCGGCATTTCTCACTCTTCTCGGTCATTCAAATTCAGAGAGCGCAATTTGGTGACCATAGTCGCTGGCGAAGCGGCCCCTGGCATTGCAGCCAGCAGGAGCTTCGAGTTCAATGCCTTGCCGCTAAGCAAGCCGCCTTGCCGCTAAGCAAGTCGCGAGCGGAGCGCACCACTCAAACGCCGTAGCGAAGTGAGCGGCCGGCTTGGCGGCCCGTTACCATCTAGGCCGGTCCTCCGCTTGGAGCCGAGACATCGGCTCGCTCGGGCCGGAAGTATCCTTTGCAAATATAATGCCATTGAAAGAGCACACAGCTTTCAATGTTTTTTTGGGTCAAATTCATGACGTCTCCTGCCTGCTCATATCACAAGTGCCGCGCTACCATGTCGCACGTTCGCGACGAATGACGAAGTTGAAGAAGGCTAGGCACTATGGACGATGGGACAATAAAACTGCCGTCATTAACTCGGCCCCAGCGCCTGTCACGGATGCTCGCGCCTGGCAGCGTAGTTTTCGTAGGGGGTTCAAATATCTCCGCGTCAATCGACTATGCGCGGCGCAATGGTTTTTCAGGGCGGATTTATATCGTTAATCCCTGGCGCGATGCTATAGCCAATATCGATTGCCACGCCTCGATCGCGGATTTGCCCGAAATTCCCGACCTCGCTTTCATCGCCGTCCCCAAAGAGGCTGTCGTCGAAACGGTGGGTGCGCTTGCGTCGTTCGGGGTCATAGGCGCGGTGTGCAACAGCGCGGGCTTTTCCGAAATGCGCGAAGACGGCGAAAAGCGTCAGAATGCACTGATTGCTGCCACAGGATCCATGCTTCTACTTGGGCCGAATGGACCGGGATTTGCTAACTTCTTTGACAAATCTGTCTTCATGCAGGATCATTTCGGTGATCATGTCGGTGTGCAGGAGGGGGTAGCCGTTATCTCAAATGGCGGTGCCTATCTGTCGGATTTGGGTTGCGCACGGCGATCTTTGCCTGTTGGCTATCTCGTCGGTGTCGGTAACCAAGCCGATCTGACAATCGCCGATTTGATGGATGCGTTGCTCGAGGATCCACGGGTCAAAGCTATCAATCTGTATATTGAAAGCTTTCGCGACGTTGCAGGGCTCAGCCGAGCGGCGTTGAAGGCAATTCATCAAAACGTGCCAGTCGTCGTTGTCAAGGGCGGAGCCTCCTCGGCGGGGGGGCGGGCTGCCCAAACCCATACTGCATCGCTATCTGGAGATGCGACAATAGCCTCGGCGCTCTTTGAACGCTTTGGCTTCATTGAAGTCACAAACCAACTCGAGGCGATAGAAACACTAAAGATGCTAGTTCTCTCTGACCGGCCAACCGGCATCCGCACTGCACTCGCGACATCATCCGGCTCTTATGCGGTGCTTGGCGGCGATGCGGCAGAAGCCGCCGGACTTTCATTGCCGCCAATCGATGATGACGCCGCGGATCTAATGCGGCCTCAACTTCCGCATTACGTTCTTCCGAACAACCCGCTCGATATTTCAGGTGGGCAGTTTGAAGCCATTGATGCTGTTGAAAATACCTTCCGCACTTTCTTCGCCAGCAGCATTTTCGATCTCGCGGTACTTGTGATGAGTTTCCCCCCGGTCGGAGGCTGGGACCCGGCAGGTTGGTACAGCTGTTCAATTGCATTTGCCCGCGCGGCAAAAACCTGCGGTCTGCCATGTGCGTTCGTCAACACCATGCCGGAAGACCTACCGGTTGATGCGCGCACATTGATGATCGAAAACGGAATGGTCCCTCTTATGGGACTTGATCACGGGATGAGGGCGATAGGTGCGGTTGCTAGCTACGCCAAAAAGGCGGCACGGCTCAGATCGCCCGGAGCCGAGTACATTCTACTGCCCGAACTTGACCACAGCAGAGAGATAAGCGCCCACGCTCGCTGCTTTGATGAAGCGCAGGCAAAGACAATATTGACGGCGGCCGGTATTGTGACTCCCACCGGACGCGTGGTGGGGAAACACGATCTGCAAAATTGCGCGAAACTTGCCTTCCCGGTCGCATTGAAAGCGGTGTCGACTGAGATTGTGCACAAGACGGAGCATGGGGCAGTTACTCTGGGCATAGCCAATGTCGACCATCTTCGCCAAGCAATCGCTGCCATGGTAATCAAAACGAAGCAAACCTGTCCGGATGTAGCGATCGACTCTTTTCTAGTGGAGGAAATGGTTGTTGATGCGATTGGCGAAATAATGGTCGGGATCAGGAATGTCCCGAGTATTGGATTGGCAATGACTATGGCGATTGGCGGAACTGCAGTTGAACTATTCCAAGACGCCGTGACAATATTGCTTCCCAGTCCGCGTCCAGCAATCGCCTCTGCTCTGCGCTCTCTAAAGCTGTTTCCTTTGCTTGACGGTTGGCGCGGACAGCCGCGTGCCGACATTGACGGCGCGCTCAATGCTATTGAGATGCTGGCTAACTTTGCCGTTTCGAGGCGCGACAGTCTGGATGTGCTCGAGATCAATCCGCTGATACTGCGACCACCAGGCAAAGGCGCAGTTGCGGCTGACGCCGTGCTAAGAATGGCCTGTAGGCAATGACTATGCCTCTTGAGAAATGTCTGGTTCTCGACCTGTCGATGAATTCTCCGGGGCCATTGGCAAGTATGTTACTTGCTGATTTCGGGGCCGAAGTGATTCATATTAATCGCCCCAACGTTGGTAATTTTGGCGAGACCTATGGCGGTGATATCGTTGATGATCCCTATATCGCCTTGCGTTTCCAGCCTTACGACGCGGTCAATCGCAACAAACGTTCGCTTGCATTAAACTTGAAAGACGAACGTGGTAGAGAAATATTCCGCCAATTGGCGCGTAAAGCTGACGTTCTAATAGAAGAATTTCGCCCAGGAAAGTTAGCAAAATTGGGACTAGACTATGATGAGTTAAAAAAGATAAATCCAGGCCTCATATATTGTTCTGTTACCGGCTATGGGCAAAGCGGGCCGATGAAGAATGCGGCCGGGCACGACATAAACTATCTTGCGATGACTGGCGCCCTTGACATGATTCGCGGCCCTGACGAAACGCCAATCAATCCACAAAACATACTTTCCGACAATGGTGGCGCCTCGATGAGTGCAGTGATTGGCGTTTTGCTTGCGCTCATTCACCGCACGAAAACTGGTGAGGGACAATATATCGACGCTAACTGCACCGACTCAGTAATCTACCTCATGGCCGATCTTTTCAGCACGGCATTAGGAGGGGGGCATAATTCGGGCTCTTGGCGCGGTACTTTTCTAGGAAAGATGCCGCATTATCGTCCGTATAGTTGCCAGGATGGCAAATGGATTACAATCGGAGCGCTTGAAGCGAATTTTTCACGCTCCCTGTTTGATGGGCTTGGTCGCCCGGATTTATTGGATCTGCTGAATGACCGCAATCGATGGTCTGAGTTGGCCACCGTCCTCGCCGGTATCTTTGCTTCCAAGCCGCGTGATACATGGGTTCAGCAGTTTTCCGATCTGGACGCTTGCGTCACCCCGGTTCTGTCGCTCGAGGAAGTGGCAGCGCATCCGCAACTGAAAGAGCGGGAAATGTTTCCCTGCCACTTTGGATTTCAGCAGGTAGGAATTGCGCCGAAGCTGTCAACGACGCCAGGCAGAATTCGTAGCGCGCCATTTCGCCCAGGCGGGAACTCAGAGGAGATTTTGAGTGAAATCGGAATCTCGGCACTTGAATACAAGACATTAAAATACCAAGGCGTCACCGAATAGGGGAAGAAAATGGACTACGATCACCTGCTTTACGACGTGCAAGATAAAATCTGCACAATCACCTTGAACAGGCCTGAGGTTCTGAACGCAGTGAATTCCAGACTGTGTACGGAAATTTCCAACGCACTCCATGCAGCGGATAGAAATCCGGCGGTAAATGTCATCGTCATGAAAGGTGCAGGACGTGCGTTCTGCTCGGGGCATGATCTGAAGCAAGACGCAAGTGAGCCACGTGAGATATACGCGTACTACGAGCATTACAGGGCAGAATTCGAAGAGTTCACCACAATCTGGAAAATAACTACCCCAGTCATTGTGTCAGCTCATGGCTACTGTATCGGTAAGGGCTTCGAGATGGCTATGATGGCCGACATCACAATTGCATCGGAAGAGATAAAGATGGGCCTCGGGGAGTCGCGGTACGGGATTCCCGCAATCACGCTTATGATGCCTTGGGTTACCGGCACAAAGTCCGCAAAGGAAATGATGTTATTGGGTCTCGATGTTTCAGCTTCCGAGGCCAAAGCTCGTGGTTTGATTACACGCGTCTGCAAAAGCGAAGAGCTTGATGCCGTCACAACAAAGGTTGCGAGACGCATGGCTCTTATGCCGCGCGACATGCAAAAGATGCACAAAAGCTACCTTAATCGTGTTTACGAGACGATGGGCTTTTGGAAGGCGAACAAGGATTACCTCGAAGTCCTTGCCATGCTTGGTACGCAGCCAGTACCTGAATACCAACGCTTCAGTGACACAACACAGACGAAGGGCCTGAAAGCGGCGTTGGCCGAGGCAAATGCGCCGTTCGATGCTTTAGAGAGCGCATGATGAGTTCGACAGCTTGCTCAGGGGGATAATTTGCAGATGTCAACTTGGTGGTTTCGGCGAGCGAAAGGTTGGCCTAAATAGTCTGTGCAAGTCCCGGGTCTTCATCGCCGCAGGGGCAAGCTCATCCCCGCTGGCCGCAGTGACGAAGTCTTCGAGTTGAAGTTCGTTCTGCTAGATGAGGCACGCCGTGCGTCCGGAACGCTGGCCGATGGCGTTCAGCATTTTCGAAGGATTTTTCCATTCGAAAAAATTCGAACGAATTTACAGGTCGACAACCACAGCGTGTTCTTCGAAGTTGGCGTGTTCTTAGTGCACGAATAAGTCGAAAAACTGCACAGTCAGATGATTGGCTGAATGGACATAGCCTCGTCCTGTTCCAGGAGCGTGCTAGACGCGTCATGTGGCGAGGGAGCTATCTTGATCGGAGGGTGCAGCGGCTTCGCGACGAGTCCCGCGCCTTCTTGCGCGCACAACCAAGGGCGTGAAGGAAGAGCGGCTGAAGAATTACCTTGTCCGGCACCTCATGGATTGCCGCAGGTGGGCCACAAACCCAGAGCGAACTCCTCTTCAAGCTGTCTGGACAGATGGTGAAGCGGTTGGAGTCGTATCTGCCACGCCGGAAGACATGGAGAACGTGCTGAGCGTCCACGGCAAGGCTCGTTCATTTCGGGCAGATGCAGAACCAATATTGGGAGACGACCGATTACCGGGCGAGCGTCTCCCGACGCTTCGTCATGCTGAAGCCGCAAGCGTTCAAGGTGCCGAGCGAGGCATTCGTTCGGGATTTCCGAACGCCTGTGAACCCGTTGAGCCAAGGCTTTACGAAATGTTGCTACCCGTACCAGAAAATCGATTCCGACACCGAACGAGAGTTCGCAGTCATTATGGAAGCAGGCAGCGAAGCCGGAGTCATGCGTTGGATGAAACCTGGCATCGGCCAGTTCCGGATCGAATATGCCGCCGGGCAGTCATACGAGCCCGACTTCGTCGTCGAGACGGCAAAAAATGAGATGAGCGATCCGGTAGTTCAGGCGAAGGCCAAGGCTGCCCGGAAATGGGTTCATCATGCGAACGACCACGCCAAGGATACGGGCGGAAAGCTATGGACGTATGTGCTCATCCCGCACGACGCGGTGGAGCCGAGCGCGACGATAACATCGCTTGTTTCGACGTATGCGCAGGCTGCGGAGTTGGTGTAACTGAAAAAAATGTTTTGAGGGTGAGGGATGGCCAACAGTGCCGTCCTTGCTTGGGGGGATAAATTGCTGGAGAGCGTAACTGCTACAGAGTTTCTGCGCCCGGCTTCTCAGGGTCGTACCGCTCCCATCCTTCTGATGTGCGAGGATGCGGCAGGAGAGACCGTCGAGGTTTTCTGCAAGCTGTCCAGCGGTTGCGATGCCGGGGTGTCGAGCTTGTCTCGGGAGAGCATCGGTGCCTGCCTGGCTGCGCACCTCGGATTGCCTGTTCCCCATCCCTATTGGGTTCGGCTGCCCCCTGAGTTCATAGAGTCTGTTTCAGATGAAACTGTTCGCCAGAAGCTTGGCGCGAGCTCGCCTGTCGGATTCGGATCGCTACGTGTCCCCAACCAGTTTGCAGCATGGGCGAAAGGCAATTTGATTACTGACACAATGATGCCCGACGCAACTGGTACTCTGGTCCTCGATGCGATCATTCAGAATCCGGATCGACGCGACGGGAATCCCAACTGCTTGGTGAAGGGCGACAATCTGCGGATATTCGATCACGAGCTGGCTTTCATGACTGAGCAACTCCTGTTCTGGAAACCACCATGGACACTAGGTGGCCTGAGTTGGGTCGGAGCGCCAGGAGCCCATATCTTCGTTGGGGGATTGAAGGGGCGGGACGTTGATTATGATCTCATCAAGGATCGCTGGGTTAACTTGTCAGATGAGGTGATTGCGAGCTATCAGACCGCAGTTCCTGACGAGTGGGCTGGCTCGGAGGCCGCCGTTGACGCAGCGCTTAAGCTGATTCGAGATGCACGAGACAACATCGACGGGTGTTTGGATGAAGTGCGGAGGATACTGAAATGAGCGATCGCCATCCCTACAGCTTCATCGTCCTGCGTTATGTCCACGACATCGTAACCGGTGAGTTCGTGAACGTTGGCGTGATCTTGCTTGTCCCACGCGAGGGCATCCTAAGGTGGCGCACGCGGAAGACTATCGGCCGTATCAAGAGCGTGTTCCCGGATCTCGATCGTGAGGCCTTCGTGACTGCTATGAGGAGTGTCGAGCGGGGTATGCGTGGCGCTTCCAAGATGCTGCCCAAGGAGGGCCTGTTCAGGGAAGATCGCAGATTGGACGTCTACGCTAGGTCAATCGTACCGAACGATGACAGTTCCCTACAGTGGTCACCTGTCAGTTCCGGCGTGACCAACGATCCATCGAAGACCTTCGAGCGTCTCTTTGAGCGATTTGTCGGACGCTACGATGTGACCGTGAAAGCCAGGAAGACTGATGAGGATATCTGGCGGCCCGTCCGTACCATGCTCGCTCAGAGGAATCTGAACGTGGAACTGGAAAAAAAGGTGTTATCGAGCAAAGCGGATAGTATCGAGTTCAAGCACGCATGGAAAAACGGCAGTTGGCATGCCTATGAGCCGTTGTCGTTAGACTTGGCCGATGCTGAGGGGATTAAGGACAAGGTCCGTCGCTGGCGTGGTCATCTTGCTGCTGTTGCAGATGGCGTGCAAGAGCCATTGAAGCTGCATTTCATTGTGGGTGCGCCAGAGAACCGTCAGCTCATCTCTGCGTATAAGAGCGCGCTTGAGATCCTACGGGGTTCTCCTTTCGCACCGGAGATTGTTGAGGAAACGCAGATCGCTTCGTTGGTCGACGAGATCGAGGATGAAGTTAGGTCGCACAATCAGCGTCTTTGACGGTGCAGCCTCAGCATGGCTAATCAGCCATTCTCAGCTTTAAGCGACGACAACCTCGGTTGCGACGACAGGATCGCCGAAGACCTCGCCCCATCCGGCGAAGGCGTTGGAAGAACAGATTGCCGCCACCGTGGATGACAGGCAGGTAGCCGATCTTGTCGGCAACGAGCAAAGCAAGCCGGCACAAGAAGCCGATGCGCGTCATCATCACCACCGATCTGGCATCGGCGAATGCCCCACCGTCTTCGGCGACCCAAGCAGCGCAGGATACCCGTCTTGTTGATCGGTTGGTGTCTCATGTCACGGTGGTTGACCGTCGACACGCACTCTGTGGACAGCGCTTTGAGGTGGCATCACTTCGGTCAGGCGCCATCACCCGGGCAACGGCGTCGTAGAAGGCCAACGGGCGCTGAGCGACCCTGTCCCCCGGGCCATGAAGAATGACCTCGTCGTTCCTCAGTCTTTGTCGGCGCTTGTGGACGTAGATGTTGCGGTGACCCGGCTTCACGAGGCTGGTGCCGGCCTTCGAGAACGGGATGGGTGGCAATCAGTGCGCCGTCCTCGAAGATGCGCACCTTCGGCCAGCGTGTGTACCTCGACGACACGGCGCCGGTGGCATCAGGCACGCTGTAGAAATTGCCGCCGACGCTGACCATGCCCTCCCGGCTGATCCGTCGCTCGAGCTTTAGGACCGATCGGAACGGAGCCAAAGGCAGCTGCCGCAGCGCTGCCGTCCTCCGAGCCTCGCACAGATCATCGATTAGACGCTAATGGGCGGATCGGTCGTGTCGGATCCTCGACAATGTCGGAACTGAGATTCAGCTCCATAAGAGTTATCTCGTTGTTCTGAAATGATTGTCTCATCTGGCACGACACATGCAGCGCTATCCGCAAAAGCGCTCCATCACAGACTGAGGTAAAATGATCCCGTAATTAGGCTCGCCGAGCATCTGGCCACAAATGATCATTCCCGAACGAGGGAGAATGTTGTGCCTGTTTTACCAATCGACATCGCTCTTCAGATATCCCAGATGACCACATTCGATTTTCGTTTAGCGCTTAATACCCAACGAAAGCAAAGATGTAGAACGCAGGCGAGCCCCTACCTGCCCGCTACCCAGTCGGCCGGGACTTCGGTGCAGTTCTGTGGAATTCAGTTCGAGAGCGACCGCGACTCTCTGACCGTTATTTTCGATCGTCCCGACACGAATTCCCAATCACGCTTCGCGAACTGTCGCGTGATGCGTTCCAACACCGAGACTAAGGCCGATCTGCGTTTCATCGGTGGTGAGATCGGCCCACCCTCTTCTTTCGCGCTGGCGGCAAGCAAAACGCGCCAGGCAATAACCGGTCCGTGGATTTACCCCGGATCGAGGCCCTCTGAGGCTTCCCGGCGAAAAGACCGGACGCGCAAGAATGGAACAGCTCTATCGGCATGAACATCACTCCTCCACGGAGATTCGGCAGCCAGTCTGGGTCGCGGCAAATACCAATCCAATTTTACGGAAGAAATGATGGACAAGATCGCACCTGAGACCACGGAGTACAAGCATCTCATTTACGAGGTCGACACGGAACAGGTCTGTTGGCTGACGCTGAACCGGCCTGATACAATCAACGCTATGAATGAGCGCCTGCTCGCTGAACTTAGGGCGGGGCTACTTCGCGCTGATCATGATAATAATGTGAACGTAATCGTGATCCGCGGTGCTGGCCGCGGATTCTGCGCAGGGCATGATCTCGAAGAGGACACGTCCGAAGATCGCTCGTCCATATACGAATATCGCCTCAAATATATTCGCCAGTTTGAGGAGTTCACCACGCCATGGGTTATTAGCAAGCCGGTCATAGCGTCCGTTCATAAGTACGCCATCGGAAAAGGGTTTGAGCTTTCACTGTTTTGTGATGAATCCATTGTCACCTCGGACACTCGAATGGGCTACGGCCAGGTTCGCTACGGGATCGCCAGCCATTGCATGTTTATGCCGTGGCTCGTGAACATGAAAGTAGCGAAGGATCTATTGCTGACTGGCCGTGAGGTTTCCGGCAGCGAGGCCAAGGAACTAGGTCTAGCAACCGAGGTTGTGGCCCCTGAGGAACTTCATGAAGCCACTTGCCGGAAGGCAACGCTCATGGCTCGAATGCCGCGCGAAATTCAACGGATGCACAAGATGTATCTTAATCGCGTTTATGAGATGCAAGGGCTCAAGAGCGCCACAGACTATTACCTCGAGCTGGTTGCAATTTTAGGGGTCCAGCCGGTTCCTGAGTACCTAGAATTTACTAAGATGACGATTGAGAAAGGCCTCAAAGCCGCTCTGAATAATATCCAAGCGCGATACGAAGGACTTGGTTGAAGATTGAGCGAAGCGGAAATTCTGGCTATCGGAGCACGAGCTAGTCTGCACGGGGGTTAACGAGAAAAGAATCTAGATCGAAGGGGTGCAGTACTGTGAAGATCATCGCTGTCACGACATGGCAACTCGATCTGCCGCTCAGAAGGCCGTACCTGCTGTCAGGTGGCCGCCTGAAGTTCGAGTCACTCGACAGCACCTTTGTTCGAGTTGATACCGATGCCGGAGTATCTGGTTGGGGGGAAGGCTGCCCTTGGGGTAACAATTATCTACCCGCCCACGGTCCAGGGGTGAGGGCGGGCATAGCCACACTAGCGCACAAACTGCTGGGACAGGACCCGAGATCGCTTGATGCGATCAATCGGACCATGGATATAGCGCTTCCCGGTCATCTTTACGTGAAGTCAGCCATTGATGTGGCCTGCTGGGACATCTTGGGAAAAGTCACGGGCATGCCGCTATGGCGATTGCTCGGGGGTACTGTGGCAGATCCGGTCGCGGTTAACTCTTCGATTTCCACCGGAACAACCGACGAGATGATCGCACTCATAAGAGGTGAATATTCGGAGGGCTATCGTACACACTCCGCCAAAGTGGGAGGTAGCGACCCGATCACGGATATCGCACGTATTGAAGCGATTGAGCTAGCACTCAAACCGGACGAGAAGGTTACGTATGACGTGAACCGGGCTTGGTTGCCGGGGGTGGCAATCCAGGTGTTGAACAACGTCTCCGTGCGGGGTTGGATCGAGCAGCCTTGCGAGACGCTGCAGCAATGCGCTCAGGTTGCTCGACGGGTAAGGCAGCCGATCATGCTAGACGAGTGCCTCCATACTTTTGAGGACCACCTGCAGGCTTGGCGCTTGGATGCCTTTGCGGGCGTTAAGGTGAAGCCCAACCGAGTAGGCGGTTTGACCAGAGCTCGGCAGATCCGGGATTTCGGTCTCTCTGTAGGTTGGCAGATGCACATTGAAGATGTTGGAGGTTCGGCGTTGGCAGATACTGCGGCAGTCCATCTCGCGTCATCGACGCCTGCCGCAAACAGGTTGGCCAGCTGGCTCTGCCAACATCATCTTGCAGTCGATCCCGTTCATGGCCAGGGAGCAAGGAATGTTGTCGGTTTTGCTAGTCCGCCGACGGCGCCGGGGCTTGGCGTGGAGCCGAGCCTCGCCGCACTTGGCGCGCCGGTATCAGTCTTCAGGTGACATGAGAGGTACTATGAGCCCGCCGACGAAATGGCGCCATGCTAGTGACTGGCGTGTGATTTCGCTCGGTCTTAGTCGCTGTGGGCGCTTCGCCACCTTTTTGTTTTTGCAATTTTATATTGGTTTTAAAAATCTGTCAAAGTCTGCGTTATTAATTTCGTTAATAGCGCATGTAAGTAAATGAAATTAATATAGATGTAACTTGCTAATGGTGGCTTGGATCAGTAGTGTGAACTTGGAGATAACAAGGATGACTCATGTATAAGACTTGGCTATTGCGAAAGTAAGCCTAAACTTATATGGGATGTTCTGGAGAAAGTGCCGTGGCTGTCGCTCGTTTAGACAAAACCAACCGGGTCGGATTCATTGGTACGGGCAGCATGGGGCGACCCATGATCGCGAAACTCCTGGAAGCCGGATATCTCGTAGAAGTCTACGACATTGATCCTGCGGCTGGGAGAGACGTGCTGCAAAAGGGAGCCATGTGGCATGACACACCACGCGACGCGGCCCGAGATTGCGACATTCTGATAACCTGTCTCCCCCTGCCACATGACGTCTTGGACAACATGACGGGCGAGCAAGGCGCTTTGGCGGGAATGCCGTCGGGAAGCGTTTGGATCGACACGTCTACCACCGACTACCACAACACTCTTGAGATCGCCCGTATCGCGGCAGCAATTGGCGTGCATTCGCTAGAAGCGCCGGTGAGCAACTTGTCCCACATGGGCGTCGATTTTGCCAATGTCAGCTTCTTTGTCGGCGGGCCATTGGGCGTCTATAGGCGTTGCCAAGGGGCATTGGAAACCATGGGGGCGGTTTCCTTCCACGTCGGAGATATTGGTCAGGGCCAATCGGTCAAGTTACTGACGAACCTGCTCTTTTACACTGCAGCCGTTGCGAGCGGCCACGCGCTCTGCCAAGGCGTGCAAGAGAGCGTTCCAGCCCAGCAGGCGTGGCGCAGTTTTGTCGCCTCGTCCGCAAACTCGGTTGCAATCGAGCAGTTCGTCCCGTTTCTCCTGGATGGCAGCTACGATCGCTCTTGCACTCTGGAGATCACGGTTAAGGATATGGGCTTGACCGTCCAGTTGGCCGACGAACTCGGCGTCGGACTGCCGATCGGGCGCGCGGTCGAAAAGCGCTATAGCCAGGCGGGACGGAAGTTCAACCGATACGACAGCCATCTGCGAGTCGTCGAGTTGGCGGAGGTGGTCTTCGGCGTTCGACTGCAAGTGCCGGGTTATCGCGCACCATCCAAGTACGGTTCCGACGCAGCGTATCCGCCAGACCAAGAATTCCTCACTGATCCCATCGGACGGATCAAACCGAAGCGTAAGCATGTGTTTCCGTTCGATGACGTCCCACTTAGTGACGTCCAGATACGTTTGCTCAACTCGTTGGTCGGCGAGCTCACCCACGTAAATCGCCTGATCCTTCACGAGGCGTTTGATCTTGGGCGCGGCATGGGCCTGAACGATGCCCTGATTTACGACGTTGTCACCTGGAGCGTAGGCGCCTCCGCATGGTCGGATAGCCATGCTCAGCAATACAGTAACGAGCAGCCTGTAGATCGAGTCAGTGCCATTGCGCCGCCGCTGACGAGAATACTGCATCTCATCTGCCCCTAACGGAGGAACTGTGATGAACAAACTCGAGCAAAGGACCGCATTGGAGCAAGCCGCACGAAAACGCATCAAGGATTCCCATGCCCTCGACGGCGACGTCGATCGATTGGCCCGCTTCTACCGCGGATGGGCCAGTTCCTACGAGGTGGATGTCGGTCGCGACGAATACTGCGGGCCGATGGTCGTTGCGGAGTTGGCGGGTGCCGTGCAGACAGCGTATTTAGCCAATGAGCGAACTGCCGTCGCAATCCTGGACGCTGGTTGCGGAACGGGCCTCGTCGGCGTGCAGTTGAAGCGCCTTGGCTTCGAGTTGCTCGACGGTTTCGACCTTTCCGAGGAGATGGCCGAACAGGCCCGGAAAACCCGCGTCTACCGCCATGTCCGAGATAATGTCGACCTTAACGGGCCGCTCTCCGACTACTCCAGTGGCACCTACGACATTACGGTCTGCTGCGGCGTTTTCACGGTCGGTCACGTCCGACCGGACGCACTGCGCGAACTGGCTCGCGTCACGCGCCCCAACGGATTCATCATCGCAAGCACCCGCAAGAGCTATGCCGACACCACATCCTTTGAAGATGCGGTGCGGATTCTGCAGGATGCGGGCGTGCTTGTGACGACACAGTGTCTCAACGACGGCAAATACATCGCGGAGGAGGGCGCGCATTACTGGGTTTTCAAGGTGCCCGATAGGGCCCGCGCAGAAATGGAGCAGAAGCTATGACCACACTACCTCAAATCTCACTAACAAAACTGGCAGCCGATGCAACCCGACACGAAGAGCGCGAGCGCCTACGCCTGGCCTGTGAGGAGTACGGGTTCTTCTACCTTGAACACGGAATCCCGAAAGAACAGATCGCAGAAGCGATCCAGGCTTCCCGGCGGTTCTTCGCGTTGCCACAGTCGACAAAGGAACGTTTCGGTCACGCCGCACAAGACGTGTACCCTGCTACCGCCCGTGGATATAGTCCGTTGCACGGCGAGGTGCTACATCCCGAGGCTGGCCCCGATCCCAAGGAAATGTTCGACCTCGGGATCGAGAATGAAGGCGACCGGCGTCCGTTTGCCGGTCGCACACGCCTTCCGGATGACGCGTTGGCTCCTGGTTTCGCACGAAGCCTGCTTGCTTTGCAGGATACCATGGTCCACAAGGTTGTGCCGCAGCTCGGAATGGCTCTGGCCGACCTGCTCGGAATGGAAGATGGCTGGTTCCAACGCCATTTCAACCCGCCGACAGTCCTGCAACGCGTGATCCGGTATCCGTCTACTGGCGGCACGGCCGGAAAGCATACCGACAACGGGTTTTTCACGCTGCTGCTGCAGGAGGAACTTTCCACGCGCTCTTTGCAGGTGTGGTTCCGGGGTCGCTGGGTGCCGGCGCCAAGCTTGCCCGACAGTCTCGTTGTCAATCTGGGCGACATTCTTCAAGCGTTGAGCGATGATCGATTCAAGAGCACCCCTCACCAAGTCGTGCATAGTGGATCGACTGACCGGATCTCGCTACCGTTTTTTATCTATCCGGACGTGGATGCTCGCCTGATTTCGCGGCAGGGGCGGCAGTCCTTCAGTGTCGCGGAAGTGATGCTGCGAAACTTTGACTCAATCTGGAAAACAGGGAATGGAGCCGGACGGGCACGAGAATTGCAGTAGGTCCTTCGGTTTCTCAAGCTCGCAGAATTGTGGCGACGATTCATGGACAAGCCTCCACGTCGGCAGGAAACGCTATCAGAAGCTAATCGTCCCGCAGTCCAGCGAGAGCCACGAAGGTCTCCGCGTATGAATGAGGCCCTGCAATGCTCCACATTAAGCTCTGCGCAGATGTTCACGACGCGGTTGTGATCGCGATAGCCTTTGCGATTCCCGGAAAAGACTCGAGCTTCCGCCTGCGCCTGCATGACCAGCCCGCGATTGCACGCTGGATGCTCATTTGAACAATGGACGGCGCGACCAGACACCCTCTGGCGAGTTGGGTAGCCACCACCATCGCCTCTATCCCGCCGCTAGTCATCCATTAACGGCTTTGCCATGCCAATCCGCCTCCGTCGCATTGAGTTGCCGCCGGAAATCGGAGTCTAGGCGAGCCGCATCGACATTCTCACACCTGGAGGAGCGATTATGAGCCAGAAGAAGTTGATGCGCGCGGTTATCCTGACTGGTCACGGCGGTCTGGACAAGCTTGCGTACCGTGAGGATTGGCCCGTTCCGACGCCGCGTCCCGGGGAAGTGCTCGTCGAGGTCGGCGCATGCGGTCTGAACAACGCAGACATCAACACGCGCACGGCCTGGTATTCCAAGAGTGTCACTGACGGCATTACGTCCGCTGCTGGAAGCGCCGGATTTGCCGAGGCGCAGTTCGACACAGGCAGCTGGGGAGGCTCCGGGATAAGATTCCCACTTATTCAAGGTTCCGACGTGGCGGGCAGGATTGCCGCGGTCGGCGATGGGGTGAGTTCCAGTCGGATCGGCGAAAGGGTCATTGTGGATCCATGGCTTCTCGGTTCGGCAGACTGGATGAATACTTCAAGTACCATCTACTTCGGATCCGAATGTAACGGCGGATTCTCCGAGTTCACGACTGTACATTCCCAAAACGCGCTTCGTATTGATTGCAATTTGTCCGACGCCGAGCTCGCAACGTACCCTTGCGCCTACGCCACGGCCGAGAATCTGGTGGCGCGCACGGGCCTGCGGCCGGGAGAAACCGTTGTAATCGCCGGCGCCTCGGGTGGCGTGGGAACTGCTGCGATCCAGTTATGCCGACTGCGTGGAGCGCGCATCATTGCTATTGCATCCCCGTCCAAATCGAGCGCTTTGAGAGAGCTTGGCGCCGACACTGTCGTCGATCGAGAGACGCCGGAAATGTCCGAGGCAATCCGAGCGGCCGCTGACGGTGAAGTCCACGTCGCACTGGACGTAGTCGGGGGCCGTACCTTCCACCATCTCGTCGGTGCTTTGCGGCAAGGTGGACGATATTCGACCTCTGGCGCCATCTCGGGACCGATAGTCGATTTTGACCTCAGGCAACTCATCTACAAAGACCTTCAACTGACCGGCGCGACGATTGTGCCCCCGGGGACGGCAAGGCGATTGGTCGACCTGATTGAACGTGGCTTCCTACGGCCTCTACTTGCAGCAGAGTATGCGCTGCCGGACCTTGCAAAGGCGCAGCAGGCTTTCATGGAAAAGCGCCACGTTGGCAAAATCGTCGTCAATGTCTGATATGGAGTCTCATATAGATCAGCGTGGGAAATCCCTTTTGCGCCCTTCTCGCAGCAGTCGTGCAACTGGGCGTCAAATAATATCCCTCTGACGCCGCTTCACTCCAAAAGCAAAAATGACCCGTATGTCTCTGTCTTTCAATAACGCACAGATTGATGGGGTTTTTTCGCCAGCGCAAGTCTCAATTAAGGACGATTGTCGAGGTTTAATTTTCGGAGATATTAATTAATGCATGTCACCCACTGCCAAGATGCTGTGGAAAGCCGCCGTACGACAAATTATTCTTCTGGCAACTGGAGAGCGGACGATGCAGTATCCTAAAGAGTTGACTGATGCCCTCGAATTCGTGTGGGGAGAGGGCATTCTTTCGCCAGGCGGGCCGGAGGAGGTCGAGCAGATGCTGGAGGGCATCGACATTTGCGGCCGCCGCGTGCTCGATATCGGTTCAGGCCTTGGCGGTGTTGACGTGCTGTTGGTGGTCCAGCACGGCGCAGCCGCGGTTGTCGGCATCGATGTCGAGCCGCAGCTGATCGAATCGGCCAGTCATCTAGCGGCGAAGAAGGGGCTCGCCGAACGCGTCACCTTTCAACTGGTCACACCGGGGGAACTCCCGTTTGCAAATGCCAGCTTCGACGTGGTCTTCTCCAAAGATACACTGTTACACATCGCCAACAAAGCGGCGGTCTATGCGGAGCTCCTGCGTGTGCTGAAGCCGGGTGGTTGGTTCGTTGCCGGGGATTGGTTCTGGTCCGAGGGCGCCGCCGAGAACGCAGTAGTTCTTGCTTGGCTCTCGAACCTGCAACTGAAATTTGCCTTCACGCATCCCGCCGACGCCCTCCAGGCGCTCAGCGACGCGGGTTTCACTGAACCTAAGGTCACGGATCGCCGCCATGAACTGCTGGAAGCTAACCGGAACGAGGTAGCGCTGCTTGAGGGACCGGTGCGCCAGAAGCTTGCAGCGGTCGTCGGCATGGAGATGGCCGAGAGCCGTCTCGCCAGCGCCAAGGGCCGTCAGGCAGCACTCGAATCCGGCGCCCTCATCCCCTGCCATCTCAGGGGCCGCCGCCCGACTTAGAGGGCAGCACCCGCCCGCGTGCGTTATCCGCCCTGCCAGGACCCATACACGGCATAGGTACCGCGGGGAAAGAACGCGCCTGGAAATTTGCGAACCTGAAGAGCGACTCACTATCCGGATGCCGAGCACTGCGAACCGACTATCGCAGACGGCGCGTCGCTCACAGTCGAAAGTGCACGGTTCCGGTACTGTCTGCAGCTAAATGTTTAGTCCCAAGGTTTGATGGGTTGGATCGAGCCTGAATCGTTCGGGCTCTTTTGTCCAGATTTTGCAGATGTATTCAA
>NZ_JAMYQI010000027.1:0-35309 GCF_040320805.1 Mesorhizobium sp. M0615 | reverse complement strand
AAGGTGTAGGTCCCGTCCTCGTTGATGGTCGTCGAATTGTCGGTGCCGGCCGGCGCGTCGTTCACACTGGTGACGTTGATGGTGAAGGTGTTGGCCGACTGGTCGAGATCGACGCCGCCATTGGCGGTGCCGCCGTTGTCCTGAACCTGGAAGGTGAAGTTGGCATAGGGCGAGCCGTTCTCGTTGGCATCCGCCACAAACGTCAGATTGCCGATGTCGGCGAGCGCGATTGATTGGCCTGCCGTCACGTCGACGCCGCTCAGCTTGAGCACGCCGTTGCTGGCCAGCGTGGTGATCGTCACCGCCGCCAGGGCGTTGGCCGGGCTGTCGTTGGCATCGGTGAAGCCGAAATCGGCCGCCGCGAAGGTGTAGGTCCCGTCCTCGTTGATGGTCGTCGAATTGTCGGTGCCGGCCGGCGCGTCGTTCACACTGGTGACGTTGATGGTGATGCTGGCGGTCTCGGTGACGCCGCCAGAGGTGACGGTGTAGGAGAATACGGCCGGACCGTTGTAGTCGGCGGCCGGGGTGAAAGTGAGCGCATTGCCGGCGCCGAGCGTGACCGAACCGTGGCCGACAGCAATGGCCGGCCCGCCCACGGTGATCGCACTGCCGTTGATGGCGGTGATCTGCGCGCTGCCCTCGAAATTGTCGGCGCCCGAGACCTCGTTGGCCCCGCTCACCGGGTTGAAGGTAATGGCGGTGTCTTCATTGGTGAGGACCGTATCGGCGACGATGTCGCTGATGGCATTCACCGTGACGGAGATGCTGGCGGTCTCGGTGACGCCGCCAGAGGTGACGGTGTAGGAGAATACGGCCGGACCGTTGTAGTCGGCGGCCGGGGTGAAAGTGAGCGCATTGCCGGCGCCGAGCGTGACCGAACCGTGGCTGACAGCAATGGCCGGCCCGCCCACGGTGATCGCACTGCCGTTGATGGCGGTGATCTGCGCGTTGCCCTCGAAATTGTCGGCGCCCGAGACCTCGTTGGCCCCGCTCACCGGGTTGAAGGTAATGGCGGTGTCTTCATTGGTGACGACCGTATCGGCGACGATGTCGCTGACCGCGTTGATGGTAATCGCTACCGTGTCCGTGTCGGTCGCCAACCCGTCCGAAGTCGCGATGGTAAGGTTGTCCGCACCATTATAGTCCGGCACTGCCTTATACGTCAGACTGGAGAGCACGGCGTTGATTTGCGCCGATGTACCCGTAATGATGACAGAATTCGTCCCGTTCTGTGTGACGCCTGGTCCGGACGTCACCGTAAGGGTGCCGTGATTGACCGAGATCGTCGTCGTTAGTAGCCCGCCGTCGGAATCCGCGACAGATATTCCCCCGATGGCTTTCGTCGTGTCCTCGGTAGCGATCTGCGCCGCAAGGGGGACAGTGTTTACCGGCCCATGATTTGTGGTGTTGTCGACCGTCACAGGGGCGATTGTCTCGACCGCACTGACCTTCAGGTTGACGCTCTTGAACTGGTAAAATGACTGATCAGCCTGCAGCGTTTGTTGATTTCTGTGAGCCGGATACCAAACCGTATTGAAATAGTTGATCTCGTCGTTCAGCGCATGCATGAATGCGGCGTCATTGCTTTGTTGGACGCTGACGTAGATCTTAAGGGTGTCTATCTCCCCCGTTCCGCCCTTGGCCGAGCCGTTTCCGCCATCGTAGTTGTCGTATCCGCCAAAAGAACTGCCGCTCTGAGCGGCTCCGTTGTCGTAGACGGTGCCGCCGGTGAGAGTGCCAGGCAATCCGCCTGATCCCGCAACGTAGGTGCTCCCAAGCTTGTATTGGTTCTCATAGGCCCGGAAGATCAGAAGGTCAGCGCCTGATCCGCCCAGAAGGTCATCGAAACCACTGCCTCCATCGAGCGTATCGGCGCCTGATCCGCCATTCAGGCGATCGCTTCCAGCGCCGCCCAGAAGCACGTCGTCTCCGCTACCACCAACCAGATTGTCGCTGCCACTTGTGCCAATGGTCGTTGCCATGCCCAATCCCCTATCTTGCTAATTGTTCTTTCGATCCAGAAGTGTCGACATCGATCTGCCGCTTTGCGGCGGGTCGCTCAAAAATTGTGAACCGGTGAGGGCAAGTTCGCCTTCGCCCACTAACGGCTTGATCCTGAACGAGAGTGCCGGACCAAATGAGTTCGCATCCAGACCAATGGCATGTGTACCAATGCCAAACGCCCACGCTCGCGAGTCCGGCAAACACAGCTTGATGCCTGCTGAATCTGCGCAGGCAACAGCGGGCTTCTTCGGATCGGTCGAGGCGGAAAACTCATCATTCGGAGAGCAAAGTGCGATTTCGGCCAGATCGCTACTCGACCCATCGAGAGATATAATGGTCAGAACGGTGGAAATGGGGACGGGCGCATTTTCGGCTAAGCGGTAGGTATAATCTCCGCCCTGTGGCGTATCGGGAAGCAACGTCGAAATTCCGTCGGCGTGTACGATTTGAGAAGCAGCCATTATAACCCCCTTACTCATACACAGATGCCCCCACATCCGTTTACCGACCGCACTGAAAAGACAAAGCACTCGCTATCAAAGCTCATAGACTTAGTCAGCCCACCCAACCACCGCTATGTTACGCCTTGCGAACGGCTGACTCAGCAGTACCGTTTACGGATGGCGGCTCGATGTTGATGATGATGATGATGATGTTGCGACGAGATTGGTCGTCGCGCTGCGTCTCCCCTTGCGTCGGCAAACTCGTCGGCTGCCGATCATGTTTTTAAGAAAATGCTTATATTAGGAGATTATTAACTCTTCCGAGGGGGAGTCGTCAACATTCGACTAGCGTGACAGTTAACAGTCAAAATAAAACGTGCACGGAACCGGCTGCGGACCGCCTTCAAGAAACGCATGCCCCAGTGAGGTGAATGTGTAGCAGCAACCGCCGATCTCATAGACAATTGCGTTTCACTGTGTCGGTTGCTGTAACCATCTGAGAAGGTCCCAAGAGTCCGAATTTCCGCACCTTGGCCTTGTCTTTCGACCAGGAAGGGTAGGGATGGTCTGATTTCGATGCATCGTCTCCGGTAGGAGAGGTAATTAGGCGCGATCAATATCCGGTTTCGATCATTCTCAGGCCGGCTCGAATTGTCCTGGAAGTCTTAATTGGCATCGAGAAGGTGATGGGGCTGCCCGTCAAGGATCTGCTCCAAGCAGTTAATCCAAAACCTCACCAATCTTTTGGAAAACGCGGCGGCTGAAAAGGCGGGAGCAACCCAAAAATGGCCGGCACACTGATCTCCTTCAAAATTGCCGGTATTGCGCGCGGATCAAGAGCGCACGCTAAGGCAACATGGAGCCTGGCAGGGTAGAGGCGACGGGCAAGATCGTGGTCATCGCCGCTACACATACGAGCGAACCGGAAAACCCCATCGACCAGTGTATAAAAAATCATGCGCGTTCGTCTTAAGGGGCTGAACAGCCGCACGAAACAACTCGCCGACGGCAGCCTCGTCACCTACTAGTGGGCTTGGAAGGGCGGGCCACCTTGCCTGGCAAGCCTGGAGATCCCGAATTCATCGCGGCCTACAAAGCTGCCGCCGCGACCAAGGCCAAGCCGCGCCAGGGCGCGCTCCTGTCCGTGATGAATGAATTTCAGGCCAGCTCGGATTTGGATGACCTGGCGCCGCGCAAGCAAGCCGACTATGTCAAGCTGATCAAGGTTATCGGAAAGAAATTCGGTGACTTCCCGCTGTCGGGCATGAGCGACCGCCGCACGCAGGGCATCTTCATGGAGTGGCGCGACGAGCGCGCCAAGGCATCGCGCCGACAGGCAGACTATGGCTGGCAGGTGCTGGCGAGGATCCTGTCCTGGGGACACGGTCGCGGCCTTGTGTCAGCCAATCCTTGCGAGAAGGGCGGGCGCCTCTATCGCGGCACCAGGGTGGCTAACGTCTGGACTGCCGCCGACGAGGCCGCATTCTATGCCAGCGCTCCCGCGCACCTGCATCTGCCGCTCACACTGGCCTTGTGGACCGGCCAGCGCCAGGGCGACCTGCTGCGGCTCACTTGGCAGCAGTATGACGGCAAGGTGATCCGCTTGCAGCAATCCGAGACCGGAACTCGTGTGGTCATTCCCGTCGGCGCGCCGCTCAAGGCTGCGCTCGGGGCGCTGCGCGACAAGGTCGGGCAGATACTTTTGAACAGCGACGGCGTGCCATGGACCTCAGATGGCTTTCGATCATCTGGCGCAAGGCCTGCGCCTCGGCCGGGGTGGTCGGAGTGACCTTCAATGACATTCGCGGGACTGCTGTAACGCGCCTGGCGCTCGTCGAGGCCTGGGTGCCGGAAATCGCAACGATCACCGGCCACAGCCTTCCTCAACCGAGATCCGGCGCTCGGCGAAAGCGCCATCCGCAAGCTCGAAACGGGAACAAAAATTACCGACCGTGCGTCCGACTGACACGAAATATTCTAATGATCAAACGGAAAAATCGCTTTCTGGGGAACCTGGATTCGAATCATAGCTGCAGGTCACGTCGCACCTTTACCGGATAGCTGTCGGCATCCTTGCGCTTGTCGAACTGCTTGGAGCGGCGATTGCCGCCGGCATCGAAATAGTCGGCCAGCCAGCGGACTTCGACGGAGGGCAGGGTGCGTTTGCGGACTTTAGCCATTCCTATTCCTCGCGGTACTTTGGATGATGTTGCGTGGTGTGGGAGCGAGCTTGCCAAACCGGATAGCGTTCCGCCTCTTTCGCCAACTCTCTATCATTTCTTTCCGCGACGCTCCGATGGCCTCAAAACCTCTTGGCCGATGGGGACGTCTCCGGAGGCGTATTCATTCGCAAGCTTGATTGCTTCGCCCAACTATGGATTGTTGGCGAATGGCGCAAGTTCAACCAAAAGATTGAACAGGTTATCCAGACCGGAACATTAGCGGCGACTAACGGTTAATGTCCGGCAGTGTCCGAGAGCGATGGCGGTACTGGCGCTCGATCTTGTCTATTTTTTCGGCCCGACCCTAGGCGACCTGCTGGGCAGCGTCATTTCGTTGCTGGCGTGTTTGGTGCTTTACAACGCTTTGGCTACGGACCGCCCGAACCGATAGGTCGGGTATAACCCGCGATCGCCATTCCGAAGCCAAGGTCCAGGGCGACGCCAAGGAACAGCTTGCCGGCCATGTCGATGGCGAAGGCGCGTACAGGGCGCCATGCGTCTGTGCGGGGCGCTCTGAGGGACTTGGCGATGTCATCGAAGATCGTTTCCATCGCTCGAATCTCCGAATCTGTGAATCCCCTGTTTGCTCCGTCAAAGTCTAACGATCAGGGAAGCGCCATAGAAAGCACGTGCAGTAACGGTTGATTCAACCATTGCTGGTATAAGTGTGGTGTGAGTGGCGGCTCCGACAGCTCGGGGGTGGAACTGAGTGCCGAAGCCGCCTGCGCAGCCAAGGTTGGGGTTTGACCGCGCCGTCCTATTCTGGGACAGCGCGGTCAACGATTCGTTAAAATGATCCGGACCTAATAAGTTGGTGCTAATTGCGGCCTTCAGTCTTTTTGCGTCAGCCGGGAACATCCTCGCTCCGAGGCTGTTCGGTCACACCCGGCTCGTTCTCAGCGGTCCTGCCGGTGACCAAGATGGCCCCTCACTCATCATAGTCGGCCCGCGCTCGGAAGCAGGCGCGGGCCATCCCTGCACAAGCCCGGCGTCTCCAGATGTCAGCGCTCTGGCGCGAGCCGGACTGTATAACGATTGCGGATGTGGCTGTTAAAATAGACGCCCTTGGCAAAGGCAACTTTGAACGCAGCAACGGCATCAGCAGGTACGTCCAAAACCTCGTAATGCTTCCCGCTCGCTACAAACCAAACCGAGAGAACCCTGGTGTTGGGGTCATAGTCGAACTTGCGTATCGAGGTCGACGGCATGGTATGCCATCCAAAAACTCAGCTAGCCGAGTTGGATCGCCAGCTACAGGCTGAAACTGTATTCGAATATGTGGCCGCGCTTTTCGTCGGCAACCCTGATCCAGATGGGCTCGCTGGTGCGCAGAGTGACGTCGCGCTCTGTCGCTTCCCGCGCCGCCCTGATCGGCGTTGTCGCGTGGACGATGTGGGTAGCCGTCACGGTATCGCCGTCCATTTCCTCAACATGGTATTTCGGCACTTTTGGTCCTAAGCGTCCAGTGCGAGAGGCTGATCGTGATCCGGATCGGCATGATAAGCGACCTGGCGAAAATCGCGCATGTCGATCTGTTGGCGCAAACAGGGCAAGGGATGAAATGATCAAGTTCGCTCGCGGGCGGGCCTTCATGTCATGCGATCAGTGGTCTGCCGAGATCAGATAGCCTGGTCATTGTTTCCGCAGCGCCTTGGCTACCCGCTCCAAAGTCTCGCGTTGGTTGCCGTGCTTTGCGATCAGCTCTTTGACCTGCTGGGTGTGATGCCGATCTTTGTTGCGAAATATTCAACTTCATAATTCTCGTCGGCCGAGACACGGTCCCGATCGCGAAAATCCCGCTTGCTCTTGTCATCGGCCATATCGTTTCCTCCTTCGCTCATCCCGCAACGTCGAGTTGACGTGTTTGTTGCACCAAAAGGCTGATTTCCGGTTTTGGAACTATTTTAGCTTTATCTTATTGAATCGCCGGAGGGTGGGTCTGTGCATGCGTTTGAAGTTCATCGAGCCGTTGATGCCGACCCTTGTGGAGAAGCCTCCCGAGGGTGAAGGCTGGACCCACGAGGTCAAGTTCGACGGCTACCGTTCCCCAGCTGATCGTCGATGAAGATGGGACGCGGATCTACACTCGCCGCGGCCACGACTGGACCGCGAAATATCGCGACCTGGTGGGGGAGGCAAAGAGTCTTGGTGCCGAAAGCGCGATTGTCGACGGTGAGATCATCATCTTGAACGAAGCTGGCCTTTCGGACTTCGGCGATCTGCGCAAGGCGATCACCCGCCGACAGCAAGACCTCTATTTCGTCGCCTTCGATCTATTGCACCTCAATGGGCACGATCTGCGCGACATGGCGCTTGAGGAGCGGCGCGAGATCCTGGCCAGCATGATCGAGCCCGGGCGGCGTATTCAGTTCAGCGAGCCTCTGCCCGGCGAAGCCAAGGTGATCTTCCACTTGCTCGACCAGGCTGGGCTTGAAGGCATGGTGTCGAAGCGGAAGGACAGCAAACACCGCAGCGGTCCGTCGACCAACTGGCTGAAGGCCAAGTGCTATGCGATCGACGAGTTCGATCTGCTCGGCGTCGAGCGTGAAGCGGGCAAGCCGGCTTTCGCTCTCATGGCTGAGCGGGGCACAGGGCGCTATGTCGGCAGCGCGTTCGTCACCTTGAACCGGGAAATGCGCGAGAGGCTATGGAAACGCGTCCAAGAGCACCCAGGCACGGCGCCCAAGGGCGTCATGAAGCGGCCTGCGACGCAATGGGTCAAGCCGGGGCTGATCGGCCGCGTAAAGCACCTGCGCGGCGAGGATGACCTGCGGCATGCATCGCTGCAGGATTTGCGTGAGGATGAGGATCAATAGGAATTTGCTTTTTTTTGGCGGAACCGAGGGTTTGATTCCGCGTTGCTGCAGACTTAAGTTCTATCTTGGGTAGGACCTTAGTCTGATTCGATGATTTCAAGAAACCTTGCCGCCAGTGCCAAAACCGTCTCTGCCTTTCTCAGCTTGATGGGAAATGAGAAGCGGCTTTTGATCATGAACCACCTGGCCGGCGGCGAACTTTCGGCCGGTGTCCTCGCCGAGAAAGTTCAACTCAGCCAGTCGGCTTTGTCGCAGCATCTTGCCAAGCTCCGCGCCTTCGGCCTTGTCGACACCCGACGCGACGGTCAAGTAATCTACTACTACTGCTCATCCGGCGCAGCGCGCGAATTACTAGCTATGCTGGACGGCTTCCTGACGACCGGACGACCGCTCGCGGGCCCAGGTCCGCACTACGTTGCCCAAAGACTTCGCCGGCTGCGAATGGCCTGAGAAGGCAAATCTAGACGAGCGGCCCGCGCCAGCCTGTAAAGCGGAGCGCGGGCCTCAACCGTCGACATCGGTTGGCAGCGGGACACGCTGCAACCACCCAACTCACCCGCCCGAGGCCTGTTCCCCGGACACCCCGCCGCCTATGCGTTTGCGCGCAAATAGTTCGCGCAGTTCACTGGCGCTAGTCGATGTCGCGCAGCGGCTTTTTCGCCTCGGCGGTACATAGGACGGCCCAGCAGCCTTGTTGCGGGGGGCGCTAACGGGCGGGCCACTGGGCCTGACCGGTGATACTTAGCGCCGGCTGGCAAACATATGGGCACTGCTACCAATGCCAAACGAAACATACAAACGAAGGAAGGACGCGATCTAACCCGCGATCGCCATTCTAAAGCCAACACCAAGGCCGACTGCGACGCCCAGGAACAGCGTGGCGGCAAGATCGAGGGCGAAGGCGCGGACGGGGCGCCACAAGTCCTGGCGGGACCCCCTGAGGCCTGGCCGATATCATCGAAAACAGTGTCCATCCCTTCAGCATAGAAACGCCCGCACTGTGAATCCCCTTGGAACATCGTCGCCTCGAAACACTTCGGGCGGTCGCACTGTTCCCATATCAGTGTCTCCCAAAACTGCCCACTAACTCAACGGTTGGAGGGCTTTTTTGTACATTAGCGGAACCTGAAATTTGGGGGCTTGTTGATAGCACGGCAGCGAGTGGGTGTTCGCTGCTGGTCGAGGTCCCGCAAGACTCGGCCGGGCTCGCATCACCTGCCCCGGTCGGTGCGAGCCCACCGTCGCGCGACCAAGCGAGATCCCCTGTGTCGGTCCCTATTTGATACTAGGGGACGGCGGTTCATCATCACGATGGTTTATGGCACGTTGCCCGACATGCCGAGGGCGGGACTCCGTCTTGGCCGGCTGCAGCAAGCGCTGGTCGATAGCGGCGGCCTTGAACGCCGCAAATGCTACGGCCGGACTGCAGCTTCCATCCTTGGCCTCCGCAATTAATCGGCACGCATTCCTATAGGCCGCCGCTTCCTTATTTGGCCACTGCCCCTGGAGCGCTTCCTCGGCCTCACAGATGGAGGCAACCGTCATTGATTTCCGGTCTACCAGCTTAACGAAAAGCGGCAAAAAGGTGCTCATCGCACACCTCCCGACCTTTTAGTGCGCCGAACGCAAAGAGCTTTTTGGTTTCCATGCCTATTTGTTTTTTTGACCCATTTCAGCAGCACAAGCCAATTGAATCGGCGGGTTGGGACACGGCCGTAGGGGAATGCCTTCCAAAAATTGTATGGAACCGTGGCGACAACCACACATTCCTACCTAAGCGGTCGATTCCTCGGATGTAGCCGTGACGACGGAAACATGCGCCACCTGGAAGAGAGGCTAAGTCGCCTGAAAGACCAGTGGGAATCCGACCACCAGTTCATCGAAGGCGCCCGCCGTAGCCAGCGCTGGGCGGAGAGAGAACTGGAATCCCTACAATCGACCATCCAAGAGACACGAAGCATCCTAGAGGCCTCACGGAAGCTCTTGGCAAAGATTGCCGAGCGCGAACACCCTACCCAGCCGTAGGAATGGCCGGTGCACTTGGGCAATTGTGGGGGCTTTTCTTCTCGCTAGGTTAGCAAGCCCTCCGATTATTCCAAGCAATAACCATCTCTGTGCCTGACCGAACAAATTGTTCGACAGATCATCCGGGAGGTATCCTTCGCTTGAGGTCGTGGCCGCCGACCTGACGACGCCCGAAGGCTGCTCACAAAGTCTGACCGTTGTCGCCTCAGCCCGGACAGGTGCCGTTTGCAGGGACTTCAGGAAGGAAGAAGCTTCGCCGCTCGCAAGGGGTCAGTTCGCGAGGGACGGTACGCCGGGCGAATTCAATAAGCTCGTTGGGTGTCTGGAAGACGCGAACGATGCTGACTCTTTGTTCGCCGGAAACAATCGCGACATGGGTGCCGTCGGAACTGAAAGCTGCGCGTGTAAAGCCCCGTAGAAAGGTTGCTTCGTCCTGGCTCCCAAGGACGGCAATCTGGCGCCCCGATTGCGCCGCCCACAACCGCACCGTTCGATCTTCGGTCGACGCGGTCACGACATACAGGCCATTGGGGCTGAACTCGGCGCTGTCAAGCGCGCCGCTGTGGCCCCTGAGAACCCTTTCCGGATCGCCTGCGACGCTCCAGATCCGGGCGGTTCCATCGCGTGAAGCAGTCAGCAGCGACTGGCTGTCGGGACTGAAGGCGACTACCGTCACCGCGCCGGTATGTCCCTCCAGCGTTCTAACGCTTGTCCCGGTGGTCGACCAAATTCGGGCCGTGTGGTCGAGTGAGCCCGTGGCGAGGAGCTGCCCGTCAGGGTTGAAGGCCCCTGCCGTGATGCGATCCTGATGCCCCACAAGAGCACGTAGTTCGGCTCCGCTCGTCGTCAGGAGGTGTCCCACATTGTCTTCCCTGGCCGAGAGGATCCGACGTCCGTCAGGGCTAAGAATGGTTTGCGGCAGATTGATGCTTGTATGGATGACAGCCAGTTTGGCGCCGGTCATCGCGTCCCACAGTTGGGCGGTGCCGTTGATCCATGCGCAAACAAGCGATTTGCCATCGCGACCAAACTGGATCTTGATCAGTCCGGCATCTGATCGGAACTGGGCGGTCTCGTGTCCCGTGGCCACGTCAAAAATTCGGACCGCGCCCTCTAGAGACGCCGTGGCGACGCGCCTCCCATCTGGGCTGAACGAGGCGTTTTGAATGATCTCGTGCGTGTCGAGGCGGATTATCTCGCGCCGGCTCACGACATTCCACAGGTGCGCTGCGCTGTCGCCTCCGCCGGTCAGCAGGTGGACCTTGTCGGGACTGAAGACCGCGAAAGTGGGGCGATATTCATGTGAGAGCGCCGTCGTCAGGGCACCGTCGACATCCCACAGCCGAGCGGTGCCATCGTGTGAAGCAGTGAGAAGAATGTTGCTGTCAACCGGGCTGAATTCCAGATGCTCAACCAAAGATTCATGACCGGCGATGGTCGGGACCAACGAGGCGCGTTCAACGTCCCAGACGCGGATCGGCCCATCGATCGAGGCGGTCGCAAGGAAGCGGTCGTCCGGGGTGAAAGCACCGTTCATCTCCACATCGCGTTCATCTGTGCCGATGTCAGGTTTCAACCCTGAAACCTCCTGGCCGAGCTCATCATCCGGCGTTCCCAACGCTCCATCCCAAATCCGGGCAGTGCCATCCAGTGATATGGTGGCGATCTGCTGACCCCCGTGGCTGAAAATCACGCCGTTCAATTGAGTGTCGCTCTTGCTGCCGGCCAACTTTGCGATCTCCGTTCCTTTCGACAAATCGAAAAGACTGGAAGTGTCGCGGTGTGAATGCCAACCCCACGGGCCGGCCACCATCCGGCTTCCGTCCGGGCTGAACGCCAAGGTGTAGGGCCAGGAGGTCACTCGGATCGACCGCGTCAGCACGCCGTCTGCGGTATTCCAGATCGAAATAAAATGCTTGCCTGCCGTCGCGAAGCTGCGGCCGTCTGAACTGAAAGCAGCACGCGTATATGCGTCGCTGCTTACACCTAGGACTTTCTTTCCGGTCCAAGCATCCCAGAGCGTTGCATCGCTGTTCTCTCCCGCCGTCAGCACCCGGGTGCCATCCGGGCTGAAGATTGCCGTCGGGTAATTGCCTACCGGCCGCAGGATGTAGAGCTGCTCTCCCGAGACGGCGTCCCAGAGACGTGCCGTGCCGTCCCTCGCGGCCGTCAGGATACGGCTCCCGTCGGGGCTGAATTCGGCCCTCTCCACGGGCCCTTCATGACCTTTTAGAATTGCAGTTTCGGCACCGCTGGAGATGTCCCAGACTGCTGCAGTCTTGTCATAGGATGTGGTGACGATGCGATCACCTGTAGGACTGAATGCCGCATGCGCCACACTGGCGCCAGGGCGGAGGGTTTTGATCTGCCGGTGCGCCAGCAGCGCCTTGAAGAGAGCTGCCTCCGCCTCAAAGAGATATGGCCGCTCGGGTTGCTCTTTCGAGGGTAGCGCCTCAAGCGCCAACCGGATCGCAGCCTCGGTGTTGCCCGCCGCGGCGGACCGCTCCGAGAGGAACGAGAGCGAAAGGAACTGATTGCGCAGCGCCTGATCGCGTTGGCCTCTTGCTTCCTCCCGCGCTTTGAACGCGACCAGTGCGCCTGCACCCGCCATAAGAGCGAGCATTATTGCCACGATAGCGGCGTTCCGCGTCCGTCGGGCAAGCCGGTTTGCTGCGGCAGCCGCGAGGCTCCGGCGCTCGGCCTCGCGCTCAAGGCGCTCGCGTTTTGCCTCTTGGGCGGCCTCGATCAGCGCCAGCTCCGCGCGACGGTCCTTCTCCTCCTTCTGCCGATGGGCACGCAAGGACTCCTCGATGTATTCAAGGACGGCATCGTCGACCTCCTGCCGCCTTGACAGCATCAACTCTTCTCCCTCCGCCAGACGTTTGCCGGACGGAAGGAGAAGCTCTCGATTCCTGCTTTCCAGGTGCCATCGGTGGGCGTCAGCCCTCAGGCGTTCGCGCGTCGCGAGGAAGTCGCGGTTTGCATTCACAATGCCACCGGCGCGCGGCCAACGGCTCAACAGTGCCTCATGCGCAAGACGAACGAAGACATGCCCTGCGGCGTCCTCGTCGCTGACGAGGAGCCGGGCATCGATTAATGCCCTGACGAGGGCCGATCGCGCGGGAGTGCCCGCAACTTCGGTATATAGGGCCGCACGTGCCGTGACCGTTTCATCGCCCAGGTTCGCCGTGGTGAGGGCGCGCAGCACCGCGGGCAAGGCCTCCTGGATCCCGGGCGCCAGCAAGTCCAGGACTTCGTCGGCGCGGCGCGCGATTGCGCCTTCGAGCCCGCCAAGCGCATGATAATGCGCAAAGGTGAGAACGCGTCGGTCGCCACTGGCTTGGTACAACGCGTCGAGGACAAACTCGAGAAGCGGCAATGATCCGGGGTCGGCAGTTGCTGCCGCCTGCAGCACGTCATCGAGCCGCCCCAACTCGGCGCTCTCCTCGAAGCGGAGCCCGGCCACGACCGCAGGTTCGCGGATCATCTGCGCGATCTCTGGGCCGGTTGGTGGCAGAAGTCGAGGCCGTCCTTGAGC
This sequence comes from Mesorhizobium sp. M0615, assembly GCF_040320805.1. Lineage (NCBI taxonomy): Bacteria > Pseudomonadati > Pseudomonadota > Alphaproteobacteria > Hyphomicrobiales > Phyllobacteriaceae > Mesorhizobium > Mesorhizobium sp. M0615. Next base: position 22,261 of record NZ_JAMYQI010000027.1, on the reverse strand, counting down.
GCCGAGAAACCTTGGACCTCACCGCAGCGGTGAAAGAAATCCGAACGGATCGCCGCTATCACCCACACCAGTCCGCTCGCGGCCAGCACCGCCATGAACCGCACAAGGGCCTCGCGCATCGCCGGCTGCTTCTCCGTCGTGAACAGCTCCTCAAGTTGATCGATGACCACAAGCAGTCTGACCTGCGAGCGGGCCGGCCCGGCGGCCCTGCGAAGTGCCTGTCGGACCATCGCCAGGGCTCGATCCGGCGTGCTCCTGCAGAGTCGAGCAAACTCCGCGGCTGTTGCTTCTGAGGACAGCTCCGGCACTGCGGCGCTGTGAAGCAGCGCCGCAGCCAACACAGCGAATGCATCCGGTCCTTCGGAGAGGCGGATCAGGCAGCGGCGCCACAAGGATATGCCTGCCACGGCTCCAGGTCGCGTCAATGACGGCAGCAGGCCAGCGGACAGGAGGGAAGACTTGCCACAACCGCTCATTCCGTAGATGAGCAGGAATGCCGTGCCGCTTGCTGCCTGCTGCTCCAGTCTGGCAGTGCAGGCGGCAATCGCCCGCGCTCGGCCGAAGAATAGATAGGCATCTTCGAATTCGAAGGCATCGAGACCGCGAAATGGCGACCTGACCGGTTCCTCGGACGCAAGACATACGCGGTAGATGCGCAAGGCACGAGCGACATCCTTCAGTTTGTGCTCGCCGAGATCGATGAATTCCAGCGAGAGGTGGTCCTGAGCCTGGGAGCGGACTGCTTCCGTGATGCAAATCCCGCCGGGGCGTGACAAGGTTTGAAGATAAGCTGCGACCTCGACGGCCTCGCCCCTGAGGTGCTCGCCCTCGGCGACGACGTAACCGAGGTCAACGCCGATGCGGAAGCGCAGCCGCTTTGTCTCGGGAACCTCGCAGTTCCGTCTATCGACCTCATACTGGATCTCGTTCGCACACCGCAACGCCTCGACAGGGCCAGCAAACTCCGCAAGGACTGTCTCATCGACGCTCGCGAAGACATGACCGGCATGTTCTATCAGCAGCCGATCAAGGACCTTCCTGTAGGCCGGGGTAGGTGCAGCAATGCTCCGCTCATCCTGGCCTGCCGGCCGGACCCCGGCGGCCAATTCTGCCGCCAGAATTGTAATCATTCTTGGTCGGGCATTTGAGGGAAGGACCAACCTGTAACCGCGCCTCGGCACTGTCTGCACGACGGCTTGGCGACTGTCGTTGAGCGCCGCACGGATCTCGTGAATGCATTGGACCAGGCTGTCATCGGTGACGGCTAGCCCGTTCCAGACCGCCTTCATCAGCTCATCCTTGGTGATGACTCGATCAGCGTTCTCCAGAAGGTGGCGAAGTACCGCGAAGGTCTGGTGGCGAACTGCGATTGTCCTGTTGAACTGGTCGCGCAAGGTCTCCCTGCTCACGTCGGCGGTCACGCCGTTGAGTACGAACGTTGTAGGCGGCGAGCTATTCAAGCCGGTTCCCCTCAAGCACGAAGCCGCAGTTCCATACTAGCACGGTTTCGCGCTGCGAAGACTGATCATCATCCAGCCCGTGCGGGGAGCTCGGATTTCGGCGAATGATCGTAAGCCGTTCGTGACTTGGCAAATGCCCCGGACCGACAATTCCACACTCCATTGTCGATGAGAGAGGTTCGCTATGGACTGCTTAGTGCGGATTGGAAACATGGGTGCAAGACCAGCGCTGCGGCTAGCGGGCGCCTTCTTGCTCACCCTGTTCTTCGCGACAGCGCCACAGGCTCACTCGACGGACCGTCCCGCGGGCGGCCTGGCCGAAGTCGATTTGCAATTGATCCTTGCCGTGGACGTCTCGCCGTCGATGAGCAGAATTGAGCAAAAAGTGCAGCGCGACGGCTATGTTGATGCTTTCCGCCACGCGGATGTCGCGATGGCAATCAAGGCGGGAGACCTGGGAAGAATCGCAGTGCTCTATCTGGAGTGGGCGGGGCCAAGTCAGCAAACCGTCATCGTGCCGTGGACAATTGTGGAAAGCCGCGAGGATGCTCTGACTTTGGCGGACAGGCTCGCTGCTCTGTCGTTGACTGAAGGCCGGGGAACGTCGATTTCTGGCGCGTTGCAGGCCGCGAATGGGCTGTTCGCGAAGAGCGGCTTGCGCAGCCCGCGCCGTGTTATTGATGTATCCGGCGACGGACCGAACAATGCCGGAGCACTCATTGACCCCATCCGGCAGTTTCTTCTCGCGGAAGGTGTGACGATCAACGGGCTGCCTATCACACTACCCCGCATTGGCGAGGCCGACGGGTTTGCGCGGTACGACCCCTCCAGGCTGCAATCATATTTCGAGCGCTGCGTCATCGGCGGACCGGACGCATTTGCGATCGGCGTCACCGACGCCGCAATGTTCGTCACCGCAGTCCGTCGAAAGCTGGTTCGCGAAATCTCCATGAACATGGATCAGGTAATCTACGCCGCGTACACCGAGCGTTCCGGCCCCACGGTCGATTGCAACATGATCGGTCAGTTGCCAGGCCGATGAGGCTCGGCAATGTGGTGCCAGCAACGGCTAGCTTCGCGCATCGCTGCCGACAATCAAACAGAGCAGGTAGCATTAACAGCGACGAACGCCGTCAAAGGCCGAAGGGCTGCTTGTCGACAACTTCGTTCCGAAACCGGAAGGGCAAGTTCCGGCCCCAACGCTGACGGCACCCGAAACCCTTCAGCATCTTGGTCATTCGGAGCCAATTCGCTGTTGCCCGATAGCGGACATGACTTGGAGGGAGCTTTTGGTCATGGGTGCGCTATGCAACTGGCGCGCCTTCCCAAGATTAGAGAGCGAGCGACTGGCCATCAGTGGTTGGAGCACGGGGACGCTGTATGCGATCCGGCTGCGCGAACACGACTGATGAAGAGCCTCCAGTGCCGAAACCGAGATGCAAACTGAAAGCGCGTTCGCTCGCAAGGCAGTATTCGTGTAAGGATTTGGTATTAGCTCCCTCTCTCGGAAAGGGTCCATGGAACGTCGCCTCGCCGCCCTGCTAATGGCTGACGTCGTCGGTTACAGCAGGCTCATGGAAGACGATGAATCTGGGACGCTTGCTGCATTGACAGAACGGCGCGCTTCTATTCTCGCGCCGACCGTCATCGCTCATGGCGGGCGTGTCGTGAAACTTATGGGCGATGGAATGCTGATCGAGTTCGGCAGTGCCATAAACGCCGTTGCAGCGGCAGTAGACGTGCAGCGAGAAATGGCGGCCGCGAATGCATTGGCGTCGGAGAAACAACGCATCGATTTGCGGATCGGCATCAATCTTGGTGACGTGATTGGCCAGGGAACTGACGTCTTTGGCGAAGGTGTCAACATAGCTGCGCGGCTAGAGGCCCTAGCCGACCCCGGCGGTATCTGCGTTTCCGGCAAAATTCACGACGAGGTGCGCAATAAGGTCGCCTGTCAATTCGAGGAGATGGGCGAGCAGAAACTGAAGAACATCTCGACGCCCGTACGAGCCTTCCGCTTAATGGACGCGGATCCTCTACAGTCATCACCTGCGCAGCAACCGCGAACGCTTCGATCGTCGCACACGCCCCCCTCGCTCGCAGTTCTTCCGTTCACAAACATGAGCAGCGATCTCGAACAGCGATATTTCAGTGATGGGCTTACTGAAGACATCATTACAGAATTGGCGCGGTTCCGTGACCTGCATGTGATCGCACGCAACTCGTCCTTCCGTTATCGGGGAGGTGACATCGACATAGTCCGGGTCGGCCGAGAACTTATTGCCGATGGTTCTGGCTGGCGCGGGGTCTATGACGAACTCACCCAACGCGGCTATCGCGTCACGATCGTCCAGAACCCATTGACGTCACTGGAGGATGATGTCGCTTCAACCAAGCGTGTTCTTGATCGTCAGGATGGCCCGACCGTTCTCGTTGGGCACTTCTGGGGCGGCACCGTCATCGCGGAAGCAGGGGTCAATCCCAAGGTCGCGGGCTGGTCTACGTTTCTGCGCTTTCGCCAGATGCCGGGGAGACAACTGGTCAGCAGTACGAAGGTTTTGCACCTGCTGCCGGGTTTGTTGTCGAAACCACCGATAATGGCTTCGGCTTCGTGAAGCCGGAGAATTTCAAGTCCGGTTTCGCTCATGACGTTAGTGACCAAGACGTCGCCTTCATGCGGGACTCGCAGGTCCCGATAAACATGTCGGCCTTCGGCACGAAGCTCAACAACGCGGCTTGGCGTCGAAGCCAAGCTGGGCTGTAATCGCCACAGAAGACAAAGCATTCGACTAGGCCATGCTGCTTCACCTGGCGCATCGCATCGGCGCCAAGGTGACCACAGTGTCGGCAAGCCATGCGCTCTTTATGACTCAGCCTAAGTGATTGCGGATACGATAGACCAAGCGGCGCAGACCATCTCGAAATGAGCGGGTTCGGCAGTTGATGCGGGTAGCATCGGGGCAGGCGACCATTGTGCGCTGCCCCGATGAATGGCGCAATGGCTGCTCAGCGGTCATAGCATCATCCCAAAAGCAGACATCCGAGTGACAGGCGAGACGGCCCGTTTGCGACGGACGGGCCAACTTGGAAATTCGTCGCCATTTGGCTGCTTGCGGCCTATTGCGCTAAGCGAACATATTGGGCCCAATCTCGCCACTGATCTCAATGATCACATCAGCGGGCAGGTTGTTTCGTCGGGCTGCGGCCCGAATGGCTTCAGGGTTAGCCGCTTCGTAAAGGCAATAGGTCTTTTTCCTGTCGGCGCTGAGGAAGGAGATGATCCACTGGACGCCTTCCTCGTCATTGATCAAATTGACATTTTCGACCGAGTCCTTTGAAAGGTTAAGCTGTTCGGCAAAATCTCGTTCGATGACGTAGCGTGGCATGAGAAGGCTCCTTCTGAACCGTGTTGATGCCGGCGAAGCACGACCGAGCCCCTTAATGCAGGGTCGGTTGCAACCTCTTCTTCAAACGGACCATATCCAGTTCGACCGCAGTTGCCGAGGCTTGCTCCGATAGTGAGATTGCTCTCTCGATCGCTTTCTTGCTACCGATTTTCATAAGCAGGCTCGCATATTCGGCCTGTGCATGCGCGAGCCACGGTCTTGAACTGCTGGCTGCGTTCATCTCGAGTGCATGCTCGAAGTGCGCGGCGGCCTTCTCGAAGTCACCTAGCGAGGCGGACAACATTCCTAGATAGCGGCTCGCTGCTCCAAAGCAGACAGTTGCGACTCCCGCCATGATGGTCATATCCTTGTAGGCGATCATAAGGTCGTAGATCGTTTGCGCCGCCTCTGTGTCGCCGAGGCTGATCGCGACTTCCGACATGAACGAGAGGGACGTGCTTCGCTTCGCATCTAGCGGCATTGCGAAACCGGTGCGAGCCAGCTCCCTCAGCCTACGCTGCGCTGCGTCCCGATAGCCCAAATCACATGCAACCAACGCAAAACCTGGCAACCAGGTGGTTTCATCGGGGTTCTCTTGGATCAAACGCTTCATGACCGGTGCGACCTCCGACAGGCGGCTCTGTTCACGTCGGATCGCGAACATCTGCATGCCGTAGACGCCCTCGACTTCCGCGCCATGCGTCTGTCTACCCATGCTTAGTGCTTCTCCTGCAAGTGCCTCAGCCGTCGTGAAACGTCCCTCAAGAATAGCCATCATGGCCCGGGCATGCCGAGCCATCCAAAGGAGGTGGAGCCGCTGGCGTAGCGTTCCGAGCTCTTCCAATCCATCGATCGCTAGATCGGCTCGAGTACGATTGCCCAATTCGGTGGAGACGTAAACGTCGAGTATTAGGGCTCGGCCCCGCATGTCGTCGTCGTTGATCTCAGCCGAGAGGCGCTTTATTTCGTCTATGCGAGTAGTCCGATCGGTTGCCTCCGCGGCAGACTTGACTGTCGTCGGGGTTAGGAAAGGCAAGACAGAGAGTTCCAAGAGCGAAGGCTTGTCATCAAGCTGCCGAGCCAGATTGACGCCCTCCTTATGGTATTTCGCGCTGTTCTTAGCGTCGCCAAGGTACGCATATGCGCGCGCAAGGCGGGTGAGAAGCTGGCAGCGCGATTTCTGATCGTCGTGGTCGATTTTGCCCATCGCTTCCCTGAGTAGCTGGAGCGATTCGGCGAGCGGCTTCGAGGAAAGGAACTGGGCGGCATCAAAACCGAGTGCAGAGCGGATGAAGGCCTTGGTATCGCTAGCCTCGCGAGCCAGTCGCGCGGTCAGCTCGTATTTTGCAACGGAGTCCGACAACCGGCCTGCGGCGCTCAGTGCTTCGCAGAGTTTTAGGGTCGCCTCGAGCACATCTTTTTGCTGAGCCCGTCCTTTCGGCAAGTGCTCCGCTATAGCAAGAGCGTTCTGAAAATGGTCGACCGCCTCGTAGTTGGCTGATCGCCCCAGCGCGCGTTCGCCGGCCATCATCCAGTACGGGAGGGCAAGCTCATTTTGCTGTCCCCTGACGTAGTGCTGGGCAATGAGCTCGGGCTGCGTGACGACGAGATCGGGATATCCGTCGATGAGGACCCTGGCTATCGCTTCATGATAGTGGCGGCGCCGCCGACTGAGAAGCGACTGGTAAGCTGTATCCTGGATGAGCGCATGGCGGAAAACGAGCGCGTCCTGCAGAACGCCTCCAGTCACGACGAGTTGGGTGGACATGAGCTGATGCAACGCGTCGTCGAGACCCTTATCTTCGAGTCCGGCAACTTTCGAGAGTAGGCCACGATCGAATTCCCTGCCTATCACAGAGGCAATTTGTGCGACTTCCTTGGCCGTCGCTGTCAAACGATCGAGTCGCGCCATAAGGGAGCCCTGCAGACTATCTGGGATCTCGACGTTGAGCGACGCCGCCTTTCCGCTCTCCATGATTGAGCGCGTCAGCTCCTCGACAAACAATGGTACACCGTCTGTTCGCTCGGCAATTCGGTCGGCAAGCTGGTCGGGAATATCCGCGAGCATCGATTCAATCAGCTCTCGCATCTGTTGCTTCGTCAGGCGCCCAATGGCGAGCGTCGTCACCTGAGCCAGTCCGGTTGCCCACCCGGCGGTCCATTCCGGTCGGTGCGTCACAACGACAAGGACGGCCGCACCATGCACGCGGTTCACAACTTCTGTGAGAAATTCATTAGTCGACGGATCGATCCAGTGCGCATCCTCGACGACAAAGAGCACCGGCGCAATCTTCGCAGCGAGCAGAACGCGGTTCGCCAATGTGTGGACGCTGAGTTCCTTACGATGTTGGGCGGAGAGATCGAGCGGTTTGAAGGCGCCGCCGAGGTCGAGCGAGAGCAACTCGGCGTAGATCGGTCCGACCTCCGAGGGATGTTCCCCGTAACGTTGAACAATCGCGCGAAATTTTTCATCGCGCATGGCTTCGCTGTCGGCGGATGAAAAGCCTGCAAGCCGGCTTAGGCGTTGGATGATGGGGTAGAAGGCTGAGGTGATGTGATAGGGGGAGCACTGCAGCCGGATTAGCTCATGATGGCTCTCATAAAGCCGTTCCTCGAGCGCATCCACGAGGCGCGACTTCCCGATGCCCGCTTCTCCCGACACGAAAACCGCCTGGCCTTGGCCGGCTTCGGCCAACTCCCAGCGCTCGAGAAGAATGCCGATTTCGCTGGTTCGGCCGACGAACTTCGACAAAGCGCGATCGTGCGCTGCGTCGAACCGGCTTTCCACCTCCCGCTCGCCACGAACCGCGAATAGGGCAATAGGCGATTTGAAGCCTTTCAACTCCTGCTCACCGAGGCTCTCGATCTCGAAGGACTGCCCGGCGAGCCGACGCGTGCTGTCGGCAACGACGATCTGACCGGGAGCGGCAGCGCTTTGCAGGCGCGCCGCGAGATTGGGTGTGTCCCCTGCGATTGAGGCGCGCTCGTTCACGCTGCTGCCCGCAATGTCGCCGACCACCACGTGGCCCGATGCGATGCCAATACGCGCCTTCAGTTGCTCGCCGTCGGGCGATTGGATGGCCTCGACTGCGGCGAGGGCCTGGAGGCCAGCCCGAATGGAACGCTCTGCGTGATCCTCGTAAGCCATCGGCCACCCGAAATAGGCAAGCACGCCGTCTCCTAGATATTTGGCGACATAGCCGCCAAAGCGGGTGATTGCGCCAGCGACGCTGTCCTGATAGCGGCGTGTGAGCTCGTGCATGTCTTCCGGGTCGAGCTGCGCCGATAGCGCCGTCGAGCCGACCAGATCACAGAACAGCACGCTGAGGAGCCGCCGATCGGCAGCTGGTTCTTGCGGCACTTCGGTGGTCTGAGCTTCCGGCCTACCGACTGGAACCGAGGCAAGACGAGCTCCGTTGGGGTGAGGCTGTCCAAGTCCATCGATCGCGGCCAGAATGATCTTCCGGTGCCCGAGCGAGACACCAAGCTCCTGGAGATCGGCGTCCGTGATATGGGGAAGCGCTCGAAGGTCGACGTCGTTTTCGAGGAACGCCTGCAGGTACTTGCCGAGACCGAGGTGGCTCAGCCAATCCTCAATTGTTTGCATCGAGCTTTCTCATGCGGCACCGCGATCCAAACTAGCGCGAATCTCGTGGCGGCACCACCTTTCAGATCGGGAGATCGAGACGAGCAGCCGGCCAAAACTCCTCGATGGCCAGAACGGTCCGCGAAGGAGGCGCGGGATATCAATTTCGGTTGGACCACGCGTGGCTTTCGGCGCAAGATAAAAGTCGGGAAATTGAGCGCCGCGGGTGAAGCTCGAAACTCTCGGGTGGCCTTCCTTGGAGGCTGGAATGGATAGGACGCAAATTGCGGAATTTGCACAGAGTCTGCGGGGCCAAGTCATCGGCGTCGGCGACGTCGGCTATGACGATGCCCGCAAGCTATACAATGGTATGATCGACAAGCGGCCGCTGATTATTGCCCGGTGCGCCGATGCCGGAGACGTCATGGCCGCAGTGAACTTCGGACGTGATAGGCGACTTCCGATTGCAATCCGCGGGGGTGGTCACAATGGACCGGGGTTCGGCAGCGTCGACGATGGCCTCGTGATCGACCTCTCGACTATGAAAGGCGTCCGAGTCGATCCAAGGAACCGCACGGTGCGGGTCGGACCCGGCTGCACGACTGGCGAAGTTGACCATGCTACCCACGCCTTCGGCCAGGCAGTCCCCTTCGGGATCATTTCGACCACTGGGGTCGCCGGCCTGACACTGAGCGGCGGCCACGGCTACCTCAGCCGGCAATATGGCCTGGCAGTAGACAACCTCATCGAAGCCGATGTGGTGTTGGCCGACGGGAGTTTCATGACCGCCAGCGAAGCCGAGAATGCAGATCTCTTGTGGGCGCTTCGCGGCGGCGGAGGAAACTTCGGTGTAGTGACCAGTTTCCTGTTTCGCACGCACCCAGCGAAAATGCTCTATGGCGGACCGATCATCTTCGATGTTGGCGATGCCGCTGAGGTGATGCGCTGGTATCGGGATTTCCAGGCGAAAGCTCCGGAGGATTTCTACATCTTCCTCGGACTGCAATCGGTCCCTGGCGGCGCTCCTTTCCCACCGGAGCACTGGAACAAACAGATGTGTGTCCTCGTTGTCGCGCATAACGGCGAGGGCGGCGAAGTGGCCGTCAACGCCATCCGCGCGGCTCTCCCCAAGCCGCTGATCGACTGGGCCGGCCCGATCCCCTACACGGCGTTGCAGACCTTGTTCGACGCGCTCTATCCGGCCGGGCTGCAATGGTATTGGAAGGGCGATTTTGTCCGAGAGCTGCCAGATGTCGCCATCGACGCCCATCTCCTACATGCAAGCAAGGCAAGCCCGGGTTCGTGCATGCATCTTTACCCGGTCGATGGCGCGGTGCATCGCCGGGGCAAAGCGGACAGCGCCTGGAACGCCCGCGATGTGACCTGGTCCATGGTGATCGCCGGGATAGATCCCGATCCGGGCATGGCGCCGGCCCTCAAGAAGTGGGCCACCGACTACTGGCAGGCTGTTCATCCGTTTGACCTAGGCGGCGCCTATCCCAATTTCATGATGGATGATGAAGGCGATGAGCGTATTCAGGCGAGCTACGGCGACAATTATCCGCGCCTCGCGGCCTTAAAGGGGAAGTTCGACCCTGCCAACCTTTTCCGCGTCAACCAAAACATCCGTCCCGCCATATAGATTCAGTAGAGGTGGTCCGTCCATACCGGGTCTAAGGCGGTCAATGTGCAAAGTCCGCTTTGCGCCCCATGTCGGCCGTTGAAGTGAGCTCTGCCGACGCCTGAAAGCGGACGTTGACGGTGACCAGGCTGGAGGTCGCGGTTGCGCCACGCGTCGCGTTGAGTTCGGCCCTCGGAAAATCAGTCCTGCACCCCTGAAGTGGACATTCGAGGGTCACCTCGCGCTGTGGAACACCCTCGACAAACGTGTGGAGCGGGCCTAGCATGGGCTCATCGGACGGAGACCGGCAATGCTCAGTCGGCGCGACTTATTCTCACGGTTTCTTCGGGGTCTCGGAGCCATATCGGTTAGCAATTTCGGGGCGGTTGCTTCCGCACTCGCCAGCTCGCGACCCCGGTTGCGCGTTGGAGCTGCCCTCCAGGCACCTGTGTCGTGGGCCGAGGACTGCTCATTCGTCATCGGCGTTCGGTCGAGCTTGCAAAATTTGGATAATCCGATGTCGCCAAACAATGTGCGGACCGCACTCTGCCCGTTGTGCAACAGCTATGTCCACATCACTGCGACCGAGGCGACACGCGTCCCGTTACCAACAGCTTAGGGCTTCGTAGCGATTGGATCTTGCCTGGCAACGCTGTAGTCACTCGGCTTGTCGCTCCCCGGAAGCTTGCCAGGAACAAGCGCAGACGGATCGAAAAGGGCGCTCTTGTCGGGCTTTGGAATTCCGTACACCAGCAAGCCCGAAACGTGTGCAGCTGCAAATGAGGTTCCCGAGCAAACGTTTGTCTGGCCATTCGGGTTTGCGACGTTGCCCGGCCATAGCGATCGGATCTTTACGCCGGGCGCAGCGAAATCAGGCGGTCCTATCTGGATGCCACTAGTCATGTCGATGTTGCCGTTTCCATAAGCGGAAAAGTTCCAGAACACGTCGGTCTTCCTCACCGCAGAAACGGTGATTACTGCTCCAGTCGGAGTGCCCGTGGAAGGAAACCGGTATCCGCCAGCACGAGCGGGAGAGATGGTCTGCACGTATCCCGAACCGCCAATGACGTCCGTATTTCCGGCAGCAACCGAAATAAAAAGCTGCTTGTTTTGCGCAAGGTCCCGCAGAAGGTCTTCAACCTTCGATTCCGGACTGGGCTCTGTCGTTCCAGACGCTGCCCCGGGTACATACAGCGGATTGTAATAGGCTCCAAAGCTCACGTTCACAACATCGCCTGCGGCGGCGTATGTCTTGACATACTGAAGGGCCGTAAGCGCATTGCTCAACAGGTCGACCGGATATGATGCGGTAAATATTCGCAGCGCGCGTATCCTGATCCCCGGAGCCACTCCAATCAGTTCTAGATTGTTTCCTTTTTTTGCGCCGATTATCCCGGCCACCATGGTTCCGTGTCCGATTGGATCGGCGGGCGTTTCGGAAACGCAACTCCCCGTGCAAAGTCGCTGCTCGACGATCTGCAATTCGTTGGCGATATCTGACCCAGGGCCGATGCCGCTGTCGACAATCCAAACGGTTTTCGTCAGCGCGCTCGCATCCACAGGACTGGGGTTGACCCGCTTGATGTTCCTAGGGAGAGACTCCGTAGTGGAGATGGCTTTTTGATCGTCTTCGTCCCCGCACTCGAAGCCCATGCCGAAAATCAGCGAATTTGAGCTGATCTCGCCTACTTCGAGGATCTTCTCTTCAGCCACCCGAGCGCGGGCGGTCGCGGCTGATACGGGAAGTGTGAGCGCGCTGAGCGAATGCAGATTGCCTACGTTATCGGAGAAATACTTTTCGCCTCCGTTTTGATCGATGAAGGCTTCCCCAAGAATTGTTCGCGCTATCTGGTTGACGTCAGCCTCAGTGTAATCCTTTCCGCGTTTGAGCCATATGATTGACGTGTTGTCAGCCTTGGCCTGCATCTCGGAAATCACGGTGCCAGGAATAGGCTCCAACGGGGTCGCGCCAGATGACTCCTCACCCGCGTTCGCAAGCGGCGCGTTTGCAAGGATCAGGCTTGCGACGAACAGAGTCGGTAAGCAGCGCATGCCAAACCCCCACCGGGCCGATTGCCCAAGTCGCCAATTCGCAATAGAGTAATTTGAAAAGGTGGGCGTGGCAATAATGTCTCACCGTCCTTCCCCGATTTCTCAAGCGGCGGCTTGGGGGACATTTCAGCGGGGTGCTCGTTTGACGGGCTCATGGTGTCTGCCGGTTACAGATAGGGGGATTTGATGGCACGGGCGAGGGCAAAGCGTAATCGGCAGCAGACGGAAATCGCGCAGGCCATAATCGCGGAGTGGTTTCGAGTGCTGCCGGAAAGTTCCGGGTCCATCGGAGCCATGGACGAGTACTCACTCACTGCGGCCTTTAATGACATCCTTGACAGGCCCGCACTGGCCATAATCGATGATCCGACCGTCGTGAAGATAGTCGTGCCGCTGCCCCCGGCAGGCATTGCAACGCGTGACCAACTCAGGGACTACCTTGCACGCAATCAGGATTTCGTTGCCGGAATGAGCGCGGCAGCCCTCTTCGGCTGCGGTCGATGAGCGCGGATACCCTGTGAGGCCGGCTTCTAACTGGGAAGGCCAGCCTTCTCCATGTCTCTCGCGAACGCGGCCAGCAGGGCTTCATCCGCAAATGGCCTGCCGTGCGACCACTCCGTCACCGTGAATTTCGGGTCCAGGTCCAGCACACGGCTCGCCGCCCGAAGCGCTTCACTGACCTTGTCCTGACGCATCAACGCGACCGTTAAAGCAAGCCACGCTCTAACGTAACCGGGATGCGATGCGACCACCTCGCGGCAAATCAGTTCAGCCTCTTTGGCTCTCCCCACCGCCAGATTGGAGAGTGCAAGATTGGCCGATATCCAAGGCGAGACATGGTGGCTCAGCGAAGCCGCGCGATTATAGGCCCGAATGGCGGCAGGGTAGTTGCCGAGCAGATCCATAAGCGCGCCCTGGTATCCTACGATTTCTGGACTGTGACCCGCGACCGCGACGGCATCATCCATGGCCCGCTGCGCCTCCTGAGGCTTCCGTTGAAGAAATCGCAAGAATGCCAGCAGAGCCAGCACGTCCGAATGGCCGGCGTCAATGCGCGAGGCACGCTCGTATAGAAGTTCGGCCTCGTGGATCGCTTTCTCGTCGTTCTCTGCCCAGCCCAGACGCACCTCGTCGAGATAGCAGAACCCGAAAGCTACCAGGGCGCACAGGTAGGTGGGATCCATGGCCAGTGCACTGGAATAGAATTCCTTCGCCCGCCGATGCCCCTCCCGTGTGTATCGGCGCTCCTCGTCATGACCTCGCTGAAAGGTCTCCCACGCCAAACCACTGCGTGTTCCACGCTTCCAAATCTGCGCCTGTTCCCCGTCGGTCAGCGCCAATTGCAAAGCAGATACGACTTCCGAGGCAATCTGGTCCTGGGCGTCGAAGCTGTCGCGAAGATCGTAGTCGTATCGCTCGGCCCAGATGGTCGCGCCGTCAGACACCGAAATCAGCCGAGGCATGATCCGGAGATGCTGGCCGCGCGCGCTGATGCTCGATCGCAAGACATAATGGGGCTTGCCTCGCGCCACGGCGGTCGTGTCTCGAACCGAGATCGAATTGGTGAGCCGCGCCAAGACAAGATGAATCTCATCTTGCAGAGATGACGCGACGAACCGCGCCGATTGCGAGTCGTCTTGCGGCTCAAACGGTTGAATTTCAACAATCGGCTTTACAATATTCTCTCTATATTGCTGAATGTCCCCTACAAAGTCGGAGCTATATTCATCCGGTTTAGAGCTTACAACACAATATACGTGAACGCTCTCGCTAATATTCTTCAGGCGCTTAGAGCCAATACTTTCGGTAACGACCGAAAACCCATCAGGAAATCGCCGGACGACATCGTCGGACATAAGTATCTGGCCGGGCGCCGCTACTCCCTGAATGCGGGACGCAACGTTGACTGCATGTCCATAGATGTCGCCATCGATTTCAAAAACCTCTCCGAACGCAATTCCAACCCGCCAGCGACTATCTTGCAGCCTATTTTCGAGAAGCGCTGATTGTGCTGCTATGCTAGCAACCGCTGCGTCCGAAGCAGACTCGAAAGCTGCCAGGACGAAGTCACCCGGAGTCGAAACTATCCGTCCGCCATTTGCCTTCAGCGCCTTCACAAACGCGTTGCGCGACGTGACGAGATTACGGACGCCCGTCTCGGGGTTCCGGAAGACGGACTCGCTGTATCCGACCATGTCACCGGCCAGGATGAAGAGTTTTTTCCGCGTCTCGGCCACGATCGTACCGGACGAGGCGGCCTCGCCAGATACTATCGTTTGCACGTCAGCCCGAATTGTTGATTATGTTGCACCGCAGAAGTCATCCTACCTACAAATCGGCGTATTAGCCAGTTGGAATGCAGCGTCGGCCTGCCCGGGACATCGCAGGCGAAGCTCCACATGAGGTCGCGAAAGGCGCTGAGGTTCCCTTTGATCACGTTCGCCAGCCCGCCTGCAGTACTGCCGCTGCCCACGGAATGTCCCTTTCACGTCGCCGCCGCCGTATTGGCACCGGACCACACCGGCCGCCGACGCCTGGTTTCTGGGCGCGCCCGAACCGCAGACGAGGCCTTCAGTCGGACGGTGATGGAAGGCATCGAGCGCAGCAGTGCCGTATATACCGGTCGCGAACAGGTCGTGGTGGCCACCTTCGATGAGATGGAAGGTTCGGCAATAGATCCTCGGGATCTTTTGAAGTATTCGCCCCGACAGTTGGCCCATGCGGAGGTTTGGAACTCCAGCGCTGATCGAGACCAATGGATACCCTGGCCTTTCAACACTGGGCGAGCGATATCATGGTTGGAGATCGAGCATGTCTCAACAGGAAATCGAGGATATGCGCCGGCAGCGTCTTGTCTGCTTTCATACCCGAATTGTTACGATTTCGGATTTTGCTTGGCAGACAGTTCGGGGCTTGCCGCTGGCCTAAATAGAGAAGAGGCGACGCTACGTGCCGTTCTCGAGCTTGTTGAACGCGATGCGGTGTCCATATGGTGGTATAATCGCCTTAAATTGCCGGAAGTCACGATACCGCAAAGTCAGGAAGAGTTGGTGAGGTTGTTTCGTAGCTGGTTGCGGACACTTCATCGGAAGCTTCATTTGATTGACCTAACCAATGATCTTGAGATCCCGGTTGTCGCCGCGCTGGCATATGGCGAGGATGGCAAAGGATTCTGGTTTGGTTCCGCTGCTGGCCCGGATCTGCATCAGGCCATTGAGGGTGCTCTGGGCGAGGTCTGCCAGTTCATGCTTTCCGCCAGTTTCGCACGGCCGATGTCTGCCGCCAGGCAGGCCATCCCACCGAATTTCGTCGCTTGGGCTGCTGCCGCGTCGTTGCGACGAAACAGCCATTTGACGCCCTCAGGTCGGCTTGACCATCGCCGTGAGCACGCCGGGCCGGAGGACGTTCTCGGCAAACTCAGGTCAAAGGCCGTTGACCTGTTCGTTGTGTGCTTGTCCCGCGACGATGCGCCAACCGTCGTCCGCGTCCTCGCACCTGCGCTTCGCCCTATCTGGCCCCGATACGCCAAGGGCCGGCTGTTCGAAGTTCCGGTAGCCATGGGCGCGCGCAAGAGTCCTATTTCAGAATCGGACCTTAATCCGACCGCTATTTTGTACTGACCTCAGCCCGCGTTGTCGAGGAGTTCACCGGCGTTGGACAGGTCGCGCACCGCAAAAGTTCAGCCAAGCGGCTTTATCCTCGCGACTCTTGGAGTGTGTGCCGCTGTAGTGAAACGCGCAGAACTAGCCATTTCCCTACGGCTGGGTAGCGTCCGGCTCCGGGCGGCGTTCCCTTCGTTCATCAAGGAACAGCTTGGTGTGCTCATCCCGCTCAAGAGGCGTTGTCCCGTGCTCTTGAGAGAACTTTCCAAACTCCTTGCGCAGGTCGGCAAGGTCCAAAGCCCAAAGATGCGCACTGCTACCGGGGTGCGACATCGCGTTCACCAATCCGCCCATTCTCTCGGAACTAAGTTGACTTGGCGGTTGAGCCTTCAAGATGGCGTTGCGAGATATTTTGATCGCTTGCTAATATGGCTATATCTTAAGCACCGCGGGGCCTCATATCTTCCCGCAGTGGCCGGTGCGGTGAAGTCCCACAAGCATGCCCAACCTGCACCGGCCATTCCCTAAGGCCGGGTATGGTATTCTCGCGTCAATCTTTTTCAGGAGCTCCCGGGAAGCCACTAGGGCGCGCCGTGTTTTGGCGATGGTCGCTTGTAGGGAGTAGAGTTCGTTCTCCGAGCGACGCTGAAGCGGGATTTTCAATCACAAAGATGGTCCTGAATCATACCGTTCGGGCGGCTGGGTCTGTCAACGATGTTATCGCCTCAGCCTAGCAAGAACAAAATGAGAACAACGGCCTTGACGAGAGAGGAAAATGTTCCTTATTTCAGCATCTTGAGCAGCAAAGGACCATGGCTCGGCGTCAATCGCGCTGGCCGGCAACGCTATGGTGAAAACAGCTGAAGACAATTTTCGAATCGACGTCTGGGATCGCGAGGAGCAGGCTTTGTCAGAAACCATTTCCTGTTCTCCCGATTCAACCGTGAGCCAGGCAGCCTGGCAGGCCGCCATCCGACGCCGGCCGGGCATGTTGCTGATCCACTACAACAGTCGGCATGTGATGGAGAAAATCTTGACACCAGGCGAGGTCAAGATCCCATTGCAGGCCATCATCGATGGCAGCGTTCACGCTGCCCTGGATGTGGCGCTCGGCGATCTTCGCGAGTGGCATGTGCTGCGGGCCTGGTGCAGATCCTGTTCGCACCATGCAACGGTAAAGCCTGCCGGCCTCATTGAACGCTATGGAAAAGGCGCTCTATTGAGTTCGGTCGAGCGAGCGCTCTTTTGCACAAGTTGTGACAGGGGAGGGCCAGAGGAAGCCCATCAAGGAAGCTCCTCGCCATTCACGAATTCTCCGCGGAATTCAGAACGGCCTCCCCGCACGAAAGAGTGCGCCGTTCTGCGCGTATTTCTTCTGCCTACCTTAAAGGTTCGCGACAAGGTCGTGTTCGCGCAAGGTGGCCGACCAGCGACACGGCTTTATCGCACTGGGCGCCAACCCCGTCGCGTGCGAGGGCACGCTTAGCTCTAAGGACAAGTTCAATTCCGATAGAATCAGGGAAAAACAGACAGGCTTATAATTTGGGGCAAAATGGCCACCGAAGAGGACGCTCAACGCGAACGCATCAGGCAGTCTGAACGCACTGTCGACAACTTGAAACGCCTTTGTGCCGAAAGCCACCGGACACAAGTCAACTTGTACCAATGTTCACGATATGTGCCTCAAAAAGGTTGCGTAATTGGGAACAGCAGCTCGTCCTACCTGAACCACCATGGTGGCACCTGGCGCAATGCGGCAAAGTCGGCGCCAGTATAGGGTGAGCGCTCTTCCGTGTTCGCTATTGCCGTCTCGCCAAGCGCAGGCCAGCGCCGCCGCCGTTTTCAGGAATGAACTCGATGCCCGCCTTTTCAAGGGCACCACGGATCGCGTTTCGATTTGCTATGGTGATCGGAGGCACGCCATCCGCAGCTTCTGCGCGCCTAACCGTCGCCACTCCCACGCTAGCTGTATCGGCCAAATCTTCGGCACTCCAACGTATCAAGGCTCGCGCTGCTCTGATCTGGGCGCCCGTAATTTCTTTCATATCATCTGGTTTCGAGTTGATCACTTACGACTCACATGATATGAAATTAATCATCTAAGCTTTTTGCCGCCAAAGTTCATAGGGCAGGGGCTCACGTATGGACTTGGTTGAGACGTGCGTCGGTGGTCATCCCCGCCAGACTACAACCAGGCTTAGGGAACTCGGAATCATGGCTGATTCCGACAATACCACGACTTTGCCTCTCGTCACCCAAGAGGGTCCACTTGGCAATTACAGTTGCGAGAACAGGTATTTCCGTCAATGGGACATTCAAGCCAGAGGATCTAAGAGCCGTACACCTTCACCCTTTTGACCAGCAGATAAGAATTCGACACCTGCTTTTGTGAGAGCCGCCTCAATGGCCTGCAAAGTGCTGATCCGGGAATCTACCTTGCCGTTTTCCAACCTGGTCAGCGCATTCAGCGACACAATTGCCTTGTCAGCAAGCTCCTGCTGCGACCAACCAAGCAAAGCCCTTGCGGCTCGAATCTGTCGTGGACTGACCATGAGTCGACAATCGGCAGGCCGATTTTGTTTGCCACCTATAGGGTTATTTTACGCCCTATAAGGTATATTTAATGGCGACCATACTTTCGAATCGGGCCGGGCTAAGACCGGCGCGTATGCGACAGACTCTCTAATGGAACATCGAAAGGCCTTGTTGAAACCGCAACGCTCCGTGCTCTTTCGGACGGAGCCGAAGCCAAAGATCGACAGTGACCCTCATCCCGCCGATCAGCATGTCGGCAGGCAGATTGCGACCGTCCGCGTCCAGTCGGACGTATCGCAGGCCCAACTTGCCCGATCCATAGGCATCAGCTTCCAGCAGCTCCAGAAATACGAGAACGCGAGGAACCGCGTGAGCGCGTCGATGCTCTACGAGATCGCCAGCTCGCTCGACGTTCCTGTCGGCCGCTTCTTCGAAGGCCTGCCGGGAAACGATGAGACCCGCGTCGAGGCGCGGTACCTGCCGGTCGATGAGCGCCTGATTTCATTGCCAGCGCAGAGGGTCGGCGCCTTCCGCAACTCCGTATGTGGCGGTGTCTGTTGAAGCCTCGCCGCGATCACATGAAGTTGCTCCGGCCTCAAGTGGGTATAGCGGCGGAGCATCTTCCAATCCTTGTGCCCGGTGACCATGGCGACCTGCTCGATGCTGAAGCCAGCTTCAAACAGGCGGCTTGTGCCTTCGTGACGCAGGTCTTGGAAGTGCAGGTCCTCGACCTTAAGTTCATGACAGGCACGTCGGAAGCGGTTCCGGCCGACTTCCCATTGTAGGGGAAGATGCGTCCCTTTCCCTCAGTGGAGAAACGCTGCTCTTCGAGGATCGCGCGGGCGTCGTAACCACTCACATCGAGGAGCGGGATACGCATGTGATTGCCCTTTTTGTGGCGTGGGTCCTTGCGATCTCGTATCAGCAGGGTGTTGTTGCGGTCGTTCAGGTCCTCCCACGTGGCGTTGCAGATTTCCCCGAGCCGCATGGCGGTGGCGATCGCAAAGCGGATGATCTTGTCGACGGGGATAATCTGGAAGTTGTTTTCTCTGAAGTACCTGATCAGGGCCTCTATCTCGCCAAGTGTCGGCCGCCGATCGCGTTCGTTGCCCTTGCCAACAAGACCCAAGCGGGCGAGGGCGACACGACCAAGTTCCACCGGGTCCGCTGAATAAGGCAGTCCATGCACAGCCGCGCCGTGCACCAGCAATGTCCGGATGTATCCGATGTCTATTCAACGGTGACAGGTCCGGCGCCTTCCTCGGCTCGTTCCTTGCCGAACTTTATGACCTGTTCGCGACTGAGATCCGCGATGTTGAGCCTTCCGAGCCTGGCTCGTAGCAGGTCCAGGCTGAATGCCTTCGAACGCCCGATCAACTTGCCAACTTCCGTCATATCGGCGATATGCAGGTCGATCAGGTCGGAGACCGTTTTGATCCCGTCCTTGTGCTTGGGAGCAGGCTTCTGACCCAGGTCGATTTCTCGCTCAATTCGGCGCGCCCACATCTCGGCGTCCTTGCGGAGCGAGAAGCTGGTGCTGAGGGAGCGGCCCTTGCAGCGAACCTGCACACGCCACTTGCCGGAAGCCAACTTGTTGATGGATGCCATGGGTGGTCTCTTTTTCGTGCACGCTGTGTGCACAGGGAGGGGTACAAAATGCGAAAACTGACGGATATCGTGTCGTACAAATGGCGAACGTGTGCACGTTTTAAGGCCCTGAAAATACGAGAAAAAGCGTGGTAAATCAAGCCCATAGGATTTCCGTTGCGCCTATGTTGGACTGGACCGACCGGCATTGCCGGTTCTTCCACCGCCAGTTGACGCGGCGTGCGCTGCTCTACACCGAAATGGTGGTGGCGGACGCCGTGATCCATGGCGCGCGCGAGCGGCTGCTTGGTTTTGACGAGATCGAACATCCGGTGGCACTGCAGCTCGGTGGCTCCGATCCGCAAAAGCTGGCCGAGGCGGCGCGCATCGGCGAGGGCTTCGGTTACGACGAAATCAATCTCAATGTCGGCTGTCCGTCCGACCGCGTCCAGTCCGGCACGTTCGGCGCCTGCCTGATGAAAGTGCCTGACCTCGTCGCCGATTGTGTGGAGGCGATGAAGGCGGCGGTGACAATCCCGGTGACGGTCAAATGCCGCATCGGCGTCGACGAGCAGGATCCGGAGCCCGCGCTCGACGCGCTGGCCGACGGCGTTTTCGCGGCCGGCGCCGACGCGCTGTGGGTGCATGCGCGCAAGGCTTGGCTGGAGGGTCTGAGCCCGAAGGAAAATCGCGACATCCCGCCACTCGACTATGACAGGGTCTATCGCCTCAAGGCGGGAAAATCGAACAAATTCATCGGCATCAATGGCGGCGTTCAATCGCTCGAAGAGGCGGCTCGCCACCTCGATCATGTCGATGGCGCCATGCTTGGCCGCGCCGCCTACCACACGCCAGGCATCCTGGCCGGCGTCGACGCGGCATTCTACGGCGGCAAGGCCGGCACCTACGATTTTGCCGCGCTGATCCACACGATTGCCGACTACACGGCGCGGCATATCGAGCAGGGCGGGCGGCTCGGCCACGTCACCCGCCACATGGTCGGGCTGTTCCACGGCCTGCCCGGCGCGCGCCGCTTCCGGCAGATACTGTCCACCGACGCGACGAAACCCGGCGCCGGACCGGATGTGCTGAAGGCAGCGTTCGCTGCCGTCGATTTCGACCGTGTTGAAAAGGCCGCTTAAGCAGTTCAGTCGCGTAAGATCATCCGGTCGCCGCGCACGTCGAAACCCGACAGCGAACCGATGAAATTCATGCCGAGCAGGCTCTGGCTGAGCGCGCCGGGCGCGGCGACCATGACTTGCATGTTCCTGCGCACGATGCCGCCGATCGCCAGTTCGTCGGTGCGCACCGAAGCGGCGCGCGCCATGCCATTGGCGGTCGAGACCGGGACAGTGAAGCTCAGCGCTGCCGGATTGAAGCCGGCCGCCTGCGCGTCTTCGGCGCTGAGCACTGTACTGGTCGCGCCGGTATCGACGACGGTGCGGATCGGTGCGCCGTTGATCGTGATGCGGGCCTCGAAATGGCCGCTGTCGGCCTTGTCCAGGGTCACGGTGGCATGGCCGTCCTCGACGCCGAGCGCCAGCGGGCTGCCGGGAACGAGGCCCGCCGTCACCCGGCTGGCGAAATCCTGCAACTCGTAGCGGTACTGGTAGCCGGCGACGAGCGCCAGCACGATCAGGGCCCACGTGCCGAGATTGCGGGCCATGACGCCGAGCGGCCTGCCGGACCGGACAAGGCCGGCGCTGACCAGCAAGCCGATCGCCCCCAGCCAGACCAGACGGCTGAAATCGTAATTCTCGATGCCGAACGTGCTGCCGGCGTCGTTGTTGATCATCAGCAGCACCAGCCCGAGGCCGATTGCCGCCATCACGATCCAGAACAGTCGGTTCATTGGACCTGCCGTTTCAAGAGAGGACGTCGCGCTCGCGCGCCATGCGGCTGCGGCGTGTCTCCCGGCGCGGCCGGCGCTCGACCGTTTCCAATCGGGCCGGCAACTCGGCCATGACGCTGCGGCGTACCTCCGGCGTCATGCCCATCCAGGAGCCGATTTCATCGCGCGTGCGGCCACAGCCGAAGCAGAAGCCGGTTTTCATGTCGATCGAACAGACCAGGATGCACGGGGATTCGATGGCCGTCATCACTTTCTCTTGAAGGCTCCGTCCGGAATCCTCATTCCATCTCCACATGGTGCAACGGCAAAGCCAATGCAAGCCCTTCGGAATGCGGCGCGGGGCAACGCTTTCGCGCCAATGTCGAGGGGAGTTGTGCCGGCCGGGCAAGGCGGTTATGCCGCTGATCAACCACAGGGGATGATCAGGACCGACATGACCAGCGCGCTGCCCTCCGACGATTTTCGCAATCTGCTGGCGAGCCTGCCGCCTGCCGATACAGTCGCGGGGGGGGGGGGGGGGGGCGGGGGGGGTGTGGGGAGTGTTGAAATAAAAAGAAAAAAGAACACAGAAAAAGAGATG
>NZ_JAMYQI010000026.1:0-35937 GCF_040320805.1 Mesorhizobium sp. M0615 | reverse complement strand
CCCTTTGAATACATCTGCAAAATCTGGACAAAAGAGCCCGAACGATTCAGGCTCGATCCAACCCATCAAACCTTGGGACTAAACAACTAGGCTACAAGGTCAAACTCCGAGAGATCAATCCGGAGGCTGTAGTCCATCCCACCGTCGACGCACGCTTTGAGTTCAGCGACGTCCCGCAGTGCGCCGGGTTCGGACCTTACCGACCTCAGGCTCCACGCAACCACAAGAAGTTCGCCCATTTTTACATCGACCTGACCAACCAGTTCTGCGACGCCAAAACCTGCCACGTCTTCATAACCGGCAAGATCGCCTACCGCGACCAGCATCATTTGGCGACGCCGTTCGCGGAGACGCTGGAGCCGGCCAGCGATTGATCATGTTCGACCGGAATTGCCGGTGTTAGATAGGAGTGGCTTCTTCGATTGCGCTGAATCCTAGGTTTCTCACCCCCTAAAACAGCGCCTTCTCCACCGCCGCCAACCTGCGGCTGTTACTTGGATTTCGTACTTCTGCCGTCCTGGTTCTGAGCCCTCTTGGGCTTGGAGTTCAGCGGTACGTCGCGCCAATAATATTCCGCGTAGCGCGAGAAGGCCCAAATGAAGCTGGCGGTCAGCCAAACCAGGGAGATTAGGACAAGGGACAGAAGCAAATTCTGCCACCACGGAGAAATATCTGCCCATTGCCCTGGATCATACCTGTTCAGATCGGTGGAGGAGGAGGGAAGCGCGTTTTCGACATTAATCCCGATCCAGAAGACGATGTTCGAAACAATAAAGAGCGATGTGGCCAGGTAGAGCGTGATCTCAATCCGGTTCGATATTCGATCCGCGACGGTGACATTGAGCTGATAGAAAAACTTGGAAAAGAAAGTCACGAGAAAAAGCGTTGTCGCGGCAATGACCAGCGCCGGCACCAGACGCTTTATCCATGGATCGACCGCATCGATCGGGATGACGTTGAGATTGAATATCCAGTCCACGATCAGAGCGGTTCCACCGACTCCGATAGTGAAGACGAGAACCCGCGCGATCTTATCACCTTGCCGATAGAACCTTTGCAACTTTTGCCGCGCCGCATCGACATAACGGTTAGTGTCAAATCCATACTCGTCGAGGAAGGCTATGAGCGCCAGAATGATGCCGAAGAATGCATCGCCGAAGGATTTGCCGTAGACGCCGAAAAGCGCGTAAGTGATAGACACGGCTGCGACAGCCAGTTTCAGATTGAAATGTCTTGACCTGGGCGTAGCCGGTTTGTTCAGCAAATCGTTCACGGTTTCCCTCCGCTGTAACATTTCCCCGACAGCCAGAATAAGCCGGTTAGATCGAATTGCAATTGCGCGATGACGGGACGGTGTCGGTAGTAAGTTGCAACCTTTTTGGACCTTACAACCTGTATGAACCGAATTCACGCCCCTGAAATCGCTCACCTGTTAAATACTCAGAACAAGCTCGTCATTCATTACGACGTTCATTGAGCAGGATTGTTGAGCATTACCCTTTCATGAGCCCTGAACTCACGTGTGCTAGTGTGCCAGGCCTCTTGTCGCTGACCGTTCAGCGACCAGCAGGCGCGGTCTTGTCAATCACAGCTGAAACTTCTGCCACACGCCGACGAGGTCACGCGCTTTCACTACCAACTTTGCTCAACGGAAATTCTGGATCACGTTTGAGCACATGCCAATCTGAATTTTCCGCAACGATCTCTTTGATAATACTTCCGGGGTCATCCTGAGGTCACTCGCCTAGCCAGCTCAGTTCGCTTCAACGTAGGCAGCGGCTCGATACCGCCCATAGCCGACCTTCACGAACAGCCCTTCCTCGCACATCCGGGAGAGGTAGCACCGTGGGATGCCGACGTCGGTGAGATCGCGAGTCCGTACCTCGCCGCGTTCTTGCGCCAGAGCAACGGCGCGATTCCGGAGCGATGGTGGACGCCCATCTGCGAGGTGTAGCGCTTCCGCGCGGTCCCGATCACGTTTTCGCATTTGATGCGGCAGTGCCGCGTCCCGGAGTAGCGCTATGGCGAATTCGTATTTGTCAGATTCATCGATCCCGGAGAGCCAACTTCCAAAGATTTGGCCAATCGTGAGCATTGGCGGCGGCATAAGCCGCAGCTCTTTGTGCAGCAGATGCGCGAGGTTGGCGGCTTCGGATTTGAGGACATTCCACGCACGGCCGTTTGTTCTGCCCAATTGAGCGCGGATACCGTGCCGCTCATCTACCATGGAAGCAGTCGAACGACGCCGCTCGCTGGCAAAGTGTCCGCCTTGCGCTTGCCCGATCTCATCGATTGCAAACAGGAAAGCTTCACTTCGAAACGCGCGAAACCTCTGTCGCACATACAACATAGACGCCATCGCTGACATTGTTCTAACCGGCGTCAATCACGATCATCGGATTGAACCGTGGTGGACCCTTGGCGAGCAGCGCACCGCCATCATTTAGGGGGACAAAGGAACTTGGAATCGCGCTTGTAACGACCCCGAACTTCGGTCTTCTGCTCGACAATCCGCGAACAGATGATCTTCACGCGATTAAGCGTATCGCCATCACATTCGAAGAATTCCAGCGTGAAGGGGTGGCCTGCGCACTCCATCCTACGGCCGGACCTATCGGGACTTTGAGCGCTGGTCGAGGTGCAAGGCTGCAGCGCGTAGTTGTCGAGCATCAGCTCGCCAACATGACGGCGTCGTGCCGAGCGGTGCCGCCGCATGATGCCTCAACGTCGGGCTCACCACAAACAATGCTGTCCCCATTGAACGAAACTGTCGCGAAGCGAACAGTCGAACTGTAGCCGAACGTTTTCCGTTCGTGCTTGGGTGGATCCGCAAGGCAAAAACAAGGACGTGCGAACCAAGGTCCGCCCGCACAATTGAGCTTAAGCCGCAGCTGGTCGTCAGGCTGGCACGTCATTTGCGGTCGAATGCAGGACCCTTTGTGATGCCTACCTCTACCAGCTGAGTTGACTGTGATGATTGTACAAAATTTTGCAGACCTCCATTTCGGCGAAAATTATGTTATCGGCAGCTAAAACCAAATATTGGACAACAATCATCGCAGTACATTCTAGGATTTCCTTCAGGGCTTAGCTGATGGCGCAGCAAAACTGCGCACGTTTCAAAGTTGTTCACAGAATCACTCGCGTCCATCACTTTATTATTAAAGCGGAGATCGACAATGACCATTAGGAGCCTCCTCCTCGGCTCAACTGCGGCACTGATTGCCGTTTCCAACGCTCGCGCCGTCACCACCGCCGCCGAGCCTGACCCGACTGAGTACGTCAAGATCTGCGACGTCTACGGCTCGGGCTACGTCTACATTTCAGGCACCGAGACCTGCCTGCGAATCGGCGGCTCTGTCCGTTACAACGTCGGATTGTTTGACCACTCAAGAACCTCGGATGTGAGGACTGGTGAGCATCAGAGCGCGTGGCAAAACAACACACGCTTCACATTGAAAACCTGGACCGGCCAGGAGACCGAACGCGGGACGTTGAAGACCTACACCGAAACCCGCGTGAACTTCGGCAGCCACCAGACATCGGTTTCGGACAGTTCTCGGTCCTATGCCTTGAACGGAGGCAGCGGCCTGACTATCGCCTGGATTCAGCTTGGTGGCCTGCGAGTTGGTAAGGACCGGTCGGCTTTCGACATGTTTATTGGCTGCGCGGGTGATGTACTGAACCAGACGCCGGCTCCGTACGGCGCTTTCGATACCAAGGTGGTTCAGTACTACTTGGACGCAGGGAACGGCTTTTCGGCCGTGGTTTCGCTGGAACAAGGCTCGGACGTGGTCGGCACAATCGACAGCTACGCTCCCCACATAGTAGGCGGCTTGAAATACGCACATGGCTGGGGAGCGATCACCGGCGTTGCAGCTTATGATAGCAACTACGAATCGGTGGCCGCCAAGGTCCGTGTCGACATCAATGTCACCAACGAACTGTTGCTATCCGGAATGTTGGGCTACGGTTCCCATGGCCAGCTCAACTACGGCTCGACGAATTCGGTAGACGCTCATGGTCGCGGTTTCTATAAACCTTGGGGCGGGAACTGGGCTTTCTGGGCTGGCGCCGGTTACGAGCTCACCGAGTCAGCTTCGTTCAACCTTCAGCTCTCGGGTGATCAGCTCAACAACTATGGTGTCGCTGCGAACGTCGCCTATGCGTTCCTTCCAGATTTCACAGTTACGGCTGAACTCGACTATGACCGCTACGGAGGCTCCGCCGTCGGAAAGGTGAAAGCTTCCGAAGTGAACTGGACCAATGCCAACAAGAAGAGCAGTGTCGGCGGTATCCTGCGTTTCGAACGCTCATTCTAATGCGATGAAGCGTTGAGCTCCGAGGTCCAGTTGATGCGCGGACATTCCCCCTACATTCCGTTGATTGTGCATGCACGGCTCGGACGGCCGTCGTACGCGGCGACGTCATAGAGCTCGGGTTTGACGCCGTGCTCCTGAACACGGCGGTCCCGAGGGCGGCCGATCCGGTCGGCATGGCGCGTGCGTTCGGCAAAGCGGTCGATGCCGGTCGTGAAGCTTTCAGCTCGGGAATGCTCGAACGGCGCTACCCACCGACGATTGGCAGGGCCGTCTACTCATGAAGTCGTGGACGTGCCGGCTGGATTGACCGGCTGGTTCCGCTCGGCGTGAGTCTGGTGCAGCTCCGGATAAAGGATATGGACGAGAAAGGACTGCAGACGGAAATCCGCCGCGCGAACGACGCCTGCGCGGTCCATGGTTGCCAAGTGAGTCAACGACATTTGGCGCACGGCAATCGAGGAAGGCTGCGACTTCGTCCATCTTGGTCAAAAGGATTTGGCTGCCGCCGATGCTGGCGATGAAATACGTCGGATTGAAGCTCGGCCTGTCGATCCACGATCACACCGAACTGGAAACGGCGCCAGTGGCGGAACCGGAGTATGTGGCGCTCGCCCCAGTCTATCCAACAGCCTCAAGAAGATGAATGGGCGTCGCGAGGACTCGAGCGGATCAGCGAGTGGAAGCACCAGGTCGCGCCGATCCCATTGGTCTGCATCGGCGGCCTCAACCTGACCGTCTCGAAGGCGTTTTTCGAGGCTGGCGCGGAAAGCGCAGCCGTGGTCACCGACTTTGCGCTGAACGACGCCCCAGAAGCGCGCACGCGAGAATGGATCGAAAGACAGAGCAATGGCGCCGAGGCGAGAACCGCATGTGCTCGTTGCTGTCGGGTCAGACACCAGCGGTGGGGGCTGGAATTGCCCGCGAGATCCAGACGATCGCTTCCAGTGGCGTGCGCACCTGCCTTGCTGTCAGCGCGCTGACGGTGCAAACCCATGAACACGCCTGGAAATCCAAGTTACGCAACCCCGTCCGGTGGCGGATCAGATGCGCGCTACGCTTCAGCCTAACAGAGTGGCCGCCACCAAGATCGGCATGCTCGCAACGGCTGAGATCGATCGTCGCTGCGGTTGCCGCTGTGCTGCGCGAATATCCGCGCACCGACAATCCAGATCCGGTGCTGGCTTCCACGTCAGGCCGAGCGCTTCTTGAAGCAAGCGCCATCCCGCATCATGAAGTAGCATCTGATGCCGCTTTGCCGTGTCGACACCCAATGTCATTGAACTGGCGCTTCTTGCCGGCTCAGTGCTACCGGTGAATGAGGCCGGCGCGCTTCAACAAGGACCCCAAGCCACCCCGTCTGCCGGACTCCTCCAAATTCGAAACACGGATGGTTCCTATCCAGACAATTGATTTTATCAATCTGCGACAATACCGCATAGCGGCGCCGGCGGAATGATCACCGGTAGCAAGACGAGCTGCTTTCAGTGGCCTGCACGACGCGCACCGCGACCGAGTACAAGCCGGCTCGTCTGCAGCCATGTTCGGATCGGCCGCATCGGTGCGCCGAATGAGATTGCCGGCGGAACGCTCTATTCGTGCAGCTGTGACGGCAGTCATCTCACCGGAGCCATCCTGCCGATGGATGGCCGGCAGTCGGTGCAGCATGGGCTGACACTGTTCACGGAATGAAGCCGCTCGCGCCTCGGACGGTTGAAATGGAGGACATTAGCTTGGAACCGATCAGTCTCGACGAGCTTCTGGCCAGCGTCGGCAAGGAAGTCGGCGTGTCGCCGTGGCGGGTGGTCTCGCAGCGGATGATCGACCAGTTCGCCGAGTCCACCGATGACCACCAGTTCATCCACTGCGATCCGGAGCGCGCCAAGCGCGAGACGCCGTTCGGCGGCACCATCGCACATGGCTTCCTGTCGCTTTCGCTTTTGTCGGCGATGACTTTCGAGACCATGCGGCCGCTCGAAAACTGCAAGATGGGTGTCAACTATGGCTTCGAATCGCTGCGCTTCCTGGCGCCGGTGAAAACCGGATCGCGCATCCGCACCCGTTTCGTACTGGCCGACGTCAAGGTCAGGCCGTCGGGCTGGGTGCAGACGGCGCTGGGCGTGACGATTGAGATCGAGGGCTCGAAAAAGCCGGCGCTGACCGCGCGCTGGTTGACGCTGACGCTGATCAAACGCCAGCCGGAGGCGGCCTGAATTGTCAACGAGCGTCAGCAGAGACGATCTTCACGTGCCGGGGCGATGTAGGCGACCAGTGCGCACCGATCGGCAACGCGGCCACGGGGGTCGGCTAGATAGAGTGGCAGGAATGCCTAATCGGGGCTCCGACTCGGAAGGGGCTTCGATGTATCGGAAGCGCTTCGGCTTTCGGCGCTGCATTCCTTCTTCACGAAGGTCCATGGAGAATTCCCGACTACGGGGTCGAAAGATCGGCTTGTGATCGGAGTGGGCAGATCCTCCCCGACTGAATCTGCCAATAGGGTGTTATCGAGTCAACCGGGTCGAACTTGAGGTCGCGGGTGTCGCTGATCGGCTGCTCGTCGAGCTCGAGAGCTGCCAGCTAAAGGCAGAACACGGCTATGAAGAGCTCCGCAGTTGATGTGGATGCCCAGAGCTGGGAGTGCACCGACGAGTTCCCAGCGGGCGAACTTGCCATTGGTAGCGCGCCAGACCAGTGGCGAGAAACCCTCGATGAGAAGGCCCCCGAGGCGCACGCGGGATGGACTACAGTGGCGTTTGGCGAGAGGGCCTTCGAAGACGAGATCGAGTGTAAGATGGACGAGCTCGACACGCGTATCGCGCAGTCCCTGCGATCGCGCCTTGTCCGCGGCGCTCGTGCGAGCGAACTGTTGGTAGATCGAGCTGACTAGATGAACCGGGATGGCATTAAAGCGGAACTGGAAGAGACGCCCCTGGCCGAACTAAGCAAGATCAATCCAGCCATCGCTAAAGGTAGGCGAACACGAGACGTTCGGACTCCGTGCCGCTGAAATCCTCAAATTGAATCGGCCGGACCGTTGGAGCTATCATCACCCGCTTGGCTTCCAGAGCTACGGAGCGGGTTGATTATCTGAACGTCCTCGAAGTCCTTTTCATTGTCGGTCACTACGACACACTCGTTGGCTTCGGCTACAGCGGCAATGATTGTGTCTAGGGCGCTCCGCGAACGGCCTCTGGCTTTGCCGTTGGCCATCAGCCGCGCCCACACGAGGCCAGCTTTCTCGTCGAACGATAGCACGCGGCCAGCGAACAGCGCTTGCGGGCCTTCGGAGCCCTCGAACCAAGTTTCAAGGCTGCTGCGCTTTTTCCCCTTCGGCTTCTCTAGGATGCCTCGGCGAATTTCGGCGACAGTAAGCGAAGCAATGAAGAGGTCTTCGTCCTTCTGCGCGCCCATCCAGGCCAGCAACGAGCCCGAAGGCTCCGGCTTTATGACGTTGCTGATGATATTGGTATGAAGAAGGTAGCGCGTCACAGGTCGATCTTGCGCCCCTCTTCGCGCGGCCGGCTGAGGTCGAGATTGGAGCCAACCAGAGGCGAGCGACGCAACGCGGCGAGAATGCTGCCCGCTTTCGGTGGCTCACCCGCCACGGCTTGCTGTATGGTCCGACGAAGCTGTCGGGCATCCGGCCCGCTCTCCGTTAATTTTCGGGCAAGAGTTCGCAGCAGATCGCGGTCTGCGTCGAACGCCTGGATCTCGAACCGCGCGATGCCGCGCTCAGCCAGGCGAGAGCGATAATTCTCGATGGCTCTCTTCTGTGCAGTGTTGCCCATCGCGTGCCTCCGTTCTCTATCCGGATATATAGCCATGGCTTCTTCGGAGCACAAGGTGCCCCGTCATCGGCCAGCACTGGCTCCTGCGCGACGCGCGCTATTGATAGAATTCCAGCTTGTCGAAGCACTGACTTGGCATCATTGTCGCGAAGCGTCAGGACAGGAACGCGATCATAGCGCGCCGAAACGGCAACAGCCGAAAAGCTTCGTGTGGTCGCCGGCGCGGCCCGCGAATCGGCTGTGTCTGCGTCGCCGAAGCCCGATCGACGCTTCGTCATCTGGTCCGGCTGCTGGCACGACAGGCCGCACGGGATTTCGTTCAAGCCGAAACGGATAGCCAGACGCGAGACCGCGTCCCGGAGTAAGGGGCCGCCTCATGAAGGTCGCGCTTGGCGCTCGCTACTCAACTGACAATCACCGAGACGCCTCGATCGAGGATCAGTTGCGGCTCTGCTGCTTGCGTGCTGAAAAGCAAGGCTGGACAGTCGTCGACAGCAATACCCACCGCGCGATCTGCGGCGGGTCGCTGTTGCGTCCCGGCCTTCAGGAGCTGATCAGCGATGCGATGCAGGGCAAATTCCTGATCGTGCTCGCAGAGGCGATGGACCGCCTGACCATGACCGCTGCAAACCGGGAGCAGGCCAGGCTGGGCAAACGTTGCAACAGATCCTTCAAGGAAATTCATAGACTCTTAGCAACTCCGGCTCGCTGTGAATGGTAGGCTTATTGCAACGTCTGAGGTCAGTGGTTCCAAACCGTGGCCCCGCTTGTCTTCGACTGGCCGAACTGCTTGCAATTTCGGCTAAAGGCAAAAGAACGCCCTTTGTTGTTCGACAGGGCGATATCGGCAGTCGCCACAGCCACCGAGATTTGTCCGGTCGTTGGACAACCTTCAAAAGCTGCGACTTCTGTGGAGGACGCGAATGAGAAATTCGGTAGGACTTTGCCCTGAGCCATGATGACACTGGTTAGTCGCCTACGCATGGCAGCGCATCCTGACCGCCTTCGAATCCTGGGCCTTTGTGCGCATGCGGACCTAACTGTCTGCGAGCTAGCGGAGATTCTGAGCGTGTGTCGAGAGCGGGTTGCGCGACACGTCCGGCTGCTCGCCAGAGCCGACTTTCTTTGCTGCAACGAACAGCCTCCGTGGCGCTCGTACCATCTCAACGCAGGATCCAACGACGGCGGGCTGGTTCAATTATTGGTCGATCTCCTGCCCCATCGCGACGGCTATCATAAACAGGACCTGCAGCGGCTCGAAGCGGTACGAGACACGCGGCCGAAAGGGACCGCGTGCTTGATCGTGAAATAGGTCAATCCAATTGGAGCGCGAAGCTACCATGGACAACTCCGCAGACGGCGCGATCGCACAGCCGGACACCCACGGGCGGTCTTCCTTGGCCGCGGTTGATTGCCGCGTCCACGAGCTGCTTCTGAGACAGGAGCGGCAGGAGCGGACGACCCTCAAGCTCATCGCCTCAGAGAACTTTGCGTCCTCGGCCGTGCTGGAAGCGAACGGCTCGATTTTCACGAACAAGTACGCCGAGGGGTACCCCGGCGCGCGCTACTACGCTGGAAACGAGATCGTTGATGAGCTTGAGGATCTGGCCATTGGGCGCCTGAAAACGCTATTTGGCAGCGAGCATGCCAACGTCCAGCCTTATTCCGGCTCGCCGGCCAACCAGGCTGTCTATCGTGCGCTTTTGAGTCCCGGTGACAAAGTCATGGGCTTGCCCCTTCCGGAAGGGGGCCATCTGACTCATGGTTGGGCCATCAACTTTTCCGGAACTGACTATCAACGCGTGCCCTATGGACTAGATGAAAAGACACAGCAGATTGACTATGACCGCTTGCGCGAGACAGCCAAGCGGGAACGGCCGCGGCTCATTTGGGTCGGCGGAACCGCTTACCCGCGTGTCTTTGACTACGCGGCAATGGCAGAAATTGCCCTGGAAGCGAACTCCTATCTCGTAGCCGACATTGCGCACATCAGCGGCCTGATTGCGGCGGGAGCGCACCCGAATCCCGTGGGCCATTGCGACGTGGTCAGCAGCACGTCCCACAAGTCGATCCGCGGTCCCCGCGGTGGCTTCATTTTGTCAAGGAACGAAGATCGCTATCAGGCCCTGTATCATACAAAGAGCAAATACAATCTCGCCAGACGAATAGACCGGGCGGTCTTCCCTCACCTGCAAGGCGGACCTCACATGAATGCCATCGCTGCGCTAGCGGTTGCCTTGCACGAAGCCGCGAACCCGTCCTTCCGAGGCTACGGCCAACAGACGGTCAAGAATGCCAAGGCTCTGGCACATGCACTGCTTGAGCGAGGTTATGACCTGGTTACCGGGGGGACGGACAATCACATGCTGATCCTTGATCTTCGCGATCGGCCACTATCGGGCAAGGCCTATGCCGAGCGACTAGCAAAGGCAGGGATCATCACAAACTTTAATATGGTGCCTGGCGACCCGCGGCATCCGGCGGTCACAAGCGGAATTCGCCTGGGGGCGCCAGCAGTGACGTCAATGGGCATGCGCGATGTGGAAATGGTGCAAATTGCTGGCTTCATTGACTCCGTCCTCCAGCGGCCAGACGACGAAGATCTCCATGCCTGCGTGCGAAGAGACGTTGCCGACTTGTGCGCTGCGTTCGAGGTCCCGGGCATCTCCGACAAGTAAGGTGGGCCAAGCAAAATGCCCATACCACATCCAACATCCGAAGCGAGGTATTCATGGCTAGGCAGTTCGTGTTCTCTTCCGAATCGGTTGGCGCGGGGCACCCGGATAAGTTGGCCGACAACATCTCGGATGCCATCCTCGATGCCATCCTCCGCACGGATCCCAAGGCGCGCGTCGCCTGTGAAGCGTTGGTAAAATCAGGGATAGTCGTTCTGGCTGGCGAGATCACCAGCGATGCCCAGGTGGATTACAGCCAAGTTGCGCGCGATACGATTCTCGACATTGGGTACGACGACGAGGCCGTCGGCTTTGACGGCCGGCGTTGCTCCGTCGTTCATGCCCTCACCGAGCAGTCGCCCGACATCAGCCAAGGCGTTGACGAGGGAAGAGGGCAAGACCTCCAGCAGGGAGCGGGAGATCAGGGCCTCATGTTCGGCTACGCATGCCGCGAAACCGATACCCTGATGCCTTTGCCGATCCAGCTCGCTCATCGCTTGACGAAACGGCAGGCGTATGTCCGGAAGGCACAACAGCTTGGCTGGTTGCGTCCTGACATGAAATCCCAAGTCTCAGTGCGCTATGAGGGGTTGCGCCCGGTCGCCCTGGATACCATCGTCGTGTCGACGCAACATGACGAGCAGGTCTCGCAAGAGACTGTCCGCGAGGGCGTCATTGAGGAAATCATAAAGCCTGTCCTGCCGACCCACCTGGAGACGGAAGGCATCAGAATTCTGGTCAACCCGACGGGGCGGTTCGTAGTCGGCGGGCCGCGCGGCGACTGCGGTCTCACTGGACGCAAGATCATCGTCGATTCCTATGGCGGGATGGGTCGTCATGGCGGCGGCGCCTTCTCGGGCAAGGACCCGTCCAAGGTTGACCGCTCGGCTGCCTATGCAGCCCGCTATGTCGCAAAGAACATCGTCGCTAGCGGACTTGCGGACGTGTGCGAGGTGCAGCTTGCTTACGCAATCGGCGTGGCCAGTCCGGTTTCCGTCATGGTCAACACGTTCGGGACAGCCAGGGTTGAGGAAAGCAGGATCGAGCGCCTCATTCTTGAGTTGTTCGATCTCAGACCGAAAGGCATTATCAAGATGCTTGATCTCTTACGCCCTATATACCGCAATACAGCGACCTATGGCCATTTCGGCCGTGAAGAGCCTGATTTCACCTGGGAGAAGACAGACAGGGCGGACGAATTGCGTCGCGAGGCAGGACTCGCCGCCACGTGAGAGCCGCCGGCGAACGGATTGGCAAGCGGAAAGCCCATTTCCACCGGGCAGACCCGCGCCTGGCAGGCGTGGCGAGAAGCCGGCTCGGGTTTTTTGGCGGAGACATTGATGCCGGATTATGACGTGCTTTGCATCGGCAATGCCATTGTCGACATCATCGCCCAGTGCGACGAGGCATTCCTCGAGATCAACGGCATCATCAAGGGCGCGATGAACCTGATCGACACGCGCCGCGCCGAACTGCTCTACAGCCGCATGGGCCCGGCGATCGAGGCCTCCGGCGGCAGTGCCGGCAACACGGCGGCCGGCGTAGCCAGCTTCGGCGGACGCGCCGCCTTCTTCGGCAAGGTGTCGAACGATCCGCTCGGCGAAATCTATGCCCACGACATTCATGCCCAGGGCGTTGCCTTCGACACCAGGCCGCTCCAGGGACAGCCGCCGACGGCGCGCTCGATGATATTTGTCACCCCCGACGGCGAGCGCTCGATGAACACCTATCTCGGCGCCTGCGTCGAGCTTGGCCCTGAGGATGTCGAGGCCGACAAGGCATCCGGCGCCAAGGTTACCTATTTCGAGGGCTATTTGTGGGATCCGCCGCGCGCCAAGGAGGCGATCCGGCAGACGGCGAAGCTCGCACACGAGGCCGGACGCGAAGTGTCGATGACGTTGTCGGATTCGTTCTGCGTCGACCGCTACCGGGACGAGTTCCTCGAGCTGATGCGCTCGGGCACTGTCGACATCGTCTTTGCCAACAGCCACGAGATCAAGTCGCTCTACCAGACAAAATCCTTCGACGAGGCGCTGGCTCAGATCCGCAAGGACTGCAAGATTGCCGCCGTCACCCGTTCCGAAAAAGGCTCGGTGATCGTGCGCGGCGACGAGACCGTGGTCATCGAGGCGACCCCCATCAAGGAGTTGGTCGACACCACCGGCGCCGGCGACCTCTACGCCGCCGGTTTCCTGCATGGCTACACGCAGGGCCGCAACCTCAAGACCTGCGGCGACCTTGGCTCGCTGGCGGCCGGCCTGGTGATCCAGCAGATCGGCCCAAGGCCAAGGCAGAATTTGCGCCGCGAGGCGGAAGGGGCTGGGTTGCTGTAGATGCGCCGGCAACTAACCAGCCGCCCTACTGACGCGATGACCGCAGTGGCGGAACTGTGTCAAAGCTCGCTGATAGCGACAGCCATTCGCTTCGGAGAACTGACCCATGCTGCTGCCGTGAAGCTC
Organism: Mesorhizobium sp. M0615; assembly: GCF_040320805.1. NCBI lineage: Bacteria > Pseudomonadati > Pseudomonadota > Alphaproteobacteria > Hyphomicrobiales > Phyllobacteriaceae > Mesorhizobium > Mesorhizobium sp. M0615. The sequence continues at coordinate 22,696 of NZ_JAMYQI010000026.1, read as the reverse complement.
GCTGGAGGAGCGGTGCAAGGCGTGCTTGCCATGACGGCATTCACCGTCATCCAGATCGTCACCAGCATTTTCCAGAAGCTCAGCTTGGGGAAGGCCAGTAAGGGTCCTGAGGTAACGGAGAACTCGCGGCGTCCGTCGGACTTGACTTGCGATCACGTCCCACGATGCCGAATGCGGGCAGCAGACTGAATATTTCACAATGCTAGACAAAGGCGTAAAAGCGCGATCACATAACGACATAAACATTTCGTTATGCGTCATTGACAAAAGAGCGAACTGCTGTGATTGTCTGCGTGTCGTGGTTCTCGCGTGCGGCGCTGCCGCAGCGGAGCTAAGAGGGAAGCCGGTGCGATGCCGGCGCTGCCCCCGCAACTGTTAGCGGCGAGCCAACCCCAATCACGTCACTGAGGCGAATACCCTCAGGAAGACGGGTAGAGGCTATGACCCCGCGAGCCAGGAGACCTGCCACGCGAATTACGTCCACGGGCGGGGTGTCTCGGTGGCCGCTGCAACCCGGCGTTGATGCCGGCCTGCTAGCGCCTTCCTTGTCACCGACGCCCCAATCATCGGGGTATGACATGACTGTCTCTCAGCAAATTCCTGTAGCAACGCTCGGCGTGCCGCGCTTCGGTCGTCGGCGAGAACTGAAATTCGCGCTTGAAAGCTACTGGTCCGGAACATCGTCCGCTGGCGACCTTCTCACGACGTCGAAGGCGCTCCGTGCCGCTAGCTGGGAAGAGCAGCGCGATCGCGGCGTGTCGAAAATCCCGTCGAACGACTTCTCGCTTTACGACCATGTGCTCGACACCGCAGCCATGGTCGGGGCCGTTCCATCCCGTTACGGCTGGAATAGCGGCGAGGTCCCACTTGACATCTACTTCGCAATGGCGCGCGGCAACCAGGGTCAGACGGAGGATTGTGGACACGCTGGTTACCAGGAGGAGGCTCATGGACCTGGTGTAACCGCGATGGAAATGACCAAGTGGTTTGACACCAACTACCACTACATTGTGCCGGAACTCGATGATGATCAGACGTTCGCCCTCTCGTCATCGAAGCCGGTCGATTACTTCCTCGAGGCTAAAGCTCTCGGCATTCACACACGCCCAGTCATCCTTGGACCCATCACCTTCCTCAAGCTGGCGAAATCGCCTGCCGAGGGGTTCGGTCCCATCGCGCTCCTACCGCGGCTGCTGCCGGTTTACGAGCAGCTTCTGGAGAGGCTGAAGCTGTCGGGAGCCGACTGGGTGCAGATCGATGAGCCAGCGCTTGTCCTCGATCTGAACCCGAACGAACGAGCTGCGTTCGAATTCGCCTATGGCCAGCTGTCGAAAGCCGCGCCCGAGCTGAAGATCATGCTGGCTACATATTTCGGGTCGCTGGGAGACAATCTCGAAACCGCGATTTCTCTGCCCTTGGCCGGCCTGCATATTGATCTCGTGCGCGCTCCCGAGCAGCTGGAAACGGTGGCTCGGCTCGCTCCGAAGGATCTGGTGCTCTCGCTTGGCTTGATCGATGGCCGCAACGTCTGGCGTGCGAACCTGCCCGCCATTCTCGACCGCATCAAACCGATCGTCGCCCGCTGGCCCTTGGACCGCGTCGAGATCGCGCCTTCTTGCTCGATGCTGCATGTGCCGATTGATCTGCGCATGGAGACGGAACTCGACGCGGACATCAGGTCGTGGCTCGCCTTCGCGGCCCAGAAGACCGACGAGCTGGTCTTGCTGGCCCGGGCCCTGTCCCAAGGCAGGGATGCGGTGGCAGGCGCGTTGAAAGCGTCTGCCGAGGCTGCCGCCACGCGCGTGACATCCACGAGGATCCATGACCCGCTTGTTCAGGGGCGGATCGCTAGCATTGAGGACAGCGCGAAGCGACGAGAGAGCGCTTTTGGCGAGCGCTCCAGAGTCCAGGCCGGCTCACTCGGGCTGCCGCCGTTCCCGACGACGACCATCGGGTCCTTCCCGCAGACGCCGCAGGTACGCAAGGCGCGGGCCGCTCATGCGAAGGGCCAGCTGAGCTATGTCGACTATGAGACGTTCCTGAAGAAGGAGATCGAGGCTGCAATTCGCTGGCAGGAAGAGATCGGGCTGGACGTTCTGGTGCATGGTGAGTTCGAGCGAAACGACATGGTACAGCATTTCGGCGAGCAGTTGTCCGGCTTCGCGCTCACCCAGCATGCCTGGGTACAAAGCTATGGGTCGCGCTACGTGCGTCCCCCCATCATTTTCGGCGACGTATCGAGGCGCAATCCGATGACAGTGCGCTGGTGGCAATTCGCCCAGTCGCTTACGGAAAAGCCCGTGAAGGGAATGCTCACAGGCCCAGTCACCATTCTCAACTGGTCTTTTGTTCGCGACGACGTACCCCGCTCCGAAGCCTGCCGCCAGATCGCGCTCGCCATCCGCGACGAAGTGACGGATCTCGAAAGATCCGGCGCAAGGATGGTCCAGATCGATGAGGCCGCGTTTCGCGAAGGATTGCCACTGCGCCAATCTGACTGGAAAGTCTATCTCGACTGGGCTGTCGAATGTTTCCGGATCGCTTCAACGGGTGTAAAGGACGCGACTCAAATTCATACCCACATGTGCTATTCGGAGTTCAACGAGATCATTCACGCGATCGCTGGAATGGATGCGGATGTCATTTCGATTGAGACGTCGCGCTCGAAGATGGAACTGTTGGACGCCTTCACGAGCTCCAAATATCCGAACGAAATCGGTCCTGGCGTCTATGATATTCACTCACCACGCGTCCCGGAAGTCGGCGAGATTTCGGACTTAGTCATGCTTGCCCGCGAGCGACTGTCCGACGGCCAACTGTGGATAAACCCGGACTGTGGCCTCAAAACACGCAAATGGGAGGAGGTCCGCCCTGCCCTCATTAACATGGTCGCTGCAGCACGCGCGCTCCGGCAGAAAGTGCAGGCGTGAGGCTTCTCTTCCTCACCGTGTGGGGAGTTGCCGGCTGGCGGATGTCGGCCGGGAATATGCCAAACCGATCACACTCTTGGAAATGAGCCACTCGGCGCAAATGTGCAATTTCCCTACGGCACGTGTCTTAATCCCGCAGAAATAAATGTGGCACTACGCTATAATATCGGTTCCTTGGGGACATACAGGCCCCGCGCCTCGAACAAATCGGACACGCGTCGTTTCTCAAAGTAGACTGCTTGGCGCGTTCGCTCAGGCAGCGACAATATATGGTGCTGCGTCTGTCCGCCCCCAGTTGATCGCGCAGACTACGGGCGAGGTGGCAGGGTTCGGGTATCGCTAGCGTCCCGCCAATTCGGAGATGGACGTCGCAATTCGTGTCGCCAAGTAAAAATCGCCAATCATTTTCGATTGCGAGTCCGCAGCCAGTTGGCCCTTATTTTCCTGAGATCTGCGTTACAGGCCGGGGCGTTGTCGCCGTTTCTGAGGGTAAGATGGGATAGGCGACGTCAGGTGCCTCTCCGGTCAGCGAGTTGAGGAAGGCAACAAGCAGGTCAACTTCTTCGTCCGCCAGTACTACGCCGAGCTGGGTGGTCCCCATAATGGCGACGGCCTGTTTCAGATCCCAAACCTTGCCCGAATGAAAGTATGGCGCGGTGAGTGCAACGTTGCGCAGCGGCGCCACGCGGAAGACATAGGAATCGTCGGCTGCATTGGTGACCTCAAATCGGCCCTTGTCTTTGTCCGGCAGGACTTCGGCGCTCGGCCGTTCCACGAGGCCGAATGGGTAATAGGCTTGCCCACCAACGTTGATGCCGGCATGGCAGGACGAGCAGCCTTTGTCCATGAAAAGCACCAGGCCCTGTTTCTGTTCGGAAGTCATGGCAACCTCATCACCATTCAGGAAGCTGTCGAACGGGGCAGGTGTGACCAGTGTCGCCTCGAAGGCTTCGATCGCCTTGGCGAAGTTGTCGAAGGTGACCCGATCGGCTTCAGCCGGAAAAGCTGCATCGAACCACTCGACATATTGCGGCATGGACTTGAGAGTGGCGATGAGTTGGCCCGGTGTATTGGCCATTTCGATCCCGGCTTGGACCGGTCCCTTCGCCTGAGCCTTCAGGTCTTCGGCACGACCATCCCAGAACTGGGCGATATTGAAGACAGCGTTCAGTACAGTCGGCGCGTTGCGCTGTCCCTTCTGCCAACCATGGCCAATCGAGGTTTCGTGATTGTCGTCGCCGCCGGTGGCCAGGTTGTGGCATGAATTGCACGACAAGACGCCTGACGCCGAGACGCGTGGATCGAAGAACAGTGCCTTGCCGAGAGCGATCTTTTCCGGGGTGATCGGGTTATTGGCGACTGTCGGCGTGGTGGATGGCAAAGCCGTGAAGGTGGCCAATGCCGTATCTCTGAGGTCGGTGGGGATCCAATCCGCAGCAAAGGCGGTGGGTGCCAGCAAGGTGACAGCCATCGTACTGAATAGGATTTTCATAATTGGTCTTCCTGCGTCGTCCACGCAGCCATTATGCGATCTGCGGCTCATGAACGCCCTGAGCTAGATCAGCTTGAGGGAGAGGACGGGGTCTCACACCTGTTTTCGCAGCTGAGCTGGGACCCTCTTGGAAGTGATCGCTCTTCTCGATTGGACTTCAGGGAGGAGGAGTATCCCTGGTTGGCAACCGGTTTTATGCATCAAAGCACGCCCTGAGGGCGGCTTCGTAGATTCGGTCACTGCGATCTTCCAGCCAAGGTTGAGAAAGTCGACAGCATCCGCAAGACTGGCAATCTCTTGCACGATGTGCGCTGCACGCCTTGCGAAAAGTGAGCTTCTGAAACGTCAGGGTTCATTCGTTCCTCCTGACCTGCTGATTGCGTGAATCGGCCTTGTCGACACCCGCCGACTGCACATTGTGATGTCACCAGCGATGGCGGTTTCAATACCTAAGCAGCGACGGTCTATGCGACAGTATGGAGGTCGTAGCGGAATAGCCGTTCTGCCTTCATCGATCGTCACACCGGCATATAGCTCCGCTTCTACGAACATCCCATCACGCGAGGATGGCGCGGCGCTTGAGCAGGTCCACCCGCTGCAACTGCCTCACACCTTGATCCACAGATCCTAGGCGATGACCATGTTGTCGTCATCATTTGACGGGCGCGGGGCATTGGCTCATAAGCGAGCCACCGCAAACTGTGCGGTTGCCAGTGCGTAATGAAGTGAATTGGAATGATCTTCGGTTTGGGAAACACGCACGTCCGACGCAGCTTGCGTTGACAGAGGCGGTTTTAGGCGCAATAGCACCTCCGCTGGCCTATTTTGTGGAGTTCAATTGTGGTTCGGCCAAAGCCGCGGGGCGCCGGACCGGCCCCTTGTAAACGTAATCAAAGAGAGAGAGACCCTGCATGGAAGAAATCTTACCGCGCATCGCCACTGGTGCCGGCATCGGCCCGGCTGTCGCAGAGAAGGCCGTTGGGTTAATGCTGGGTTTCCTGCGGAGCCACGCGGCCGACGGTCCCGGCGCGCGCATGATCGAGGCCATTCCGGGAGCTTCGGAATTAGTAGCGAAGTATCATGGGGACGACCCAGAGGGTGGCGGCCTTATGGGGCTCGGGCAGCAATTGATGAGTGAGGGTCTCAGCATGGCAAAGATCGCCGCCCTCGCCAACGAGACGATCGCCTGCGCCAAGGAACATGCCGGCGACGAACTCGTGGACGAGGTCCTCAATTCCGTTCCTGGCCTTCCCCAGTTCGTCTGATTAGCGGCAGCCGGGGCGCATGACCTTGTGCGCCCGTGCCGGCCCGTTTGCGCAGCAGGCATTCTCCGCCGGGCGTTCCGCACCGATCTCGTGAGACCACCAACCGCCGGGCACGCGGAGCGAGCGTTGGAGTACTTCATTCGTCTATCGAAAAATCAACTTCAGGCGATTCGATGTGTATAATTTCTGGCGGTAAGGGTTTATCCTGAACGCTTTCGATGAAGCCCGCGAGATAGGCAAACGTATTGTATTTCTCGAGGACTAGCCGCTTCGCCTCTCTTATTGCGCCGCGACGTTCCTTCCAGAGGTCTGAGTTGATAATTTCTTGAATTTTTTGGATTACGTTCTTGTCCTCTGGGTCAATTAGAACCATAGAGTCCGAAGGGAAGAACCTCGTGATTGCCGGGCTGCCGTAATAGATCGGCATTGTTTCAGCGACGAAGCAGTCCATAAGCTTCTCTGTAAAATAGTAATCAGCACGAGTATTCTCGAACGCTATACTGTAGCGATAAGGTGCGAGTGCGTTCCATTTATCTCCAATCAGCCGAAAACCTCGGCCGAACAGGTCAAAATCGAGCTCCTTTCTTAGCCGTTCCAGAAACGCCAGCCGATACCGATGTCCTTTAAGCAGGGAGATGTTACTGGTAATCCATGAGAGCCGAAGTGGCTTATCCATGACTTCGCTGACCAGAAGTTGGTCATATGTCTTGTTTACAGACCAAGACCGAGTGATCGGTGGAGACAAAACGAATCGGCGAGCTGCATTCTGCCGAGCAACCAGCTCTGCGTCAGACGTCAGGACGATAGTATTTTTCCCCTGCCCTTCATGAAATGCACGATGAGCTTTCGTCGGCGGTTCGCCGATTGCAAAAATTGTCCTGTTGGGGCTCGCCTCGATATCAACAGGGAGCCCAAAAAGAGAAGCAGAGTTAAAGACAATATGCCAATCGGGCACGAAGGATGTCGTGCGTACAAAAGCGACATTGTTCCAGATTCCACTGCCCTTTGGAGTGAGGTGGTGGATTGCATCATCCAAAACGCCCCAAGAATCTAGACATGTAGCAACAATGGGCGCCGGGCGTTCCGTCAACAATTTGGCCGACAAAGCAGTTCCACTCCCTTCACTCGTGAAGGTACTCAATCGCCATTCAGGATTGCGGTAACATCGGGCAGCATAAACCTTCCGGGACCTGCTGTCGAGGCAATTGTCGCTTTGCACTTGACCAGGTTCTTCCTCGCTTCGTGTGGTGATTAGGCCGGCTGAGTGGCAGCATGCGTGCCTAAGGAGTTCGCAGCCGGCGCTGCCTAATGGTACGTTTGATCGTCTTCAGGCGGTTGATCAGCCCTTCCGCCTCGGCCGTTCTCCACGGCAGTTCAATGGCATCGCGAACGGAGTCAACGTCACGGCGTAGGACCAGACCGAAACGCGTGATGGCGATGAGCCGGGTGACGCCAAGTCGATCGAAGTGCCGAGCTTGCCCAACTCACAGGCCCCGCAAAATGCCGCGGAGGGGCAAGGCAAGCCTGCGCATAGTGGCAAACTCATGTCATCCCTGCTTCAGGACGTCGACCTTTCTGGCCTGGTTGATCGTCAGCACATCCGGAGGCTTCATGCAGAGGGCCTCGGCGACTACCGGCGAGATCACACGGCCGGTCGCGGCATTCTGTATGAGGACGCGTCGCTGGCTGGTTGATGCGTATGATTGATGCAGGCGGCTCACTGTCCTTGCCCGGCCTCTCGGCGCGGCGCCAACTTGCGAGAAGCCGCTCCAGATTCGAGAAGCTGCCGGTCGCCGCGCTGTTTGATATCGTGGAACAGGTGTCATCCGCAGCCATTGCCGCCTCTCCAGGACCGGCTAAGAAACGCCTCGAAATACATTGATGTCCTAGGTTTATCAGCGGCGGTTCCCAGCCCCTTTGCAAGAGCGGCTCACCGGCGATGAACTTACATCACTTTGGCCATTGCCAATGAACGTTTGTTCCATCGTCCCTGACGCCCACCATCAACCGACCACTATCGCTCGATTTCACAGTCCAAAGAAGCAAAGCGAGACAAAAACAGCGCGCTTAGCCTCGAGGCTACTAGCGACTTCGGCGCTAAGTTAGAGCGGCGCGCGCCACGCACCTCGGCAGGGTCGCCAACAACGAGTGGCTCAGCGGTCACGCCGCGAAATATGGCGCATCGATGTCGCTTCTGGACGAGCATTGGCAATAACGCAGTCAGAGACATTGTTGCTTTCAGCGGCAACCGGCCCTATGAAGCGACGCTTCGCTGACTATGTTTCACCGCCTGGAGAGTTTCATGACAGAAGAAGCCGGAAAAAACGTCGACACCCTCATTGAGCTTGCCGCCGATGTCGTGTCGGCCTACGTGTCCAACAATCCGATCCCGGTGGGGGATCTCCCTGCCCTCATCGGCCAAGTGCATGCGGCTCTGAGAGCGACGGCCGGAGGTATCTCTGCACAAGAGCCGGTTGCCCTTACGCCTGCAGTCCCGATCAGGAAGTCGGTGACACCGGACTACATCATCTCCCTTGAAGACGGGAAGAAATTCAAATCTTTAAAGCGCCATCTGTCGACCCACTATGGGCTGACGCCGGGTGAATATCGGGCCAAATGGGGCCTGCCGGTGGATTATCCCATGGTGGCGCCGAACTACGCCGCGAAGCGTTCGTCACTGGCGAAAACGATGGGGCTCGGCCGCAAACCGAAAGCGCCGAGAGAGCCGGAAGCGCCGGTGCCGACGAAGCGAACTCGCAAGAAGGTCGCGGCTTGATTGCGGCAATTGAAATTCCTTCTGCAGCGTTGCAGCCGTCGGCTTAATCTGGGCGTCGCATAAAAAAGGCGGGGCCGACCCCGCCTTCCTTTCCAACAACTTGTTTCATGAGGAATTCGCGACCCATGCAGCAATCTGCTGCCCTCACTTTTTGCTCGTCCCTATCGAGCGGCAGTGAGCACTTCCGGGCCTACACGCCCACTCTTGCGACTTCGCAGGAGAAATTTCAACCAGCTTTGCTCAGGCTGCCAGCTGAGGACTTGCCAGTGCGGCGGTCCTGCTCGATCTCATAGTTGATCTTCTGGCCGTCAGCGAGGGTCGAGAGGCCCGCGCGTTCGACAGCGGAAATGTGGACGAAAACATCCGGACCGCCATTGTCGGGCTGGATAAATCCAAACCCCTTGGTGCTGTTGAACCATTTTACCGTTCCAGTCGTCATATACTTGTTCCTTCTTCTACAATGCACGTGGGCGGCCATTAGGCCTGTCCCAGTCATAGCCGAGAGTTGGGCGCAGCAAAAAGCGAAAAATTGTTAAGCCCCGATCAGCTGGCGCACTCCATTGTGGGCGTAGCCGCCAGCAAGCACTGTCCTATACTACCGCTCGAGCGTGGCCGGAAGCGCCCAATTTCCTCCAACGCTCCTCAGCGCCACGTCGATGGCTCGTGTTTGGAGGCGCGGGACGTAAGGCCGACCGCTGCTCGTGCCGCCAGGTCAAAAGGCCGGGTAGTTCACGGAGCTGCCTTCGTGCATAACACCTTGGGAGCGCCTTAAGGAGTTTCGAGTTGGATTGTTTCAAGAGGGTCGAGGGGTTGATCGATGCGACCAGCGTGGAAGCGATCGATAGCGCGCGCGTTTTGCTGGACCAGTTCAAGGGCAAGTCAGAAACAATCGCCCAAGCGATTGACGACTTCCTGCTTGATTTCATGACCTTGCTGTTTGTGGTAGAAGCCACCCGCGAGCAGTTCCACAATCCGGCGAGGCGGTTAGCGCGCATCAGATTGAGCAAGGTAAGGCTGTTACTCACGCGATGCTCTTGACCTAAGCGACCACTCGCCAGGGTGCATTTGCAGCCGAGCGCACCAGGCGGTATTTTATGCACATGAAATCAATCGCGACCGCTAAATTCTGCTGTTTGGTTCCCATGGACGACGGCAAGCGCGGACAGCTTCCGTGCTGCTGTCCTGCAGCGGCAAATGTGCTGCATGCCCCCATCCAAGGCGAGCTCGACGTTTGTTTCTTACCTTGACCAAGGTCCCGCGAAAACACTCCCCTTTCCGCAGCAACTCATCACTGTTCAACCGCCTCGCGGCAGGCCATCACGCCAGAAGACAGCAACGGCATCGTTTTTCCCGCCCAGTCCTACGACCTCGTTTTCCAGCGCCTCGCGAATGTCGCCACCCGCCGTTTTTTTCAGGTCCGTCTTCGCGCGCGAGCTGGGTCGGCGCCCACTTAGCTACGCTGCTCACGCCTCTACCCTTCAGCACCGCCCGGTCTGACTGTCGAGGACATCGGTCCGCTGGAGCGACAACATTTCAATTCTGACCGTCGGTGCAGCGGCCTTCGAAGCGCATCCCGTCCCCCTTCCCCAGCAGCGCGCCCAATCGTCTTCCAATGAAGAAGATATTCTCAGCCGTGCTCGCGTCGCCTTCAGCCCTGTTCGATGGCCCACAATGTCGGATGCACAACATGTCAGACTGACTTGTCCACATGCCTCGAATGTTTTCTGATCTGGCACGGTGCATGCGTGGTCGTCCGCAAGGCGTCGCGGATCAAGGAAAATCCCTCCAATGACCATCCCCCCATGAACACCGCCGCCGGTCTCCTGGGCTCATCCCAAGATGAGGCTCGAGTGAGCCTTGGCCGCATGATTCATCTGGCTCGGCCTGCCCGCCGAGATCGAAGACGCAGCCCGTTCAGGAAAATGAGGAACAAATCACTGCCTCGAAACTTGCCTTTCCAACCGGAGCCATCGATCGCCCCCTGGCTGCGCAAGGCATTCACTGCCACCGCCCTGGCCCTGGCGACGACCGCTCCGGCTCTGGCCGCCACCGACGGCTGCAAGATTACGGATTTCCTGCTCGATGATGGCATGGAACAGTCGACATGACTCCGCGCAAATCGTCACTCATATGATCTGGCACAAGGTCCGCAGCGCCGACGAGCCACCGGGCAAACCCGACCTTGCCCCTTCCCTCGAGCGTCTGATCTTTAGGGCGACGCCCAACCGCGCCGACAGCGAGTTCGACGGAGCCGTCTCAGACAGCGGCTACAATACCGCCCTCATTGCCTATAAATCGCTTTGGGCGAGATGATGGGCTTCGAGGCCGATGGCATGTTCAACCTCATTCTCAACGACGATGATATCGAGACCGAGCGAAACGTGATCCTGGAGGAGCGCCGTTGGCGCAGAGAGACGGACCCTCAAGTCTGGTGGACGAGGAGGTCAACGCGACGTTGCGGCCGAATCAGCCCTACCGCATTCCGGTGAACGGCTGGACGCAGGAGATGAAGAAGCTGAACGGCACCGATCGGTTCACGATGTGCAACGAATACCGCCGACCGAACAACGCCGTGCTGGTGGTGGCCGGCGACGCAGAGCCTGAGACGGTGAAGGCGCTGGCCGCGAAGACCTATGGCAAGGTTGCGCGGGCCGGATCTGCCACCGCGCAACCGACCGGTCGAGCCCGACTAGTAGAACCGCTAGGCGTCTTGTAGCGTCTCCCTCCCACTTGGGTACCGTGGTCTGCTAGCTGTATGGCCGAGGCCCTATAAGGAACCTTTACGTCCGGAATAAACACCCCACCTGCTATATACACCTGCTGCGTTGAGGAGGAATCCGGTATTGCCCCTGTGCCCGCCGATGATCCGTCACCTGCGATCCCCTGACCTGTTTGGACCCATCGATCGCCTGCCGGCACTTGGCACGCGGATGGGCGAGCAGACATTTGAGGTTCTCAACCCGTCGACCGGCGAAGTGCTGGCAGAACTACCCGATATGGGTGTCGAGGAGACATGCGCTGCGATCGACAAGGCCTATGTCGCGCAGCCTCGATGGGCAGGGTTTACCGCACGTGAGCGCAGCGACGTTCTATGGCGATGGCATCAGTTGATCATCGACCACGCCGACGATCTCGCTGCAATTCTTACTGCGGAGATGGGCAAGCCGCTTGCGGAAGCCAAATCGGAGATATCGCATGCTGCGGCGTATCTGCAATGGTATGCCGAGGAGGCAAATCGGGTCTATGGCGAGACGATCTCCGCACCATCGGCCGACCGCCGAATGCTGGTGATCAAGCAGCCCATCGGGCTCGTCGGCACGATAACGCCATGGAATTTCCCGGCCTCGATGGTGGCGCGCAAAATCTCCCCAGCCTTGGCGGCGGGCTGCACGATCGTCCTCAAGCCCGCTGAACAGACGCCGCTCGTGGCTGGAGCAATGTTCGCCCTCGCCCATCAGGCAGGCTTTCCCGAAGGCGTCGTCAATCTGATCTATGCATCCGAAGCTGACGCGGTCGGCCGCGAACTTTGCACAAATCCCAAGGTCCGCAAGATCAGCTTCACCGGGTCTACTGAGATCGGGCGCCTACTCATGCGCCAGTGCTCGGCCCAGATCAAAAAAGTCAGCCTAGAGCTCGGCGGCAATGCACCTTTCATCGTCTTCGATGACGCCGATATCGATGCCGCGGTAGACGGTGCGATCCAGGCGAAGTACCGCAATGCCGGCCAGACCTGCGTTTCAGCGAACCGCCTTTACGTCCAGTCGGGCGTTCACGACGAGTTCGTCGAGAAATTCGTTGAACGGGCTCGCCAACTTCAAGTTGGTGACGGATTCGCGCGCAGAGTGGACATCGGGCCTCTCATCGACAAGAAGGCTTTGGCCAAGATTGAATCCCATATTGCCGATGCCGTAGCTAAAGGCGGCGCGATTCGATGCGGGGGCAAACGCATCGGCACGAATGGCACGTTTTTCCAACCAACGGTCCTGACCGGTGTCACCAGCGAGATGACCGTCGCGCGCGAAGAGACATTCGGGCCGCTCGCACCGATTATTCACTTCAAAGATGCCGATCAGGTCGTGCGTGATGCCAATGAAACGATCTACGGCCTCGCGGCCTATTTTTATGCCTCTAACCTGAAGCGTGTCTGGCGTGTCGCCGAGGCCTTGGAATATGGAATGGTCGGGGTAAATACCGGCCGGATGTCTTCGGAAGCGGCGCCGTTCGGTGGGATAAAACAGTCCGGAATCGGGCGGGAGGGTTCCCGCCATGGCCTCGAGGACTACCTCGAAATGAAATATCTCTGCATGGGCGGCATCTGAAGCATCGACTTGCAGGGTCACAGGCCGAGTACCTAGTGAGCGATCCCCAAACATGTAAATTGTAGAATCGCTCCTCGATTAGGGCCGTCATACCGGAGCAAACACGCAATCCTGAGGAGCACCCTAATAATTTAGGCATCTATCTCTCCCGCGACAAGCGTCTGCATTTTCGGCGAAGACCTCGTGAATGTTAAGGAGGATACGCTTGCGATTTGGCAGCCCTCGCCGAATACTTCAGGCGAAGGGCTGTGCGTTGCGCGGGTCTGATTGGAAGCTTGTGCACCATGCTGGATCGTGAACGCTGGTTGTGAGCAATACCGGTTTCGGACCCAAATTTGAAGCTGCTACATTCCGATTGTCAGTTCAGTTGTTCTTCGGCTGAATGCCGCGCCGGTACAGTCTCGGACAGAATAGAAGATATCATCACGCAGGCATTCGCGTTCACATTGGTGATCGGCGCACGCTCCAGGCGCCAGGTTGACCAAGCGGGTCGAATCGCATGACAGCCTTGACCCGCTGGAGGACGGAATCCCGATGCAGCAGAGGTTGGTCAGCGCAGTCGAGCCCTCACGGCATTGCGGCACGAACAGCAAGGGCTGGGAAGCGACCGGCCGAGCGGTCCTCGAAGCCGCGGGCCAGGGTTGTCGACGACGCGCTGGTTCAGGTCGCCCCAGTGACAGCATATTTGGCATGGTCGGCTTTGGTTGCCGCGCAGATCTGGTCGAGATTGGGACAGCTCACTGGTGCACCTTTGGGCTCATAGTGCTTCCTCCTCATCGAGGTGAGGATTGCCGGACTTGGCGTAGAACACCAACACGGGTCTGAGATCAAAGCGCGTCCCGGGTGCGAGGCGCTGGACGGACCGGGGCCATGTTTCGGTTGAGACGCCATCGATGCCTCGCGCCAGCGTTCTGGCGAATCGGGGCATCAGCGGAGCGACTGTCGGTGCAATGATCGCAGCGGCCGTCGTCTGAAGGGCTAGCGAAGTTCGATTGCGGGCGGGGTAGAAACATCGCGCAGCCGCATAGTCTCGCGCCCGACGGTAGATCACGCAATCGCGCACGAAATCGCAGGCCTGAGCGGCCGCGCGCCGGACCGAGAAGCCTTCGTCCGAATATGCCCGCTCCATCGCCGCGCGATAGATCTCTATCCGAGCAAAGAAGGCGCGGTCGACTGGGCTCCAGTCGCCTGCATCGGGTACATGGCCGGCAAAATCCTGCTTGATTTCCTGGTCCAACGCATCAAGCCAGTTCAGCCAAATCCCTTGGAAGACCTCCTTCTCGGTGCGGCGCAGCCCGTCCAGCGTGAAATCCGTCCGCTCCCCTTCCGGGCGTGTCAGGCCCAAATGGAGGCGCACGACGTCGACTGTCTTTGGGCTCAGAACGTCCTTGCCCCAGACCGCGTGGCGGCAGCTGGTTGAAAACTTCTTGCCGTCGAGCAGGTAGAACTCGTTTACGTGATAGTGGATGCGCGGCGTCCACTGGGAGAAGACCTCGGCGTAAAGAGCGGGGTAGAGTAGCGCGTGGTAGAACGAATTGTCGAAGCCGAAGAAATGGACAATCTGCCAGTCGCTGCCGGGCATCTCCGCATTCCAGTCGCGACCCAGCGAGCGGCCGAGCGCCTGGATGTTGTAAAGAAAACCGAAGGCCATCTCCGGCCAGACCCAGATCACTTGCCCCGGGAACCCTTCGGCCGGCAGGCCCCAGTCCGAGGGGTGGGTAATGGGTACTGAAAATCCGCCGCGTTGGCGTAGGCGCGCGAAGAGATCCAAGATGCGTAGCGGGACGCCTGATGCCCTTAGATGCCGGTCGATAAGGTCGTAGCAGCGGTCCAGGGCAAGTTCCGGACGGCGGAGGGAGCCGACCAGCGGCGCTTCGGCAGACTGCCGTGACCGCGCTGCACCCAAGTCGTGGCAAAGGTTTGGGGCGCCGCATTCCTCGCAGATGTTGCCAGCGGCGGAGCCGCCGCAATCGGGGCAGAGGCCTCTAACATCCGGCTCATAAAGATAGTGGCCTGTCACAGCATCGAAAAGCGCGGGGCTCTGGCGCAGATCTACCGCCGTGCTGCTCAGAAGAGTTCGGAAACACGCGGCTTGAAATTCGCGGTAACCGTCATCGCCCATTGTGGCTTGGAAGCTGTGGACGTCACAATCGAGAAGTGCGAGCGTGGCGCGAATCTCGTCGGAATAGTAGCGCGCCACGTTTGCAGGCGTCCATTGATCGGTAGCGGCGCGTGTCGCGACGTAGCTCTGGTAATCGTCGCTTCCGGTCAGGTGATACGCCTCGACTCCTTTCATGCGCAGGAAACGGGTATAGACGTCAGCGCCGAAATAGGGGCCAGAAAGATGCCCCAGATGCAGATCGCCATTTGGCGTTGGTGGCGCGGAGAAGACGAAGGTCGGCCCGCGTGGAGCCGTGGTCTTTGCAGCGGCATCAAGGGCGGCCTCGCCGTCCCGCCAGTAGACATCGACGAAATCCAGGTCTTTGTTCCCGTCATTGCGCAGCACATGCGCTTCAAAAGGATGGAACAGAACGACGTCGCCGGCCCCGACCGAGATTTCCCCAAGGTCGGTGGTGACCTTGCCCGCACCAGACAGGACCACGAAGGCCTCGATTTCGTCGTGCCGATGGGGCTCGGATGTGACCCCGGGTCCAACCTTTCCGAACGAAAACCCCGTGCGAGCACTGCCCGTTCCAAGCGTGGCTGTGTCGATACCGAACGCTCGCGACAGCTCCGTTCGAGAAAACGTGTATTTGCGCATGACAACGAACCTAAGCTGTTGAAGAGTGGGACGGACCTTCGGCTGCCGACGAACAGCCTCAAGTGCACTTCATGGAGAGAAACGGCAGCCCGACCCGTTGGCGGCCCGGCCAGGATAGTGCAGCTCTGGGCCGGCAGGCGGGCGACCAAGGGGGGCGCTAGGTCGGGCTGTAGGCACACAGAAGGCCGCCTGTGACCCCTCCACAATCCACGTGCCAAAGCGTCCGATGCTCCACGAGCCCGCAAATCAGACCGCCATACCGTCCGCGCATTTTTTGAGCGGTCGATCAGTTTCGTGTGCATGCCTCCGCCTGGCTGCGTGAGCTCAATCGCGATAGAAGATGCCATTTGGGGGCTTGAGATTGTCGAGATCGGCCACTTTGCCCTCGGGCGGGTTAAGGGCGCGCTTAAGCACGTTATATTCAGCGCGGGTCGGCCCACCGGTTGAGGCACGCTGGAACACCAAGTAGAGTGTCCGCCGAGAACGGTTGCTTTTGTTCGGTCGTGAGTAGTGCGGCGCGTAATCGTCGAAGATGAAGATGTCGCCAGCCTTCCATACTACGGGTTCCCAGGAGAACGTTTCGGCGACTTGAGGATCGATCACCCCACCGGCATCCATGGGGAACACCCCCTTCTTGTGGTTGCCGAGGCTGAAGAAAAGCCCGCCGTTTTCCGGGTCGGAGTCGTCGATGCCTACGGCAACCACCGCATGGACCATCCGGTCGGGGAGTTTGTGTGGAATGTGATAAATGTCCTGATGCGGGAGATAGCCGCCGCTGTCGGGGTAGTGGAAAATCAGCAATTCCTTGAGCCTGCGCGAATCTTCGCCAAGCAAATCATCGACTGCTGACTTTATGCGCTGATCTTCTAAGAGCAAACGACGCAATGGATCATGGAAGTCGAGAAAATTCTCGATCTTGGATATGATCTTTCGATTGTCCGTCGTCTTCTCGAACCACATAAGCCATTTATCATCGCTAACATCCCAGCATGACACATCTTCGACAAAATTGGAGATATCTTCCTGAGCCGCTGGCGCAAAGAAGCTTTCAAGCCTTACGTATCCGTCTTTCTGCCACTTGTCTCGTTGTGTATCAGTCAACATGCGAAAGGCCTCCTTTTGGAAAGACTGGTTGGTCGGACATCCCAATTAGGGCAGTCGGGCGCTGTGCAAGTTGCGGGTCCACGGAGACGGTCCCATGCATGTGGGACGGCGATGCTAAGTGCGTTCCGCTCCGACGGATTTTGTCCGCAGAAGCTCGGCGCGAGACTTCCTATGTCAGGCTCAGCCGGGTCCAGGGGTTCGGTAAACTGGGCCGGATCAATCGGTTCACCCGGTCCAGCCGCGACGCGCATCGCTAAAGGCCGGCACCATCCGCTGACCGCCGACCCAGCCATGGCCGGCAAGACCACGGCGCTCTTTCGAGTGAGCGACCTGGTACGGTCTTGACAACCGTAGGGGAAATGAACGCCCCCAGAATAATGCGATGCGCCGCTTGGTCCAAGAACTTGTTCGGTCTCGATGATTTCGGAGAAGCCTCCGGCCTTCGCAGCGGAGGCGGACATCATTCCCAGGATGCCACCGCCGATGACCAGAAGTTTACGAGTCATATCCCGCTGCCCATTTCTTCGGCTACGGGGGCGGGCCAGTTCTCGATCGAGGTATGGCTGATGAAGCCAGGATGCTCGGGGTTCGCGCATGGCGCGCGCCCAAGAAGGCTATCGAGGATGCGGCGCGCGCGCCAGGCCAGCAGGCTTAGGTTCGGATCGGCCAGGCCGCGCTGCCCGAGGCTCGCGTTTTGTACGAAGATGCGTCTGTCACGCGGTCCGTCCCAGCTCACCGAAAAGTCCTCGCGAATAGCTAATTCATTGTCGATATGCTCCAGCCGGTGCGCGATGGGTTCCAAGAAGTCTGGGATCGCGTTCTCGTAACCGGTGGCCAGGATGACGATGTCAGCCGCGACTTCTTCGAGCTCGACCATGCCGTGCTGCAGGGTCAGCCTGTGACCCGCGCCGGCGTTGATGCAATGCGAGACGGTGCAGCCCGGCCGCAGTGTGATGTCGGATCGGGTTGGCTCGAAAAATGCGTGGCGGTAGAGCGCCTGATAGATCGCGCGCAACGTGCTTTCCGAAATTCCGTCTGAGGCAAGCACGAAACGCCGCAGCAGCAGCTTACGCTGCGACTCGCTCATCGCCGCGAAACGATCCGAAAAGCAGGGCATGAACAACTCGTTTGTGAACGGGCTGTTGTCCAGAGGCAGATAGTTTTCGCGCTGCGAGACCCAAGTGATCGAGGCAGGCCGCCGTTCTTTCGGCAGGCCGATAAGATGCAACATCACCTCGGCTCCCGATTGTCCTCCGCCGACCACGCAGACATGCTTTCTCCGCACCTCAGGGTGGATGTGCAGTAAAACAGATGTGTGGAACAGGTTGCGTCCAGTCCAGCCCTGGAACTGAGGCGGAATTTGCGCCTGCTTGCCAATGCCGACCACGACGTCTCTGGCGGCGAGAACCGCCTTATCCGTCCGCACCCGAAACTCGCCGTCAAAGCGGATTTCGCGCACTGTCTCGCCGCCACGCACAAGTGGGTTCCTGTGGAAGACCCAGCTCAGGTATTGTTCGAACTCCACTCTGAGCACGGCTTCGAACTGTGCGTTCAGGAAATGATACAGACGCCCGTTCTCGTGCAGGAAGTTTACGAACGTGTAGGCTGATCGCGGATTCACTAGAGTGACCAGGTCCTTGAAGTGGCTGACCTGGAGCTTCGAGGAATCGAATGCACTGCCTGGATGCCAGCGGAAGTCGACCTGCCGATCCAGGAACACCGCCCCTTTCCCAACTTGCTCGTGTAGCTGACACGCAAGGCTCAAATTGGACGGGCCAGCACCGATCCCAACGCAAGACAATTCCACTGCTTCCTCCTATAGAGTCTTCCCACTAGGCGGCTTGTTCGCGGCGAATATCGGCCACAGTCATTGGGCCCCCCGCGGGCGTTCGGAGCACCGGTCCCGACCGGGGTTTGCGAGAATTTGTCCAGCGCGTTCGCGTCGTCGAATGTAGACCGGAGCATTCCAGCGCGGTGAAATCGAGGGGTCAGGCCGGCGACGTGGGGCAACGAAGTATGTCTTTCCGTTCGTCTGGATGCCCGCGTCGCCGTCACACGAGACGCTTTGCAGGCCGATTAGGGTGTTTGAAGCCGGCGCAATCGCCGGCCGACGATGACGCCCCGGCCTTTCGGCGGCTTGATGGCAGGCGAGAGGGCGGTGTTCACTACGGCGACGGCATTTTTGGTGCGCATGATCATGGACGACGTCTCGCTGATGGGTTCGCAGA
Organism: Mesorhizobium sp. M0615; assembly: GCF_040320805.1. Lineage (NCBI taxonomy): Bacteria > Pseudomonadati > Pseudomonadota > Alphaproteobacteria > Hyphomicrobiales > Phyllobacteriaceae > Mesorhizobium > Mesorhizobium sp. M0615. Next base: position 3,821 of record NZ_JAMYQI010000026.1, on the reverse strand, counting down.
GTCCCATGCATGGGCCATGCCAGAGAAGGAAACTTTATTAAACAATGAGTTGGCGGATTTACGATCCTGTCCGAAATCCGACATTGAGGGGGACGCTTCAGGGCGGCGCCCGATTTGCACTTCGGATGTCGCCTTTTTCCGAATAGCTAATCGGGCACCTTCTGCACCAGAATAGTTCTCATGGAGACCAGCATCATGAACGCACAGTGCATAAACTGGTGTCTCTGCCGGGCAGATCGCGATATGCCGTCTCCCTCGAGGTCGGCAGTTGCAAGAGCTGCCAAATCCTTCGCCCTATCGTGCCGTTGCACTGGCTCGATCCCGACATCCTCGGAGGCGGCGATCATGAAGAGTGACGCAATCTCATGTCCGCCGCGACGCCTCTCTCATGAGGAAGCCTGTGTTGGTGTCGGATCGATGCTCTTGATGACATGGTTGCGGATGGGCGCATGCCCAGACCTGAGCGCATCTATGATTGCGCGATCTGGGACCTTCACCAGCTGGATTGTCGAATCTCTGCAAAGATTGCGGGAAGGAGAATTGCGTTCTGACCACTCTGCCGGTTCCAAAAGCACGACCCATTCCGTCCCTGCGACTCAATCCAGGCGGAGGGATGAGGCCGCACAGCAGTCTTTTGCGCGCCCACCGGTCGGCCAGGATGGAGCCGTCGTAAACGCAGTTATTCGATGATCGCCGCCGCGGAGTCATCAGGTTGTGCCGCGCACGACACCAGCGACGTAGTGGTCGTCGATCGCCCCGTCGCCGATGTCGATCCGAAGCTCGGCCAGTTTCGCGGTGAGCTTCATTGCTATTCCGCCGTGCCCACCGAGCTCGCACAGGAGGTTCTATCAGGCGGTCACAGCTGCACTCGTTGTCGGGTCTTCGACAAAGTCGGACATGAGACACACCGCAATCAGAGCCATGTCGTTGTTGTGAAATGATTTTCACGTTTGGCACGACACGTGCAAGGCTATCCCCAAACGCGCTGCGGCAAGGACTGAGGAGAAATCATGCTATGATCAAGCTCGCCGAACATGCGGTCGCAGCCGCGAAAACTGGACTTTCCGAGCCGACAGGACGTTGCGGCTGTTTTCCAGTCGACATCATTCTTCACGTTATCCGGACATGACCGTATTCGATTTCCGCCCAACGCTGAATGCTCCGTACGATGATCCCCATCTTTGGCTCGAAGATGTAGAAGGAGAACAGACACTTGCCTGGGCCGCCAGCCAGTCTGCCAGGACCCTGAGGCACTTCGGTGGAACACAGTTCGATCGCGACCACGAGGCCCTGACAGCGATCTTCGATCGTCCTGACAAGGTTCCCGTGATCAGGCGCCGCGGTCAGTACCTTTACAATTCTGGCAAGATGCCCGGAAATCCACACTACTATGGCGCCGGGACCACCCTTGCCGCCTATCCGCCGATCCTGCTCGCCACCACGAAGCGGCACGACCGCGTCCCACCCAGGTCACGCGCGTAAGACGGCCGCAAGCTGCAGGCCTTTGGTTATCCCGCTTACTTCTAAGTGAGTACAGGTCGGTGATTGCGAGCACGGCGCAAATAATGGAGGCGCGGTCCCACGCAAACTGCGCATGAGCGCTCCGCCAATCACGCAATTCGAACAAGAATTTTCGTAGTTCAGTGCATCATTTCTAAAAAGCAAGGAGAGAATATTATGGCGAGAAACCAAATGCGCGCGGCACGGGGAGTAACAGCGGCCGTTTTCCTCATGGTGATGGGACAGCAGGCCGTCGCGGCGGACCTAGCGCAAGCCGGGAGCGTCCCGCAGGCGGGAGCCTCGGTCACGGAAGCACCAAGCCCTTGGCAGATCCGCCTGCGTGGGTTGGGGGTCGTCACTGAGGACTCGGGCTACGTCAAAGCGGTGCCCGGCTCCGATCTTTCCTATTCGAACACGGGGACGCCGGAACTCGATATCTCCTATTTCTTCACGGACAACATCGCCGCCGAGCTCATACTCGGCACCACCTATGCAAACATCGGGGGCCAAGGAGCGATCGGCGGGCTGGGCAAGATCGGCAAGGTTTGGATGCTTCCGCCTACGCTCACATTGCAGTATTATGTTACCAGTTTCGGCGCTTTCAAGCCCTATGTTGGTGCCGGCGTGAACTACACGATATTTTATAACCAGGATGTCGGCAGCGCCGACGCTCTCAAGGTTAGGAACACGTTCGGCGCCGCGCTGCAGGTCGGGTTCGACTACATGGTGGATCAGCACTGGGGCGTCAACTTCGACGTGAAGAAGCTTTTCCTCAAGCCAGACTTTGACGTCACGGTCGACGGCGCGAAGCTGACGGGGAAGGCTGCGCTCGATCCGTGGTTGATAGGCGCAGGTGTCACCTACCGCTTCTGATACGCAACGCGAAGGCGACCCTTGCTGACAGCCGATCTGAAATGAAGGGCGCCTCGGGCGCCCTCTCCACGCTGGCCGTGCACGGCGAGTCGACCCGGATCGATTAGAAGGGTGTGGCCTTGTAACCCTTGGGCGGGGAGGTGTCCGAATCGGAGGAATGTTCTGATCAACTTCATGCGATGACCATCCAACGCATAGCAGCCGATTGTTCGGTATACTTGAAGAAGCCGTTGTTAAGAGTGGGCGTCCCCGCCTGCACCCGACCAGGTACTTGCCAGTAGCAGCCGACAGGCTGCCCCGCGCCAGGGGCGCGAAGCCGAACCGGGCAAGATCCCTGAAGCCTGCCGAAGAAGACCGGGCGCGGTTCACGAGCAGCCGGCCCGCGCCGTCAGGCGCGCGGGCCAGTAGCAATTATGGAAGTGGGTGCGTCAGGCCTGTTTGTCGGGCCGAACCAGATCCGTGTGGCTGACGCCGAGGGCCAATGCCAGTTCATAGATCGTGATGATCGTCGGATTTCTTCGGCCCTTCTCCAAGCCGCTGATGTACTGCTGGCTGAACCCGGAAATCTCGGCAAGCTGCTCCTGCGTCAGACGCTTCCTTAGCCTGATCCTCTGCACATTACGTCCGACCAACCTGCGCATATCCATGCACGACAGCCAGCGGATTACGCGGCTTGAGTTTATCAACTATAATATGTAATCCACATCGGGCATCTAAATCCGCTGGCGGAGGGCTTCGCGGAGGCCGTTTTCCGGAGATATAACCAGCGATGTTACAGCCTAAATCGAGCACGCCAATTGCCGACGAAGTGCACTGGTCGGACAGCCTCACGGCATACGATAAAGCGCATTTCACGACTTATATGCGGCTCCTAGATGCCTCCGCCGATAACGCGAGCGATGAAGATATGGCCCAGCTGATCCTTGGAATCGATGTAACACGCGAACCGGAGCGCGCCAGGAAGGCTCTTCGTAGTCATGTCGATCGTGCGAATTGGATGGTCACAACTGGCTACGAGGAATTGTTCGCCGGCTGAACAATCCCGCTGTGCGCTCCGTTTCGCCTTTCAAGCAAGGGAACGCTCCGGTCGTGTCCCATCAGGTGGTGTAGCTCGGCGGTAGCGAGCCGCTCACGAGCGCGCCGTTAGTATCGCTGTAGCGAGCGAGCGGCGTGTGGGTGGTCATCGGCGCTTTCCGGTAGGGTTTGGTTGTTGACGCCAACCCATTTCGGAAGGACCACCGATGACCGACGACATGATGAACCTGCGCAGGCTCGTGGAGAAGACCCCGGATGCCGATCTGCTGCGGGAGATGATCGGCTTTGCCGCCGAGCGACTGATGGAAATGGAGGTGGGCGCGGCCATCGGCGCCAGCTATGGCGAGAAGAACCCGCTGCGGCTCGCCCAGCGCAATGGCTACCGCGACCGGGACTGGGAGACGCGGGCCGGC